>JBFLVN010000093.1:0-12724 GCA_040758475.1 Bdellovibrionota bacterium
AGTACGGGTAAACATTAAAGAATCCGTCTGTCCCAAAATTCTGGAGAAAACTTTTTCGTCCATGCCTTCCGACGGCACCGGCACTTCTCTCGCTGTGGCGCTTGAGCGGCTTGGGTCCGCGGACCCGGACGTCCAGCGGGCTGCCGCGCGCGATCTTGCCGCCCTCGGCGATCCGGCTGCTCTTCCGGCGCTCGTCAAAACGTTTCCGACGGAAAACTGGCTCGTCCGGGGCGCTTGCGTGCGGGCGATCCTGGCCATCGGAGGGGGGCAGGGGCTTGGCGACTTCATGCAGGCCCTTCACAACGGCGACGCCCGCATCCGCAACGCGGCCATCGAGATTTTCAGGGGCCTTGGGCGCCGGGTAGTCGAACCCCTCCAGGGCCTTTTGAAAGACCCGGATGCCGCCGTTGCCCGTTACGCGGTCGAACTGCTGGGCGAGATCGGCGATCCCGTGGCGGCCCCGGCGCTCCTTCCCATCGCCGAATTCCACTCCGACGAGAATACGCGGTACCAGGCGCTCCTGGCCCTCGGGAAATTGGGGAGCCGTTCGAGCGTTCCCGTACTCCGCAAGGCCCTTTCGGCCTCCCTCTGGGTGCAGACGGCCGCCTTGGAAGCGATCGGCCAGCTCGGGACCAGCGATTTCGAGGAAGATCTCCTCTCGCTCATCGGCAAGACGGAGATATGGGCCCTTCCCACCGTGCTCGACGCCCTGGGGCGGGTGGGGACGGCGAAATCGCTCCAGCCGCTCTATAACTTCATCGTCAGCGACGAGGAACTCTCTCAACTCGCCTTGCGGGCGCTTGCGCGCGTGGCGTCCCGAACGGGTGCGCCTCTCGTTTTCGAAGGGAAAGACCGGGAGAACATCCTAGGCGTGGCCCACCGGGCCATCGCTTCCGAAGACGCCGAGCTTCGCCGGGCAGGGATCGACGTGGCGGGCCTCCTGCGGGACGAGGGCGCCTGTGGGGCGCTCCTCCCGCTCCTCTCGGCCAAGGATGCCGGGGGACAGGAGGAGATCGACAACGAAGAGGCCGCCGCGGCGGCGCGGGCCCTATCGGCCATCGGCGCCGCCGCTGAGTCCCCTCTCCTGGCCGGTTTCGCTGGAATGAACCTGCCGGGGCAGATCCTCGCCATCGACGTGCTCGGCAAGGTGGGCGGCGCGAAATCGGTCGTCCTTCTCGTCCAGCTTCTCGACCACGACGACGTGGAGATCAACCGGGCGGCCTGCGAGGCGCTTGGCCGGATTCGTGATCTCAAATCGGTCGATCCGCTCATCGACCAGTTTCAGCACCCCTCCGCCGCCGTCCGGAGCGCAGCCCAGCGGGCGCTTGCGCGTTTTCCCGTCGCGGTGGTTTTCGACCGGCTGCTCGCCCTCCTTCAAGACCCCCTCTCGGAAGTACGGGCCATGGCCGCGGGGACATTGGGCGAGCTTCGCGATGCACGGGCCACCGAACCCCTCAAGCACCTCCTCCTGGATCAAAGCAACGAAGTGAAGCAGGCGGCCGTGTTCGCCCTCGCGAGCCTCGAGGAGCGCAAGGTGGGTTCCCTTCCGCTCCTTCTGCTTGGAAACGATGATCCGGTCCTGCGGCGCTCGGCCGCCCAGGTCCTGGGGCAGCTTCACGACCCCCGGGGCGTCGAGCCCCTCATGTTCCTTCTGGGCGACCCGGATTTCTGGGTTCGTTTCCAGGCCGCCAGGGCCCTGGGCCTCATCGGCGATACGAGGGCCACGGTCCCGCTCCGGGAGCGCCTTCGCGATCCCATGGGCCCCGTCCGTGTAGCGGCGGCGGAAGCCCTGCTCCGTCTCGCCGGAGACGGAGCGATTTCCGACATCGCCCTGCTCGTGGGGGATCAGGACCCGGACGTCCGCGCCGCCGTCGTGGACCTTTTTACTGGACGGCGTGAGGCTGTCGTCCGGGAAGCCATTCTCCGCGCCCTCGAAGATTCGGCCTGGCGCGTGCGGCACGGCGCCCTGCGAGCGGCCGCGAAGACCCCCGATGAGAAAATACTGGGTCTCGCGCGCGCGTGCCTTCGGGACGAGCACGTCCTTGTCCGGCAGGAGGCCCTCTCCTTGATCGAACACATGGAGCGTTCCGTGGGGATCGGGGGCATTTCGTGATCCCTTCGGCCTCCCTTCCGCGGATGGGGCGGGAAGAGTTCGTCGAACTGCGTGACCTGATCGCGCAGCGGACGGGCATTTCCATCCGTGACAGCCGGATGGATTTTCTTGAATACCGCGTTCTGGACCGGATGCAGGCGACCAGGACACCCACCTTCCGCGATTACTACTACCTCCTCAAATACAACAGGGACACGGAAGGGGAGATGCAGGCCCTCATCAACGTGATCACGGTCCAGGAGACTCACTTCAATCGCAACCCCGCCCAGATCAAGACTTTCCGGGACGTGATTCTCCCGCAGCTCATGGATCGCCGGGCCAAGGAGGGGGACCGCTCCCTCTACGTCTGGAGCGCCGCGTGCGCCACGGGGGAGGAGCCCTACACGCTCGCCATCGCCGTTTCCCAGAACGCCCGGGCGGCGGCGGATTTCCGCGTCCATCTCTATGCCTCCGACATTTCGACCCGCGCTCTCCATCTGGCGGAGCGGGCCGTCTACAGCGAACACAAGCTCCGCGATTACGACGCAGCGACGGTCCAGCGTTACTTCCAGCCGCTCGGCGAGCGCTACTCGCTTGTGGAGAAAGTCCGGTCCATGGTGACGTTCAGCCGGATCAATCTGGTGCGGCCGGAAGAGTCGGCCCACCTCCCCATGCTGGACGCGATCTTCTGCCGGAACGTCTTCATCTACTTCGACGCCGCCGCGAAGCAGCGGGTTTCTGAAATCCTCTTCAAGCGCCTCCGGCCGGGCGGCTGTGTCTTTCTCGGCAACGCCGAGACCATCGACGTTTCGGGTGTTCCGTTCAAGATGAAATTCATGGAGGGAGGAATGGTCTACGAGAAACCGTAGACCGGTGCGGTTATGGGAAAGAAAATCCTTTTCGCGGAAGACTCCGCCGCCACCCAGAAGTTCGTTAGCTACGTGCTCCGCTCCCGGGGCCATCACGTCCAGGTTTGCGGGGACGGCATGGAAGCCCTCCAGCGCTACGCCGAAGAGCCTTTCGACCTTGTGATCCTCGACGTCATGATGCCCCGGATGAGCGGTCTCGACGTTCTCCGGGAAATCCGCAGCCAGTACGCCTCCCGCAAGACGCCGGTCATTCTCCTCACGAGCGAGAACCGGGACGAGGACCAGCGCCGGGGCATTGAATTGGGGGCGGACCGCTATCTTTCCAAGCCGTTCCAGCCCGAACAGCTCCTGGAGCTTGTGGACAAACTGGGGTAAGACGGGATCGCGGGGAATTTCGAGGAGGCGCAGGCGCGTGGCCGATCTGGGCGGCGAAGACATCCAGGCCCTCTACGGCGAGTTCCTGGACGAGACGCGGGAACTGCTGGGCCAGTTCAACGAGGAACTGGTCAAGTTCGAGGCCGACCCGGGGAACACGGATCGCATCAAGCGCATCTTCCGCATCGCCCACACGGTCAAAGGAAACGCGGGCTTCATCGGCCTTACCCCCCTTCAGGAACTCTCCCACAAGACCGAAAACGTCCTGGGCCTCCTTCGGGACGGGAAACTTCGCTTTGCACCCGACATTGGGGATGTTTTTTTCGAATGCCTGGACCAGGCGCGCAAGATTCTCGACGACTTCGTGAACGACTCCCTTGGAAGAGTCGACACGGCTCCGCTTCTCGCCAAGCTGGCCGCCATCGAACGCGGCGAGCGCGCCGCTTCGGCGAGCGCGCCACCTGCCGCCGCTGCTCCGGCGGCAGCGCCGGAGTCCGAACCGGAGGAGTCCGAACCTTCCGAAAGAGAGGGGGGGGGCGCGGCCGCCGAAGCGGCCGGGGAATACCAGTACATGCGCGTTTCGGCGCAACGGCTCGACCGGCTCGTGAACCTCGTCGGCGAACTCGCCGCGGGCCGCTCCCGCCTCCTCCAGCTCCGCCGCGACATCCAGCACCGCTCTTTCGATGAGATCGTCAATTTCATCAGCAACGTGGCGAGCGAACTTCAGAACGAAGTCCTCTCGATCCGCATGGTTCCGATCAAGCAGCTTTTTAACCGTTTTTACCGCCCGGCCCGGGACACGGCGCGCTCGCTCGGCAAGGACGTGAACCTCGTCGTCCGGGGGGAGAACACGGAACTCGACAAGACGATCGTGGACGCGATCTACGATCCGCTCCTTCACCTCGTCCGAAATTCGATCGGCCACGGCGTCGAGATGCCCGCCGAGCGGATTCGCGCGGGCAAGGACCCTCGGGGAACGATCACTCTGAACGCCTATCACGAACAGAACTCGATCTTCATCGAAGTGACGGACGATGGGAAAGGGTTCGACGTGGAGCGCATCCGGCGCCGGGCGGCGGAGATGGGGCTCCTCGGGGCAGAGGACGCCCGGCGGCTTACCGAGAAGGAAGCCGCCGACATGGTTTTCCTCCCGGGTTTTTCGACGGCCGCCGTCGTGGACGAAATATCGGGCCGGGGAGTGGGGCTCGACGTCGTGAAAGCCACCATCGAACGCCTGGGGGGTGTCGTGAGCGTCGAATGGACGCCCGGCAAGGGCACGACCTTCACGCTGCGTCTTCCGCTCACGCTGGCCATCCTCGAAATCTTCCTCGCCGAAGTGGGAGGCCAGTCTTTCGGGATTCCGCTCCACTACATCGAAGAGACGATCCGTATCCGGGAGAAGGACCTCGAACGGATGAAGGGCCAGTGGATTTATCTCCTCCGCCACCGGCCCGTCACCGTGACGTCGCTGCGGGACCTCTTTGGAGCCGCCCCGCTGCCATCGCCCGTGGACATCCTGCCGGTGATCGTATTAAAGGTGTTCAACCGCCGCGTGGGTGTGATTGTCGACAGGTTGATCGGAAGGGAAGAGACCGTCCTGAAGTCCCTGGGGCCCTACATTGAGCGGATCGCGGGGCCTAGCGGCAATGCGATCGCCGGGGCGAGCATCCTGGGGTCGGGAGAGGTCGTCCTGATCCTGGACGTGCCGACCCTTTTTAGGAATCTTTCCGCGCCCGCTGGCGGCGCGGCCGTGGAGGGCGCCTAACCATGCCCCAGCTCCTGGAACGCGAAGAGCGGGAGACGCAGAAGGTCTTCCAGAAGTTCGTCATGTTCGGCCTCGGCCGGGAACGCCACGCCGTTCCCGTGCTCAAGGTGAAGGAGATCATTTCGAGCGGGCGGGTGTTTCCCATCCCGCGGATGCCGGCTTTTATCGAAGGGATCCTCTCTCTGCGGGGCGAGATCATTCCCATCGTCGATCTCCGGAAGCGCTTCGAACTTCCGGAAGCCCCCAAAACGGAGGAATCCCGCATCGTCGTCCTGGAGATGGGTTCCTTCTTCGTGGGGATTTCCGTCGATCAGGTGTTCGAGGTCATCAAGATCGAGGAAGGGAAGATCGAACCGCCTCCGCCGCTCGTGGGGGGGCTCCGGGCGGATTTCCTGGAAGGGGTGTGCGAACTTGAAAGCCACCTCGTGACGATCCTGAACCTCGAACAGATTTTTTCGCTCAGCGAGCGGAGTCTCCTGGCCGAGGCGGCCGGGGGAACGGCCGAAGAGAAAAAGGCCTCCACGCCGCAGGGCGCAACGGGTTCGGCCCCAGCGGGCGGAGGGCACGAAGAAGTTCTCGGCAAGTGGTACGAAGCCGTGAGCGCCCCCGCCGGAGCGGCGCAAAACAAGAAGACGCCGGTTCCCGTTCCCCCGCCTCCTTCGCCGGTGGCGGCAGCCCCGAGCCAGGAAATCGCCGTCGGAAGCGACGGGCGGGTCCGCCACGGCGGGCGCGTCTTGTTCCTGGGGACACGGCTGGCGGGCCAGACGGTTCGGATCGAGTCATCGGGGGCTGAAATCCTCGTCCGGCGGGGCGAAGAGATCGTCAAGCGTTTCAAATCGTAGGTGCTTCCGGACCGAGCGCTAAAGACCCAAGGAGCCGAAATCTTCCGTGAGATTTACCATCCGCCAGAAAACGCTTCTGCCCGTGGGCATCCTGACGCTTCTCACCCTCGTCATGATGTTCATGATCGCCGGGACTTTCCAGAGCGCCCTCCGCGAGAAATTCGAGGAGAAAGCCTGGATCATCGCGGCCAACGTCAAGCTCAACATCGACGAAGTGCTCCGTCTGGGGTTCGTCCCGCTCCCGGAGATCCAGGACATCAAGACGATGGTCCCCCGCATCATCACGGACGCCCAGGCGTCCCGGGAAATCGCCTACTGGGCGATCCTCGCCGCTGGCTCCAAGGAAACGGAAGGGAAAATCCTTTTCTCCGGAACGACGGAGAGCGGGCAGGAGTATGAAGTCGAGCCTCTTCTTCAATCGAGGGAAGACATCCGCCAACTCCTGGTGCAAACCGGGGAGGAAGATGCGGAGAGCACGCAGAACCGCGTCGCTACGGTCGCCTTCGAAGAGCCCAAGACCGGCGAGAAGATTCTCAACTTCCGCCTGTTCCTGCGGGATGGTTCCGACGGCCGGCGCATCGGCGTCCTCGTCCTGGGAGTCCCGGAAAAGGTGATCACGGCGGAAGTCCGGGTGGTTTATGGCATTGCCGGGGCCTTCCTCATCGCCGCCGTCATTCTCGCCATCGTGGGGGTCTGGATCCAGAACCGGACCCTTAATCAGCCCATCGAAAACATGATCGAAGTGGCTTCGAAGATCGCCCAGGGGGATCTCACCCAGCGGACCGGCGAGTCGGGGGACGATGAGATCGGGGATCTTTCCCGCTCCTTCAATCAGATGGCCGGCCGCATCCAGGAGGTTTTCCGCGAGATGCTCACGGCCACCCAGCAACTGGCGACGGCCGCCGAGAACTTCTCGAGCGGCATTAAGCGGATGGCAGGTAATTCCGAGAACCAGTTCTCCAAAACCAAGGAAATGACCGTCGCCATCGAGGAGATGGCGGCGAGTGTGCAGCTCGTCTACGAGAATTCCCAGCGCACGCGGGATTTGGCCAACAACGCGAACGGCACCGCCGGCAAGGGTGGCGAAGTGGTCGCCGACAACCAGTCGGCCATCCAGAAGGTCGAGAAGATCGTCACGGAATCGGCCCAGTCGATCCGGCGCCTGGGGGCCCGTTCCCAGGAAATCGGAAAGATCATCGACGTCATCAAGGAGATTTCCGGCCAAACGAACCTCCTCGCCTTGAACGCGGCCATCGAAGCGGCGCGCGCGGGGGAGCACGGCCGGGGATTCGAAGTGGTGGCCGAGGAAGTCCGCAAGCTCGCTGAGAAGAGCCGCCAATCCACCCAGCAGATCACGGGCATCATTGGCGAAATCGTCAAGGAGACCAATCAGGCGGTCGGCGTGATGGAATCGGCCACGCAGGAAGTGGGCCGGGGTGCCGGGCTCGCCAACCGGACGCGCGAGGTCCTTAGCGACATTGTGGCGAGCAACGCCAAGGTGCTCGACATGACCAACGCCATGGCGGAGGCCGCCCAGCAGCAATCCCGGGTTTCCGACGAAGTGGCGGTTGCCGTTTCCGATATTTCCCGTTCGGCCAAAGAGGTATCGGACCAGGCCGAAGAACTCGCTCACACGGTGGAAAACCTGTTCCAACTGGCCGCCAACGTGCGCCGCCACGTGGACCGTTTCCACATCTGAACGCCCTTGGATTTTTAGAGGCCCCGATGCCCGTCGTACTGGCGATCGCGAATCAGAAAGGTGGCTGCGGCAAGACGACGACTTCCGTCAATTTGGCGGCTGGGCTCGTCCTGAAGGGCCACCGCGTCCTTCTCCTGGACATGGACCCCCAGGCCAACGCCTCGGCCTCCCTGGGAATCGACATCGAGCAGGTTCCCGTGACGGTTTGCGAACTCCTCACCCGCTCCGATCTTTCCATCGATTACGGCCTCTACCGCAAGGGGAATCTCCACATCGTCGCTTCGCGGCCCCAGCTCGCCCAGATGGAGCACGGCGAAACCCCTTTGCCCGCGACGGCGGTTGCGCAATGGCTCGTCCGTTCGGCTGGCAATTACGATTTCGTGGTCATCGATTGTCCGCCTTCCATTGGGCGCCTCACGGGCCTCGCCTTTGCCGCCGCCCGCTGGATCGTCGTGCCGGTGGACGTGGGGTATTTCTCTCTTATCGGCGTCAAGCAGCTTCTCGGAAAGCTCGATGAAGCCCGGCATTGGAACCCGTCCGTGGACATCCTGGGCTTCGTCATCACCCATTTCGACCCCCGCAACTCCCTGTCCCACGAAGTCGCTCAAAAGGTGAAAGAGAGTTTCCCCGGAAAACTCTTCCGCTCCACCGTCCACGCGACCGTGCGCCTGCGGGAGGCGCCGGGGCATCACATGACGATTTTCGAATACGACCCGTCGGGCCGGGCGGCGGCTTGTTACCGCTCCCTGACGGACGAGGTGATCCAATGGGTCCGCGAGCGAACGTAAAAGGAAAAAATTCGGGCCGGAACCGCGGAAAGCGCGGTCTCGGGGCGGGCGGCCGCTCCCTGGAGATGAATCGTCCGATGGCGGCGGGAGGGCTCTCCTCCCACGTCGAACCACCGCCGCTTCCGCCGCCTTCGGGCGGGGATTTCGTCCCACCCCCCGCGCCGGCGCGGGCCTTCGCGGAGGAAGTCCCGCCTCCGGCTCCTTCCGCCGGGCCCTCACGGGACGTGCCGCCGCCACCCCCCGCGCCCCCTCCGGCGCCCGCTTCGCCGCCCAAGCCCCGGGCGGTCGATCTCGACCTTCTGCCCTGGGTCGTCAAAAAGCAGCTTGCGATCGAGACGGACCAGGAAGACCTGGATTTCGAGATCGTCCTGTGGATCGAAGGGAAATCGGACCGCCTCGTGATCGAAGGCCACCGGAACGACTTCGGCCGGATTTACGTGCAGGGGCCCGATACGCCGGAAGGGAACTGGAAGCGTTACCGGCGTTCGGAATTCTCGGGCACGGCGGTAGAGGACGTGTTCAAGACTTACCAGGGCCATATCGCCAGCGTCCTGGTCCGCACGGGTTCGACGGAGTTCGAGTTCGCGGACCTCTCCGATTTCCTGGAGTGGGCCAAGTACTAGCCGGGGCCGCGGGATCGCCAGACATGTCCGTCGCCAAAATCCGCGTGCTCGTCGTCGACGATTCGAACTTCATGCGCAAGGCCATCGCGAACCTCCTGGCCCGCGATCCCGGCATCGAAGTGGTGGGGAAGGCCCGTTCGGGGGAGGAAGCCCTCGATCTGATCCCCCAGGTCGACCCCGACGTCGTGACCCTCGACCTCGAAATGCGGGGCCTCTCGGGCCTCGAAACCCTTGAGCGGATCATGGCCGAATTCCCCCGGCCCGTTCTCATGCTCTCGGCCTACACGCGGGAGGGGGCGGAGGTGACCTTGGAAGCGCTCCGCCGGGGAGCGGTCGATTTCCTGGAAAAACCCTCCGGCGTCGTTTCCCTCGACATGCACATGGTGGCGCAGCACCTGATCGATAAGATCAAGATCGCCAAGCGCTCGACGCCTCGCCGCCCCGCGATGGTTTCACCGGTCACCAGCTTGCCGCCGCCGGATTTGCGTCCGGCCCGCCCCCCTGCTCCCAGGCCGGCGCGCAGGAGCCGGCGCCTCGGAAACCCCGCCGAATCCGTGCTCGTCGTCGCCGCCTCGACCGGCGGTGTCCAGGCGCTTCAGGTCGTTCTGGGCGGCCTTCCGGCGAACTGGCCCCTTCCGACCATCGTCGTGCAGCACATGCCCCCCCATTTCACCCAGTCCCTGGCGGCGGACATGAACCGGGCCCTTCCGCTCCGCGTCGTGGAGGCGGAAGACGGAATGCTTTTGGAAAAAGGCACCATCTACATCGCCCCTGGGGGGCTTCACACGCTCGTGGCGCCGGCCCACCACAACCCGGGCCGGCAGACGATCCGCCTTTCGGAAGCGCCCACGGAGACGTTCCTCCGCCCGGCGGCCGACGTGACCATGCTCGCCGCCGCGGACGTTTTCGGGGAAAACGCCATCGGCGTCGTTCTGACGGGAATGGGGACGGACGGCGCCCTCGGGCTCAAAGCCATGCACGACCGGGGGGCCATCACCTTCGCCCAGGACCGGGAGACGAGCGTGATCTACGGCATGCCCAAGGCCGCCGCCGAAGCAGGGGCCGTGGACGAGGTGCTCGCCCTCGACCAGATCGCCCCCGCTTGCCGGTCGGCCGTTGGCCTGGATTAACCTCTTTCCCGGTGGATACCTTCGCCCTCATCGTCGGCGCGGGACCGGCCGGGCTCCTGACCGCCCTCTATCTCGCGCGCCTACGGCCGGACCTGGCCGCGCGGACCCTCGTTCTCGAAAAGCGAAAGCACCCCCGGAAAAAACTCTGCGGCGGCGGAGTGAATGGGAAGGCCCTTCCGGTCTTGCGGGAAGCAAGTGTCGATCTGTTGCGGGAAGGTCCCGAGCGGCTCACGGCGCCGGGCTACGACATCCGGTTCCGGGAAAAGCAGACCGTCATCTCTGAACCGGGGGGGACGCTCATCTTCGACCGGGCGCTTCTCGACGATTTCCTCTGCCGGAAAGCCAAAGAGAAAGGCGTTCAAATCCGGGAAGAGGAAGAAGCGCAGGAAATCCGCTTTTCGGACGAAGGGGTCTTCCTCAAGAGCAGCCAGGGGGAATACCGCGCGCAGGCGGTCGTCGGCGCCGACGGAGTGGGATCGCTCGTGCGGCGGGCGGCCCATATTCCGGAGACCTATCCCCGCGGCCGCCTTCTCCAGGCCGAGGCGCCCCTTCGGAACGGCGCTTCCCGCGATCTTGTTTTCGATTTTACGTGCCTCGATCACGGTATTCGGGGCTATGCCTGGCTTTTTCCAGAACCTTCGCCCGGAGGGATGGTCGCGAAGATCGGAATCTACGACCGGACGGCTCGCTCCGAGAAGCGGGTAAATCCTCGCCCCATCCTCGCGCGGCTCGCCCGAAAGTGGGGATATGAAATCGGAGAGGATTCCTTCGATGCCTGGAGTATCCGGGAGTGGACCCCGAAAGCCAGGTTTTCAGCTCCCCGCGCTCTGCTCGTGGGAGATGCGGCGGGGGCGGACCCCCTTGTGGCCGAAGGGCTCCATCAGGCCTTCGCTTACGGGAAGATGGCGGCCAAAGCACTCATCCAGGCGGATGAGAAAAGGGATTTTTCCTTTGGGTCTTACACCCGGGATGTTCGGAACAGTTCCCTGGGACTCGAACTCGCCCGCAACCGGCTGGCGGCCCGGGTCCTCTACAGCCCGTTTTATCGCTATGCTCTCGATTTTGGTTTTGAGCGGAAAAGAATCCTGGAACGGGCTTTTGCCTACGTGGCCGGACGGGCGCCGGAACTCGGCGAACTGGCGATCCGGGACCTTCTGCTCAAGCTGGCCGAACAAGGGTGGCGGAAGGTTTTCTAGCGCCGCCGGGCGGCAACTTGTACCAAGGCACCACCAGCCAGTTCCCCTTCAAAGAGTTCGAGGATTTTCCAATCCCGCCACAAGAGTTTTTGGATTTCTCCGGGGGCAAGCCAGAAGCCTTTGAGATTTGTGGCCGTTCCAACGGGACCGGCAAGGCGTGTTTCGAAGAGCAAAAGAGCATCTGGGCGCGCCGCCCGTGCAAGAACTGGGAAGAGCGGACGCTCCAGGTAGAAGAAGTCCAGGATCGTATCGTACGTTCGAATTTCGAGTTTTCTCGCTTGTTGGTTTGAAAGATCGAGGCGGCGGGTATGGATGGAGAGCGCTTCGTGCCGGGCCCGGACGGCGAGTTTTTCGAGGGCGACTTCTGAAATGTCGGCCGCTTCGACGCAGACGCCCGCCCGGGCGAGCGGCAGGGTGTGGCGCCCCGTCCCGCAGGCCACATCGAGCACCTGAGTCCCCGGACGGCGCCGAAGATGGGAAAGGAGCCGGGGAAGCCACCGGAGGAAAAAAGCGGAAGGCTCCGAGGGATGCGTCTCCTCCGCCCACTTTTTGTCCCAGCGTTCGGCGTCATTCATCGCAAGCGAGGATAACCGCTTCCAGTGAACCACCGGAAGCGTTGTCTTTGCGGTCCTTTTCGGTATGCTCCCGGCGCGTTTGGAGAAAAACGTTCGTGGCAGCCCGCTTCCAGCTTCTGGTGTTCGACTTCGATGGGACCCTCATCGATTCGTCCATCGACCTTTCCAACGCCGTCAACCACGTCATGCGGCATTTCGGATTTCCGGAGCACAACATTTCCGAAATCCGCAGCTACGTGGGAGATGGCGCCCGGGCCCTCGTCGATAGGGCCCTTCCTTCCGATAAAAAGCACCTGCTGGAAGAAGGGTTGAAGATTTATTTGCAGTATTACGAAGCCAACCTGCTCAGCAACACGGGGCCTTATCCCGGGATCAGTGAAATGCTCGATGCCCTGGCGGGGATTCCCAAGGCGATCGCCACGAACAAGTCGGAGAAATTCACGAAAAAAATCGTCTCGGGCCTGGGGTGGGATAGATTATTCAACCAGATCATTGGGGGGGATTCGCTCGCGGGGAAAAAGCCCGACGCCATCGTGCTGCGTACAATCTGCGACCGGATGGGGATTTCCCCGGTGGGGACCTTGATGGTGGGCGATGGTCCTCAGGACGTGGGTGCGGCCCGGGCGGCGGGGGCGGCTTCTTGCGGCGTCACTTGGGGGTTCCGGGGGGAAGAACTCATCCGTGACGCCAAGCCCGATTACCTCGTCACCCATCCCCTCGAAATCGTCCAGCTTCTTTGAGCTTTTTCTAAATTCAGCGTTCCGCGAGCA
>JBFLVN010000094.1:0-12705 GCA_040758475.1 Bdellovibrionota bacterium
TTGGCCCGGACGATGTTTTTCTCCGTCTCGTTCATCTTCCCATCCACCACGATGTTCGAGGGGTTGTCCTGGGTGTAGAGCTCGATGCCGTAGACCGACTTGCGCAGGTCGACGCCGGCCGTAAAGTGGCTGCCGCCGCAGGGCATGATCTTGGGGTTGAACGGGTTGTAGATCTCCGTGGGGCCGATCAAGGCGTTGTCGTAGAAGACGTAATAGATGACCGCCTTCGGGAAGAACGGGACTTTGAGGCCGCCGAAGGTGATCCAGAAGATGTTCCGGCGGATGACGCGGACGGGGCCGTCCTTGTAGCCGATCGTGAAGGACTTCGTGTTGTTCTCGTCGAACCGGAGCGGCGCGCAGAAGAGGAGCCGCGGCTTGATCTTGATCCGCAGCTTGAAGCGGTCGAGGATGTTTGGAAGGGTCCCGCCGTTCGGCATCTTCCCCACGATCTGCTCCAGGATGAGGGGCTTGTTATCGATGAAATCGAGCTTGGCGTACTGCCCCTCGACCATGTCCCCCTTGGGGTCGTATTTGACGTAGTCCTTGGGGCTCGCGGGCGGGGCGCTCGTGGGGAAGTAGAGGAGGTAGGCCCAGGCCTTCTCGCCGTTCAAGGGGTCTTCGACTTCCAGCTCGATGCCTTCCTTCGTGGGCCACAGGGAGCGGTGAACCCGGTCTCCCAGATCCCGCGCCATTAAAACGAGTTCGTCGTTGTAATCGAGTTCGTCCGGGCGTTCGTCGAAATAAGCCACGCGCCGCATCTCGTCCAGATCGGCCTGCTTCATCTTCCCCTTGGCCACGTTTTCTTCGTAATCCTTGCGCTTCTTTTCGAAATGCTTGATCCGCTCCTGACGCCGCTCGGCGTCCGTGCGCTGGTCGAAGCCCGTCTCCTCCATCACGTCCTCGCTCATGGAGGCCTGGGGGATGAGGTAGTCCCCCTCCGTGCCCCGCTTGTCGATCTGGTAGGGAATGGGCGCGAAAGCGCCCCCCTGGAGGGAAAAGAGGCGCATCTTGTCGAGCTTCTTCCCCCACAGGGCGCTTAAGGGATCGCCCGAAACCACCATGGCGTCGGCCGTCCGCTGGAGAGTTTTGGGCTTGTCGGCCGGAACGCGGCCGGACTGGGCGCGAAGGGAAAGGGGCGAAACCAGGAAAAGAGCCACCGCGAAAAGAAGGGTACGGGCCACGGAAAATATCTCCTTACCAGGGAGTAGTACAGAAGTCCGCGCAAAATCGGAACCGGAATCGACGGACCTCTGCCACTGGAAGGCGCGACTCTATCACGGCCCTTTGGCGGGTCCAATGGGGCCGTTTGCCAACCCCCGGGCCGGGCGCTACGAACGGGGCGGAAGGTTTTTTCCGTGTTCGACTGGTTTTTAAAACTCTTTTCCAACGACCTCGCCATCGATCTTGGGACGGCCTACACCCTCGTCTACGCCAAGGGCCAGGGCATCGTGATGAACGAGCCCAGCGTCGTCGCCGTGCAGCGCGGCTCCCGGGGGGAAAAGCGCATCCTGGCCGTGGGCAAGGAAGCCAAGCTCATGCTCGGGCGCACGCCCGGCAACATCCAGGCCATCCGTCCCATGAAGGACGGCGTGATCGCCGACTTCGACGTGACGGAGGCCATGCTCCGCTACTTCATCCGCAAGGCCCACAACCGGACGACGCTCGTCCGGCCCCGGATCATGATCTGCGTCCCCTTCGGTGTGACCGAAGTCGAAAAACGCGCCGTGCGCGAATCGGCCCAGCAAGCGGGCGCCCGCGAGGTTTATCTCATTGAAGAGCCCATGGCCGCCGCCATCGGGGCGGGCCTCCCCATCACCGAGCCCTCCGGGAACATGATCGTCGACATCGGCGGCGGCACCACGGAAGTCGCCATCATCAGCCTGGGGGGAATCGTCTTCTCCCGCTCCGTCCGCGTCGCGGGGGACAAGATCGACGAGGCGATCCTCCAGTACGTAAAGCGCAAGTACAATTTGCTGATCGGCGAGACGACGGCCGAACAGATCAAGATCCAGATCGGCACCGCCTACCGGACGGAAGACGTGCGAGAAATGGAAGTGAAGGGCCGCGACCTCGTGGCGGGAATCCCCAAAACCCTCCTGCTGAGTTCGGAAGAAATTTACGAAGCCATGAGCGAGCCCGTCCACGCCATCCTGGACGCCGTGCGGGTGGCCCTCGAACGCACGCCCCCGGAACTCGCCGCCGACATCGCGAACAAGGGGATTGTCCTCGCTGGCGGCGGCGCCCTCATCCGGAATTTGGACGTTTTGATCCGCGAAGAGACGGGCCTCCCCGTCATCATCGCGGAAAATCCCCTCTGGTGCGTGGCCCTGGGCTCCGGAAAAGCCTTGGACAACATCGACCTTCTCAAACAAGTCGCGACGGCGTGAGACGGAAAAATACCAGTCACAGATGAACACCGATAAACACAGATGTCATGACTGATTAACGCTCTTCTCCCGATCCGTGTTCATCGGTGGCTACTCTCATTCTTCTTCGGGTTTCACCATCTCCACGCTCTCATCAAAATACTTCCACAAATCCTGAGGGAGATTCCGCCAGTCGGCTTTTTCGAGTCTCTTCGTCTGGTCGGCGCCGCTGTAGGTGTTCCAGAAAAGAACTCTCTTCCCGCGATTCTCTTCGCGGGCGGCCCAATCGAGAAGAGCGGCGAAGGTCTTTCCCGTGTACGTCCCTTCGAGCGCGAGGCCCGAGGCGGAGGCCCGTTCGATGGCGGCCGCTCCTTTTTGCGTGGGCAGGCCGTACTTTCCCCCGAAAAATCCCTTTTCGATCTGGAACGGCGGCAGCCTCTTCCCGGAGGCCTTGAGGAGCCTGAGCGTCCCTTCCGCGAGGCGGCGGACGTTCCAGGCGCTAACCACCGGCCACTCGACCACCTGGACGCCCACCCACTCGGAGGAAATTCCCGCAAGCGCCGCGCCCGCGAGAAGGCCGCCCAGGGTTCCGCTCGATCCAAGGGCCACGAACACGGCGTCGGGCTTGGGAAGTTCGCCGCGCCCCACCTGCTCCGCGAGTTCGAGGGCCGCGAGGGCGTAACCCACCGATCCGAGCGGCGTCGAACCCCCGGGAAGAATCACGTACGGAGCTTTTCCCGTTTCCTTTCCAAGGCGCCTCCGCAAGCTCGCGAACTGGACGAGGGCCCCCGGAAGCGAACTCGCGTAGTGAAGGCGCGCGCCGAAGGAATGGCCTAGCAAAAGGTTCTTCCGGACGTGGGGTGTCAGCGGCTGATCCACCACGATGGCTTCGCAGGAAAGCCCCGCCTCGGAGCCGTGGGCCGCGCAGGCGACGGCGTGGTTCGATCCCACGCCTCCGAAGGTGAGGATTTTCCCGGCGCCCTTCGCTCTCGCGTCGGCCAGGAGAAATTCGAGCTTTCGGACCTTGTTCCCGCCGTAGAGGGGGCTCGTGAGATCATCGCGCTTCACCCAGATTTCGGCCTCGCCGGAACCGGCGAACCGCTCGAGGGGCGTGGGGAAGGAACCCAGGGGCGCCCAGGGAAGGGTTTTGCGGATTTCCTCTACCAGCGTGTTTAAATCCCGCATGGGCGGCCCCTAAGAAAATGCGCCTGCAAGGCTTATAATATAGCCATGCCCGCGGACTACCTCCGCAACGCGCTCCTCACGGGCCTCGAATGGCTCGTCCTCTACCACCTGTGGGAGGCCTTTCCGCGCCTGCGGAAAATCCCCCGCTCTTTCTGGTATGCGCTTGCGGGCCTGCTGCTTGCAGGCAACTTCTGGTTCCGGGCCATCAAGCGGAGTTTCCACGCGACGCCCGGCTCCCCTGAAATCTGGTCCTTCCTCTATCGCCTCTACGTGACGAGCTACTTCGTCGTGGGCGCCGCCGCCGCCGGAGCGGGTTTTCTCCTCCTCGCCCATTACGGACTCAAGTGGTGGGAGAAGCGGCGAGAGATAGCCCCCGCTTCCACCTCCCCCGCTGGCGGGGGAGGGCGGGAGGCAGCACTCACCCGCCGGGCGTTTCTCTCCTACGGCGTGGCGGGGGGTGTCACGCTCGCGGCGGGTTCCTCGGGCTGGGCTGTCGCGACGAGCAATGAGAAAGACGTCCGCGTCCGCACCATCCGCGTTCCCGTCCCTGAAGAGCACCGGCACTTAGTGGGCCTTCGGATCGCGCAAATTACCGACATCCACGTGGGCCCGTTCCTGGGCGAAAAAGAATTAGAAGGAATGATGCGGCTCGTCATGAAGGAGCGGCCCGACGCGATCGTCCACACGGGGGACCACTGGAACTCGGAACCCGAGTACGAAAAAGAGGGCGAAAACCCCCTCTCCCTCCTCGAAGCCCCCCACGGCCTCTACGCCGTTCCCGGAAACCACGACCGCTATTTCGGCGTCGAGAAATTCTCCGCCCTGTTCGAGAAGAACGGCATCCAGGTGCTTCGCGCAAGGAACGTGGAAGTCCCCGGCGTCCCGGGCCTCGTCCTTTGGGGAATCAACGACCCGGCAGAAAAATTGCCGAAAAGTTTTCCCGAAGTGGAAGAACTCGGGAAACAACTCGATCCTTCCAAATACAACCTGCTTCTCACCCACCGGCCCGAGGCCTTCCGCGAAGCCTCCCAGGCAGGGTTCCAGCTATCTCTCGCGGGCCATACCCACGGCGGGCAAGTGCATTTGAATCTGGCCGGAATCGATATTTCCCCGGCGAAACTCTTCCACCCCTACGACTGGGGTCTCTTTAAACGGGAAAACTCCCACCTCTATGTATCGAGCGGTTTGGGATACGCCGGCCCCCCCGTGCGGAGCTTCTGCCCGCCCGAAGTGGCGGTGATCGAATTCGTGAGGGCGGGGGATGGAGACAAAGCTCAGAAGGGCTGATTCCCTCATGCCGCCTTTTCGTGTTGCAACCGCGGCAACTTTTCCACGATCCGGCCGTATTCGCTCACCATCTCTTCGACCACCTGGCGGCAGCCCTTGATCTCGCTGATGAGGCCCACGTTGTGGCCGGCGCTCCAGACGTTCTTCCAGGCGCCACTCGCTTTGCCCGCGCGGAATTGTTCGAGACTTTCCTTGAGGAAATTGGCGTTCGTGCCCGAGACTTCCTTCGTGTACTCGATGTCCTCGGGCGAGGCGCGGAGGATCATCTCCTTGTATTCCTTTTCGACGGGCGCTTCGTGGGTGGCGATGAAGCGCGTGCCGATGTAACCGGCGCCCGCCCCGAGGGCGAGGGCTGCCGCAAGGCCCTTTCCGTCCGCGATGGCGCCGGACGCCACCACGGGAATCTTCAAGTTGGCCTTGAGCCAGGGGATGAGGACGAAGGGCGTAATCGCCCCCGCGTGGCCGCCCGCCCCGGCGGATACGGCGATGACCGCATCGACTCCAGCCGCTTCGACCTTTTTGGAATGCCGCATGTTGATGACGTCGGAGAAAACGAACGTCCCCTTGGCCTTGGCGGCCCGGACGAGTTCGGTCGGATCTCCCAGGCTCGTGATGATGAGCCGCACCCCTTCCTGGAGGCAGATTTCCAGGTCTTCTTGCAAACGGCCGCTCATCTTGATGACGAGGTTGATACCGAAGGGGGCTTTGGTGAGTTTCTTGGTCTCCCGCACGGCGTCGCGGAACTCGGCGGAGGTCCGGCAGTTGAGGGACGGCATGCACCCCAAACCCCCGGCCTCCCCCACTTCGGCCATGATCTTGGGAGTCGAGACGAGGAACATGGGGGCCGCGAGGATGGGGTAGCGGATGCCCAGCATTTTGGTGATTTCAGTTTCGATTCGATCCATGGGGGCCTTCCTCCCGAAAGATTGACTGGCGAGTCAATCAATCCGTCCGTAGCACCCCGTTCTCCCATAGGCAACCCTAAGGGCGTTATAGCGTTGCAAGAGGGGGCCTCCGTGCTAGTGTCGCCGGACTTGCGCCCCGTTGCGGGAAGGGCGCTTTGGAGGAGGATTTTATGAAGAAAAGCCTGATGGTTTCGTCTCTGGTTCTCGTCCTCGGGATCGCGGCGACGGTGAGCGCCGGCACCTACGGCGACGCGGGCTGCGGTCTAGGCTCCATGCTCTGGGGCGAGGGTGGTTTGAAGAGCAAGGTGAATAGCCGCCCCATGCGGGAAATCATGGCCTCGACGACGAACGGCACGTTCTTCAGCCAGTGCTTCGGCATCACGACCGGCATTTCGAACTGCACGGAGCAGGGCCTCGTGAAGCTCGAACGGGAGCAGGAGATGTTCGTGGAAGTAAACCACGACCACATCGCCCGTGACATGGCGGCCGGCGAGGGCGAATTCCTCACGGCCTTCGCCGACGTGCTCGGTTGTGGCGAAGACCTCCACGGCCAGTTCGCCAGCACGACGAAAGCTCACTATGGAGAGATTTTTGCCTCCGACGCGACGACGCCCGCCGAGACGCTCCAGAGCGTCAAGGGCCTCCTCCGCTCGGACGCCCAGCTCTCCAAGGGCTGCGCCCGCATCTGATTTCCGCTCCTGAATTTGTCCGCTAGTCTCTTGCGCCGCCGCTATCCGATGGGATGGCGGCGGTGCTTTTTTATGCGCGGCATTTTCGCTTTTTCATTCGTCTTGTTTCTCGCCTCAGCGGCACCCGCGCAGGAAGCCGCCGCGCCTTCCGTGGAAACCCTCCAAGCAAAGGCGATGGAACTCAAGCCCCACAAAGAACGTTACTGGCATCTTCTCCTTCACTACCGCCGCAACCTCTTCGGCTACTTCCGGAGCGAAGCGGACGGGATGGAATTTTTCCTCTCCCCCGAGGGAAGAACCGATCCGGAGGCCGAGCTTCTCGCCACCGTGGCAGCCCTCTTCGAACCCATGCCGGAGAATCCCGAGGCCGAGCACCCCCGGTGCAAATTCCCCGAGCGCACGCGCTGGGTGATCGAAAAGCTGGAGATTAACGAAGCGGAACTCCCCCCGGTTTCCTGCCCCGTCTTCGATTCCTGGCTCGCGCGGTTTAATCCGGGGAAAGCTTCGCTCATCTTCGCCACGGCGTACTTGAACAACCCAGCCTCCCTCTACGGGCACACGTTCCTCAAAATGACCGCCAAGGGGGCGCCCGAGAGCTCGGACGTCCTCTCCTACATCGTGAACTTCGCCGCCACCGTGGATACGGACATCGGCGTCCTCTACGCCTCCCGGGGGCTTTTTGGCGGATTTGACGGACGGTTTTCCACGGTCCCGTATTATTTAAAAATCCAGGAATACACGAACGTCGAAAACCGCGACCTTTGGGAATACCCCCTCGACTTCGATCAAGAGCAAGTGGACCGCATGGCCCGCCACTTGTGGGAACTCGGGCACACTTACTTCGATTACTTTTTTCTCGACGAGAATTGCTCGTATCACCTGCTCGCCATTCTCGAAATCGCCGACCCGGAAATGGACCTGCGCGGCGAGTTTCCCCTGTGGGCTATTCCGATGGACACCCTCCGGGTGGCGACAAGAGAGCACGTCGATTTCGGGCAAGCGCGCTTCCGCCCCTCGGATTTCCGCAAATTAAAACAGCTCCGGCAGGAATTAAGCGAAGAAGAGCGGGAGCTCGTCGAACGCATCGCCGAAGAGCACGGCGAAAACCGCTTCGAGGGGATCGAAAAATTACCCCCCGAGCGCCAGGCCTTCGTGCTCGACACGGCGGATTTGTACCTCCGCTACCGGGCTGCCACGGGTAGCGAAGCGGGGGACACGGGGAAAAAATCCGACCGGAAAATCCTCCTCCGCCGCAGCCGGATCGAGGCGAAGTACGAGCCCGTCCAAATCGAACGCCCCCCGCGCCCGGACCTGGCCCACGAGGGGCAGCGCTTTTCCCTGGGCGGTGGTGCCACGCGAAGCGATTCCTTCGAGGAACTTACTTTCCGCGCGGCGTTCCACGATTTCCTGGGTCCCCCCGAGGGCTTCGAGCGGGGAAGCGAGATCGAGATGCTCGGCGTGCGCCTGCGCGTCGCCAACGAGGCGGAGGAATTCACCGTCGAGCACTTCGGCCTCGCCCGGATTTTCTCCCTCTGGCCCGCCGATCCCTGGTCGTTCCGCTTTTCCTGGGAGGCGAGTTTGGAAGGAAACCTCCCCCGGGAAGTGGGGTGCCGGGAGATGCGCTGCTTCGCCGCGGGGGCCCTCATCGGCGGAGGACTTGCCGCCGGGACGCAGTTCTGGCGGAGCGAGCTCTTCTACCTCCTGGCCGAAGCCCAGGCGGAGGGGGGCGCGGGATTCAAGGACAATTACCGCCTGGGCCCCGCCGTGCGGGGCGGGGCGGTCGTGGAGCTTTTCTCCTGGTGGCGCGTCCTGGGGGAGGGGCGCTACTTCTATCCCGCCCTCGGGGACGAGGTGGATTTCTGGGAAGTGCGGGCCGAGCAGAGCTTCTCCCTCCACCGGAACGTGGAACTGCGTGCTGCCGGGATCACGGGCACCCGGCCCGACGAAATCTCGGGCGGCTTCTACTTCTACTTTTAGGGCGTGTAGTTCACGTCACCGCGCATGGAGGTGCTGTGAATGCCGCAGCGGTACATGTCGGTGGCGGCCACGAAGGACGCCGACGCGGTAAAGCGCACGGTCGCCCCCGTCGTCTCGACCCAGCCAATCGTCCCATCACCTTCGAGGCTTCCGATGACACCCAGTTCCTGGCTCAAAAGGACCGTATCGGGGGCGCCGCCGGTGATGAATTCGAGGGGATGCTCCGACGCTCCGGAGGAATTGACGATCTCGTAGCGCGTCCCTTCCGTGAGGGTGACGGTCTGGTTCTCAAGTTCGGAACCGATGATGTCCGAAAAAGTAGAAGGCGTGACCGACGTCCAATTGAAATAGAAAGTCTCGAAGATGTCGTGAACGCCGCTGACCTGCAGGCGCACCGCCGGCGTGCCGGCGGCGACGGTCACGCCGAAGGCCGAACGGAAGAGATTGGCCAGGCCGTCTTCGAGGACCGCATCCGTTCCCGGCTCGAAAGTGCCCGCCACCCCCGCGTCGGCGTGGAGCTGCGCGTGGAGCGTCTCGCCGCTCACGGCGGCGCGGGTCAGTTCGACTTCTTCATTCTCGTAACTTCCGGCCGCCAGAAGGGCAGCCCCAATCCGGTTGTTCGGATTTCCCCCGCCGTCGTCGTCGTAGACGGCGATCCAGGTGGGCCCCACGGCCGCCACCCCGGCGATGGTGACGATGGTGGAGAGCTCGGAGAGCGTCTGGTCTTCCGTGCGGATGCCCGCCCCCACGAAGCCCCGCATGGCGGCCTGCTGCGTGCTGGCCCAATAGCCCGTGAGGCTGTCTTCGAGCGTCGCGGTAAAAGTGAAGCGGAGGGTCCCGTTCCCGTCGTCCTCCCAATCGATCCCCCCGTCGGCTTCGAGCGTGCCCGCCCCCGCTTCGGAGAGGAGCACGATCGAATCGGCCAAGTTGACGAGCTCGAAGGGGGCCGTACCGGTGCCCGAATTGACGATCTCGTACCGGTAGCCGGTTTCGAGAAAAAGGGTTTCGTTGTTCGGCTCGGACCCGAGAGTGTTTTCGAGGGAGGGAGGCTCGACGGAGGACCATTGGTAGAAAGCCGTGCCGCTGGCCGTAAGGTTCAGGCGCACGTCGGGGATTCCCGCCGTGACCGTGGCGGTGAAGGAAACGGCGACCGGGTTCCCTTCGGCGTCTTCCAAAGGAAGGTCCGTCAGGGGTTCAAAAGTCCCCGCCACGCCCGCGTCTTCGTGCAGGACGGCGTGCAGGGTTTCCCCGTCCAAGGCCGGGCGGTCGAGTCCCACGGCGAGGTCCGCAAAAGCCCCCGCCGGGCGGGCGAGCTGGCCCACCGGGTCCCCGGGGTCTCCGGCGTCGTCCTCATGGATCACCACCCACCCGGCTTGGGGGAGGGCACCCGCCTCGACCACCACCAGGGTGGTGAGGTCCGCAAGGGTCTGGTCGCTGGCCGTGATGAACGGGGCGACGGAATCGCCGCCGCACGCCCGGAACACGAAAAAAGCCAGGACCAGGACGAGAAAGCTTCCCACCGAAATACGCTTCATGAAGGTCTCTCCGCTTTCCACTCAGGCCCGATTATGGGCCGCCCAAGGGCCGCCGCGCAAAGCACCTTGCGCCCGCGGGAGCGGGCACGCTATGGACGCCCCGCCGGTTGGTACAAATGCCCCGCGAAGAACTACCCAAGAGCTACGATTTCGTCCCCGTCGAAGGGCGCTGGTACGAGGAGTGGGAAAAGGCCGGCCTCTTCAAGGCTGACCCCGCCGCTTCCGGCGATCCCTTCTGCATCGTGATCCCGCCGCCGAACGTGACCGGCCAGCTCCACATGGGGCATGCCCTCAACAACACGCTCCAGGACATTTTGTGCCGCTTCGAGCGGATGCGCGGAAAGAACGTTCTTTGGATTCCTGGAACCGACCACGCGGGGATCGCGACCCAGGCGGTCGTCGAACGGGAATTAAAAAAGCAGGGAAAAACGCGCCTCCAGATCGGGCGCGAGGAATTTGTGAAGCACGTCTGGGGCTGGCGCGAGGAATACGGCGAGCGGATTCTCGTGCAACTGCGGCGTCTCGGGTCTTCCTGCGATTGGACTCGCACCCGCTTTACCTTGGACGAAGGCCTCTCCCGCGCCGTGCGGGAAGTTTTCGTCCGCCTTTATAAGGAAGGCCTCCTTTATAAAGGGAAATACATGGTGAACTGGTCCCCCCTCTCGCGGACGGCCATCAGCGACCTCGAAGTCGAGTACCGGGAAACCAAGGGCCACCTCTGGCACATTCGCTATCCCCTCAAGGGCGAAGCGGGGAAATTCCTCACCGTCGCCACGACGCGGCCCGAGACCATGCTCGGGGATACGGCCGTGGCCGTGAATCCCGGCGACGAGCGCTATACGGGCCTCGTCGGGAAGACTTTGATCCTCCCGCTCCTAAAGCGCGAAATCCCAATCATCGCCGATTCCTTCGTGGACCCGGCCTTCGGGTCGGGCGCCGTCAAAGTGACGCCCGCCCACGATCCCAACGACTACCAGATGGGAAAGCGCCACAACCTCCCCCTCGTCCAGGTGATCGGGGAAGACGGACACATTACCAAAGATGGCGGCCCCTACGCCGGCCTCGACCGCTTCAAGGCGCGGGAGAAAGTGGTCGAAGACCTGCAAGCGCAGGAGCTTCTCGAAAAAACCGAAGACCACACCCACCGCGTGGGCTTTTCCCAGCGCTCGGGTGAGCCCATCGAGCCCCTCGTCTCGGATCAGTGGTTCGTTAAAACGAAACCGCTCGCGGAAGTGGCCCTCGGGGCCGTGCGTTCGGGAAAAACCAAGTTCTATCCGAAAAATTGGGAACGCACGTACTTCGACTGGCTCGAAAACATCGAGGACTGGTGCGTCTCCCGCCAGCTCTGGTGGGGCCATCAGATTCCGGCGTGGTACTGCGACAAAGGCCACGTGACCGTTTCGACGCAGGACGCCAAGAAGTGCGAAACCTGCGGGTCCACGAATTTAAAGCAAGACGAGGACGTTCTCGACACCTGGTTCAGCTCGGCCCTCTGGCCTTTTTCCACCTTGGGCTGGCCCGATGGCGGAAGCGCCGATCTCAAAAAGTGGTATCCCACGAGCGTGCTCGTTACCGGCTTCGACATCATCTTCTTCTGGGTGGCCCGCATGATGATGATGGGCTGCAAGTTCATGGGGGAAGTCCCCTTCAAGGACGTCTACATCCACGCCCTCGTCCGCGACGAACAGGGCCAGAAGATGAGCAAATCCAAGGGGAACGTGATCGACCCCGTGGACATCATGAACGAGTACGGGACCGATTCCTTCCGCTTCACGCTTGCCGCTATGGCGGCCCAGGGGCGGGACGTAAAACTCTCTTACGCCCGGATCGACGGCTACAAGAAGTTCGTCAACAAACTCTGGAACGCCGCGCGCTTCGCGATGATGAACCTGGGCGACGAACCCCTCGCGGCGGAAAAGAGCGCTTCGAGCTCGGCCGTGGACAAGTGGATTCTCTCGGAGGCGGCCAAGACCGTCACCGAAGCCACGCGGGCCCTTGAAGCCTACGAGTTCGACAAGGCAGCCACGGCGGCCTACCACTTCGCCTGGCACACCTTCTGCGATTGGTACCTGGAACTCGCCAAATCGGACCTCTCCGGAAACAACGGCCCCGACAAGCAACGCGCGGCTCGGATGACTCTGACCCAGGTGCTCGACGTGCTCCTGCGCGTCCTCCACCCCTTCGTCCCGTTCGTGACGGAGGAGATATCTTCCAAGCTCGCGGCCCGAAACGGCTTCCTCATGAAAAGCGCCTGGCCCACGGCCGCCGAGATTTCGGCGGACACGCAGGCGGCGGAGGCGTTCGGAAAAGTGGTGGAGGCCATCGCCGCCGTCCGGAGCGTCCGCGGAGAATTAGGCGTAAAACCCTCGGCCAAGGTCCATTTGTGGTGGAGCGGGGAGGGCGCCAAAGCGCTCTCTCCTTATAAGGAGCATTTCTCCCGCCTCGCCGGGGTTTCGGAATTTCACGATGCCTCGGAGGGCCGCCCGCCCCAGTCGGCGGCGATTGCCGAGCCCTTCGAGCTTTTCGTGACCTTCCCCGAAGGTCTCGACGTGGTGGCCGAAAAAGCCCGGCTCGAAAAAGCCAAGAAGAAAAACGCCGAAGAACTCGCCCGCGTGGACAAGAAGCTCTCCAACGAGAATTTCAAAAAGAACGCGCCCGAAGAAGAAGTCGAAAAGCAGGAAGAGATTTTGGCCGAGCTGCGAGCAGAGCGGGAAAAATTAGAGGCCGCGTGGAAGATCGTCAGCGCGATGGGATGACAATT
>JBFLVN010000095.1:0-12653 GCA_040758475.1 Bdellovibrionota bacterium
GAGCCTTCGAAAGACCCACCAAAGCCCCGGAAGCAGAGCAGCTGGTTTTTCCCCGCCCGCCAGGAGTTTCTGGAGTTCCACGAGGGATTCCCCCACCCTGCCCTCGGCCGCCGCATCGAAAACGTCCCAGATAACCGCCTGGCGGCTCAACGCGACGACTTGCTCCGCGATGGGCTCGGTAATGGCTTTCCCTTCTCCGGCCAGGAGGGAGGCTTTTTCGATCGTCTGGCCGATGGCTAGGAGATCGGTCCCCACATAATCGAGGAAAAGCGCGTGAGCCGCCGGTTCCACTTTGCAGCCTTTTTCCTTAGCAAGGCGCGAAATCCAACTGCCGACCTCGCTCTCCCACAAGGGGCGGCACTCGACGAGCCCCCCCTGGGCATCCAGGGATTTAAAGAACTTGCGGCGAAGGTCCGCCTTGTCGGAGGAAACAAAGACGAGGCACGTGGTCTTCAGAGGCTTTTCGCAATAGGCCGCCAGGGGCTCCAAATCCTCCGCTTTGTAGGCTTCCGCCCCTTTGACCAGGACGAGGCGCCTTGGCGCCATGACGGGATGGGAACAGGCGGCGCCGATCACCTTGGCGATGGGAACGTCTTTCCCTTCAAAACGGTCGAAGTTGAAATCGGGAGCACTCGTAACAACAGTCTTCTTGAGCGCGGCCACGAGACGATCCGAGAAGAAATTCTCTTCTCCGTAAATCCAGTAGACGGGCTGGGGCTTTCCTTGCTCGATGGCGGAGAGCGCGGCGTCGGGAGAAGCGGGCATGGTCCGATCGAACCTCTACTGCCCCGCAAGATAGCACAGATCGCCCGCAACCATGGCCAACGCCAAGGCGAGGGCCACGGCGGCCATGATCTTGGGGCCGGTTCCTTTCCTGGGAGGCGGGAAATCGGGCATGGGTCCGGGAAAACGCTCCTTCAAGACGACGGGGGCTTGTTCGAGGGAGCGCCAATCAACGGCTCGGGCGGTGGCACCGGCCCCTGGGGGAATTCCTCGAAAGCATCATCCACGACTTCGATCCCCAATTGGGTCCTGGTCGTCGGGAGTTCACCCGTGACTTGATCGAAGATGTCCACGCCCGCAGTAAAAAATTCCCACCAAAAGATATAGGGATTGTAACTCCATTCCTCTTTCTCGGAGAAAAATCCCGTCTTCCAAAGCCACTCTCCATCCTTGCAGGAATAGAGAACGAACCCGGCATCCACGTCCAATCCGTCGTAATAGAAAGGGAACATATCCCTGTCCCATTCGTCGAGGATGGGTACGAGGAAAGCATCACACCCCTTGATCTCTTTGGCCACAGCGACGGGGCCTTGCTGGTCCAAAATCTTTTCGATTGCTTCTTCTTTTTCTTCCAACTCAGGGAACTTGCGTTGGAGAGCTTCGTCCACAGCCCTGGCCTTGAGGACTTCGTATCCCTTTTCCCGAAGTTTGAGGATCACCAAAGCACGCAAGATACGGGCACCTTCGGGCTGACCATCATCGTTCACCGAGGGAATTACCGCGATGCGCACCGGCTTTTGCTGGTTAAACGCGGGCGCGGTTTTCGAGGCGCACCCGCCCAAAACCAAGAACGCTACGGCTGCCAAAACACAAACCAGATGGTTCACGGCATTATCCCTTCTGCTTGGGCTGGCGCAGCAGCCGTTTGTGCTCTTCAAGGCTCGGAAGCGTCTTAAAGGCGCCGTTGACCACGTGATCGACCGTCGGTTCGTAGTTTTTGAGCAAGTATTGAACCGTGACCATCGCGGCGCTGTAGGGGTCGGCGATCTTTCTTTTCGTGTAGCGCTGGTCCGGAACTTGCCAGAGGACCGCGCCGTCTTTCGTGGAAAGCATTTCGAATTTCCCGGCAACGATCATGTCCGTGTAAACGCCAAGCGTGTGCTTCACCCATTCCGTAATGGTCACGTACACCAATGCGTCGCACTTGAGCACTTTGCCCAGTTCAACGGGGTCCACCGCATTGAGCTGGCCACCCTCCTGGACGTCGAACTCCTCGGCCAAGACGCGATCCACATCCACCAAATCGGGAACGTCGTACCCTTTCGCCACGAGATAGATGTTCGCGTACTTGCGGAAGATGGGCGGGCCGTCCAAGTCGTTCGTTTCGTTTGCGACGGGAAGGAGAGCGACCCGATAGGGCTTCTCCTCGTCGTAGGCAGCCGTAATGTTGTACTTGGGGGCGCAACCCCAAAAGAGGAGCAAAACCGCGCCCCAAGCGGCAAGACGCAATGAGTTTTTATTCATTTCCCCGAACCCCGATGGACAGAAAGGTTAAACGGGGACCAAGGCTTATACAACCAGATTCAGTATCCGGTTCGGAACGAAGATGACTTTCTTAAAGTCTTTTCCTTCCACGTACTTGCGGACGCCCTCGTCCTGGAGGGCGGCTTCTTTGACGAGGGCTTCCGAAGCATCCCGGGGTACCTGGACCTTGCCGCGCACCTTCCCCGAAACCTGCACGGCGATAGTCACCTGATCATCGATGGTCTTGCCCGCGTCGAAGGACGGCCAGGATTCGTAAGCCAGCGTATTCCCGTGGCCAAGCCGCGCCCAGAGTTCTTCGCCCAGGTGGGGCGCAAAAGGGGACAAAAGCAACGTGTAGGTTTCTACGAGCTTCCGGGGAATAGCCGGACGGCTTAGCACTTCGTTTACAAACTCCATGAGGGCGCTAAGGGCCGTGTTGAACCGCAAGCCTTCGATGTCTTCGGTTACCTTGCGGACCGTCTTGTGGAGGAGGCGTTCGAGTTCCTCGGACGGGGGTTCATCCTTGATCGCCGGGCGAAGCGTTCCTGCCTCTTCATCCATGACAAGCCGCCAGGAACGCTCCAGGAAACGCCGCATCCCCACTACGCCCGCCGTGCTCCAGGGCTTTGTATCTTCCAGTGGCCCCATAAAGAGTTCGAAGAGGCGGAGCGCATCGGCCCCCACTTCGTCGATGACTTTTTCGGGATTGACCACGTTCCCCCGGGACTTGCTCATCTTCTGGCCGTCTTCCCCCAGGATGAGCCCCTGGTTGAAGAGCTTCTGGAAAGGCTCTTTCGTGTGGGCGAGACCCAGGTCGTAGAAAACCTTGTGCCAGAAGCGCGCATAGAGAAGGTGCAATACTGCGTGCTCTGCGCCGCCCACGTAGAGGTCCACCGGCATCCAGTATTGATCGGCTTCCTTGGACCAGGGCTCTTTTGGATTCTTTGGATCAATGAACCGCAAGAAATACCAGCTCGACCCGGCCCACTGGGGCATCGTGTTAGTCTCGCGGCGGTATTTTTTCCCGTTCTTCTCGACCGTGAGCCAATCTTTGGCTTTCACCAGCGGCCCCGCGGGATCACCCGTGGGCTTAAAGTCTTCCAAGTCCGGTAAAACCAGGGGCAAGTCGTCCGGCGAAAGGGGAACAATGTCCTTCGTCCCTTCCACGTGGAGAACGGGGATGGGTTCCCCCCAGTAGCGCTGCCGGGAGAAAAGCCAGTCGCGGAGCTTGTAACGGACGACCTTCGTCCCGAGCTTTTTCTCTTCGAGCCAGGCCGTGATCTTCTTTTTAGCTTCCGGAACGGGAAGACCATCAATGAGCGGAGAATTGACCAACGCGCCATCCCCTTCAAAAGCCTCTTTCTGGATGTCGGCTCCGCCCTTCACCACTTCGACGATTGGAATCCCGAAAGTTCTTGCGAATTCGTGGTCGCGGGCGTCATGGGCTGGAACGGCCATGATGGCGCCGGTGCCGTAGGTGATCAGGACGTAATCGGCGATATAGATGGGACTTTCCTTGCCGGTTACGGGATTTACGGCAAAAGCGCCGGTGGCGACACCGGTTTTCTCCTTGGCCAGATCGGTGCGGGCCAGATCCCCCTTGTCGATGGCCTGCTTGCGATACCGGAGAACTTCTTCTTTCTTCCCCGGCGCGGCGATGGCCTCCACGAGCGGGTGCTCGGGGGCGAGCACCATGAAGGTCGCGCCATAGAGCGTATCGGGCCGGGTCGTAAAGACCGTGACCGAATCCGAAAGCCCTGCCGCCTTAGCCCTGGCAGCCGCCTCGGAGCCCAGTTTGAAAAGAACTTCCGCCCCTTCGGAACGCCCGATCCAGTTGCGCTGCATTGCCTTGATGCGCTCGGGCCAGTCGAGATCGTCGAGATCGGTCAGAAGCCGCTCGGCATATTCCGTGATCTTGAGCATCCACTGGCGGAGGTACACCCGGGTGACCGGATGCCCTCCCCGCTCGCTCTTCCCGTCGATCACCTCTTCGTTCGCCAGGACGGTCCCCAAGGCCTCGCACCAGTTCACCGGCACGTCGGCCATGTAGGCGAGGCCTTTTTCGTAGAGCTTGAGGAAAATCCATTGGGTCCAGCGGTAATAAGCCGGATCGGTCGTATCAACCTCCCGGTCCCAATCGTAGGAAAACCCAAGGGCCCGGATCTGGCGCTTGAAAATCTGGATGTTGCTGGCCGTGGTCGTCCGGGGATGGGTACCCGTCTGGACGGCGTATTGCTCGGCCGGAAGGCCAAAAGCATCCCACCCCATGGGGTGGAGGACGTTGAAGCCCCGCATCCGTTTATAACGGGCGACGACGTCGGTGGCTGTATAGCCCTCCGGATGGCCCACGTGGAGACCGGCGCCCGAGGGATAGGGAAACATGTCCAGGACGTAGTACTTGGGCTTTTCCGACCCCGGTTCGCCCGGATTGGCGGCCCGGAACGTCTTCTTTTCAACCCAATGGCTCTGCCATTTGGGCTCGATCTGCTTGGGATCGTAGGCGTGGCTCATGAAACGGCCTGCGTGCCGGGGCGGCTTTCTTGGGAGGCCGCGGCGGGGCGGACCCTAGCCGAGGGGGCCCCGAACCGGCAAGGTGAAAATCCGGCCAAAAGCTTTAAAACCTGTTGCATTCACTCCCAGTGGTGCATATAACGAGGCGCGTTACTTCACGAATCCCGGTCGGGATGGGGGTTTGCGAAAACAGATGTACGTTCCCACCAGGTGCTTCCTCACCAAAGGCGTCGGACGCCACAGGGAAAGGCTTTCGAGCTTCGAACTGGCGCTCCGCGACGCGGGCATCGCCGAATACAACCTCGTTACGGTTTCGAGCATTCTGCCTCCCAAGTGCAAGTTCCTGACGCGCACCGAAGGGAAAAAGCACTTGAAGCCCGGACAGATCGTCCACATCGTCATGTCCCGTTCCGAGACGAATGAGCCGCATCGCCTCATCGCCTCCTCCGTGGGCGTCGCCGTCCCGGCGGACCGGGGCCTCCATGGTTACCTCTCCGAGCACCACTCCTATGGCGAGACGGAAAAACTCGCCGGCGACTACGCCGAAGACCTGGCGGCGGAAATGCTCGCCACCGTTCTCGGCGTCCAGATCGACCCTAACGAGAGCTGGGACAAGAAGCGCGAGCAGTGGAAGATTTCCAACAAGGTCGTGAAGACCATCAACATCTGTCAATCGGCCGTGGGCGACAAGAACGGCCATTGGACCACGACCATTGCCGGCTGCGTCCTGATCCCTTAAAAAGCCGTTTTCCGCACGCATGCGAGGGGCGCGGCCAAACCGCGCCCCTTCGTTTTTTCCCGGCGAGGGAATATCATCGCCCCATGCCCCCGGAATCCGCCGCTTCGCCAAATGAAACGAGTTCCTTCCAGTGGCCGGCAAGCCCTGTCTCCTTCGCCCTGCTCGTAGCGATCCTGGCCGTCCTCGTACGGACGTACGCGCCCGCGGGTGATCCCTTCGAGGTTTACTTCCGCAATTACCTGCGCACGCAGGGGGAGGGACGCGGCCACCGCATCCCGGCGCGCATGTACCAGCTAGGCCAACGCGCGGGCGCGGGGATCGCGGGCATTCTGGACGACCCCTCGGCCAGCGCCGCTGAACGGGTCGCCGCGGCGCGGCTTGCCGGATACACAAGAGACACTTCGCTCGAAGAACGGCTTGGGAAACTCGCGGCCCCCCAGGAAGACCCCTTCGTGCGGATCGCGGCCCTCGAATCCTTGGGGCGCCTCGGCGGCCACCTCGCCCGGTCCGTACTCGATAGCGCCCTCCAAGACCCCGATGCCCGCATCCGGTCGGCCGCTCTCGGGGCAGTGCAGCGTGGGGGCGATCGGGGGCTAGCCCCCGTCCTCGAACGGCACGCCCGGGAAGGAATGCCGGAAGAAAAACTCGCGGCTATCGAAGCCTTGGGACGGCTAGGTGGACCGCCGAGCCGCCGGGCCCTGTGGAACCTTTACGGCTCGCAGCCGAATCTCCCAGAAATCCTGGCGGTAAAACGCGCGCTCTTGGCCCTGGAAACACCGCTCTCCCGCGAAGTGGAAACGCTCGAACCGGGCGCCGAGCGCTACCTTCCCGCTCGCCAAGCTTTCGCCAACACCCGCCTTCGCCGGCGCCTGGAGACCAAACTCCGCACCCTTCTTACTTATTGGGTCGAAGACCGTTACCAATCCGAGGAAGAAAGCTGCGATTCGGACGGCACCTGCCAGGGACGCCTGCGCTATTACCGCGATCTCGTGCGGCGAAAAACGAGCCTGCGCCTCGAGCCGGAAGCGTTCTTCGCGGTGGGCCCATCTGAAAACGGAAAGGTCCCCCGCGAACCCGTTCTATTCGTTCGAACCACCTGGCTCATCCGCAATCAAGTCCGCTTTCAGTCCCTCTCCCTCGTCCGCATGATCGGCTCGGACCCGGCAGTTTTCCCGGTCCGGGAACTGGGATTCGATACATTTGCCGCCCCCAACGGGGCTTCAACGGAAGAAGAACATCCCAAAGATTTCCTGGGGGAAGTCCTTCGCGTCCGCGGAAATCTTTCGTCCCACGACTTGGAAGTAGATGTGGCTTTGCCCCTGCGGGAAGGCCTTCGCGTCGAAACTTACCGTTTCGAGGGGGGCGTTTTCGTACCGGCGGAAAAAAGCTGATCCCGAATAAAAAAGGGCGAGACGCCCGTCTCGCCCTTGGATCGGGCAACAACCAACCCTATTCGACCAGGAATTCCACCTGCAGGGATTCGGAAAGAGGAATCCACGGAGGCGGTGGCTGCGCGAGGTCCCACTCCCGCTTGCGCTTGGGCTCCTGGAAGGCCATGACCTGAACCCGGTACCGCCCACCCGATTTGAGCCCCTTGGCCGGATGATCATGAAGTTTGGCGAAATCCTCGGCGACGGAAACCTGATCGAAAGACACGCTCTCTCCCACGATCGGAGCCGCCCAGATGTTCGTAGGACGGCCGTTCTTGTCCAGGTAAGCCAGCGTCACCTGATAACGGTTGGCCTCCGGATAAGCGGCCCAGCTGAGCGTTCCGGCCTTCCTTACCCGGGCCCCCGGCGTAGGAAAGAGAATCTTCACCCGGCTTTTTACCTGGATGTCGGGAACCTGCGTATAGACACCGGGTTCGACGTTGAACTCGGCCGATGCGGAGGCGGGCAAGATGATGGTCGCATCGCCGGTGAGCAGATCGTAAAGCGAATCCTCCCGCCGGGCCTGGGCGGAGAGGAATCGGTAAATTCCTACCGGCAGCCGGATGGCGAACCGGCCGTCGGAATCCGTCTGCACCGGCACGTCCGTGAGTTGTTCGATCCTCTCGCTGTCCCGGTCTTTCCGTAGGAGCGTTACGCGAAAGCTACCGTTCCGGACCACGTCCGCCCCGCGAACCACAAGACCGTTCAGAGCCCCCTGGGCCTCGGCCGCCTTTTCCGCGGCCTTGACGGTCGATGTGGCGGCGATCTCCTGGGCCTGCTGCGTCGCGGCGACAGTGAAAGAAAATGGTCCTTCGGCCGCTTTCGTCTGGCCGTTTTCGCCGAAAACCAGGAGCTTCCAGCTATAAGCGGCCCCCGGCATGAAGGCGGCCTCGGGATGCCTTTTCTCGAACTGGCCGAAAACGGATAGTTCCGTCGCACGGCTCATGGCGTCGTTAAAAGAGAAAGCCCATTCGGTCGCATCGCCGTCCAAGCGGACAGACCCCGATGCCATCCGGCTCGGCTGGGGCATGAAATTGAGAAAAAGGAGGTAGTGAGTGGCGTTGGGGTAGACCGTCCACGCGAGTTTGGCGTCGGGAAGGACCCGTTCCCCGTCCTTGGGGCCGATTACCGATCCCGGATGGGCGACCTCAATGGCCGTAATGGTCAGGAGTTCATCGCTTACTTCGTAGTTCTTCCACAGGGGCGTTTTCTTCAGAATGACTTCCAGTTCCTCGCTACCAACGCGAAGAAAGCCCTGCTTGCTTCCCGCCGGTTCGAGCCGGTAGCGGCCCTTGGAAAGGGCCAGCGTAAAATTCCCCTCGGAATCGGCGCTCACGGTTTCTTCCCGCTCGGGAGCCCCTTCTGGGACCACTTTGAGCGTGATGCTCACCCCGGAAGCGGGTTTCCCATCCACGCGAATCTGGCCAAAAATTCCCTTCGCCTTGGCAAAGAAGGCGAAATAAAGAAGCAGCGCCAAGAGGGCCGCGCCCACCGCCGCTCCGATGATCAGTTTCTGGGGTGGTTTTTTCCCGCTGGGCGGGGATGAAGAAGACGATTCCGTTTCGCTCACGACAGCACTCTCGTTTCATCCATAAGATTTCAGAAGAGCGGCCATTATTGATTGCCCCCCGCAATGGGGTCAAGGCGGAAGAGAAGCTAACTAGACGATATTATTAAGAAAATTCAATCCTGACAGGAGCCTTTATTCTTTGGACGTCGGACGAAAGCCTACTTCCTCGACGGCAAATTTCTCCAGCACCCGGGCGACCACTGGGTCTTTGCGCGCGGCATCCCGCATTTCCGTACCGCTGCGGGCCTGCTGCTGCGCTGGACTGCCCGCCACGGAAGGCGCCCCCCCAGCGGCTGGCGCAGAGACCGGCGCCAGGGGCTCCTTGCTCAGAACGACCCGGACCAATTGCCCACTCCTGGCCGAGAGGGCCTCGCCCACTTTCTGAGCCGCCTGGGAGAGTTCGGCCTGATCCACAATGGAACCAAGCTTCTTCATGGAACCCTCGTTCTGGGGCGCCAATACGAAATTGCCGGGAGATTGTTCCACCAGGGAAAGAAGCGTGAGCGCGCTTTTGAGCCTGACACCGGAAAACACCTCGGCGAGCACCGATGCAGCTCCGCTTGAACCCGAAGCGCTCCTGGCGGGCGCCGGCCCTCCCCGCACAGGGCCCGTTCCCGCGGGCGGAGAAACGGCTGGTGAGCCCATCCCTCCCCCACCCGCCGCGGGTGGCCGGGCACCACCGCCCTCCTCCAAACGCGCGAGGCGGTCTTCGAGCGCAGCCACGGAGAGAAGGTCCTTCACCTCGGACATCCGGAGGAGAAGGGCTTCGAGCACGATCCGCTGATGGGGCGAACGGAGAAGGGCCGCTTCTCCTCCTTGGAGGAGGAGAAAAAGCTGGTCGATCCGGGCGGCATCCCACCCTTCAAAAATCCCAAGGAGCCGTTTTTGGGAGGTCTCCGAAAGATCGATGAAATTTCCCGCGTCTTTAACGGATTTGAGGACGAGGGCGTCCCGCAACGCCGCCAGGAGTTCTCCATAGAAACGGCGCACGTCCGACCCGTATTCGTAGAGCCGGGCGACGCACGAGAGCGCCTTGGACCCGTCGGCCTGAGCGATGGCCGAGAGAGCTTCTTCCACGAGTTCACGCCCCGCCACACCGGCGAGAGAAGCCACTTCGGCTTCGGTGATGGGCTCTTTTTTCGTGTCCCTTCCGAGGGAAGAACTGACCAGATCGACGAGCGAGAGGGCGTCCCGCATGCCGCCGTCCGAGAGCCGGGCCACGAGTTCGACGGCCGGCGCCTCCATCCCCACGCCTTCGGCTTCCAGGATTTTAGAGAGCTGGGCCGAAAGCTGCTGATTTCCCAGGCGCCGCAGGTCGAAGCGCTGGCAACGGGAAAGGATCGTCGGGAGGAGTTCGTGCGGTTCGGTCGTCGCGAAGAGAAAAACGACGTGGGACGGGGGTTCTTCGAGGGTCTTTAGAAGCGCGTTCGACGCCTCGTCCGTCAGCATGTGAACTTCGTCGATGATGTAGACTTTGCGGCGGCAGCGCGCGGGGGCGTATCGGACGCCCTCACGCAGTTCGCGGACCGAATCGATGCCCCGGTTCGAGGCGGCGTCGATCTCAATCACGTCCACGGCTGTCCCCGAAGTGATCTCTTTGCAGGGCCCGCAAGCGTTGCAAGGGGCTTTCTCGGGACCGGCCTCGCAGTTGATGGCCTTGGCCAGGATTCTCGCGATGCTCGTTTTCCCGACGCCGCGAGGGCCCGCGAACAGGTAGGCGTGGGCGACGCGGCCCGATTGGATCGCGTTTCGCAGGGTGCGCGTGACGTGGTCCTGCCCCAGGACTTCGGCGAAGTTCTGGGGGCGGTACTTGCGCGCGAGAACGAGGTAGGACATGGGCCCTCACCCACTCCGCCCACTCTAGTAAACAAACGGGGGATGGGCACCAAAGGCAGCCAGGCGTTGCCGGATCGCACGTCCGGGCGGGTGCCGCTGCTCCCTTCCGGGCCTGACGGGGTTCGCCGCCGGAGCATCGCCCGGGGCCTGGCTACCATTGCTGCCCATCCCAGCCTCAGGACGGGAGGGCGAACACTAATTGAAGGACGCCGCGGTGTCGAGCAAGAACGGGGCCTCCGGTTGGCTGAGCGGCATCCTATTCGAGCACGAACGTAATCGGCACTTCGATGGAAAACGCCGTGGCAGAAAATCCTGCCGGGATGGGAAGAGGCTCGGCGCTTTTGAGCGACTCGATGGCCGCCTGGGTAAGTACGCGGAACGGGCACTGCCGTACGACGGTCACTTCCCGCGCCCGGCCGTCGGTCCCGAGTTCGAAGCGCAAGACGACCGTCCCCTGGGCCCCCATGCGGCGGGCGGTGTAGGGATAGCGGAGATTTTCTCGAAGGTGCTTCTGGATAAGAGCGAGGTAGGAATCGGATACACCACCGCCATCACCGCTCCCGCAAGGCGGGGCGTGGCAGGTATCGGTGCCCGTGCCACCCCCTACGCCACCGCCGCCGGTACCATCTCCCCTGGCATTCCCTAACAGCGCTTCCTCCAGACCACTTTGCGCTTCCGCAGGTGGGGGCTGCATTTCTTCAACCGCCTGGGATTCCTGAAAGGACGGTACCGGCAAGCGGGTTTTTAAAGGCGCGGCCAAACGAGCAAAAGAGGATGTTTCATTGTGCCTTGCGGCACCTGGCCCCCCTCCACCTCCCGCAGAGCCATCACCCAACGTGACGAAAAGAGCTTCGGGGCGGGCAGCGGCAGGAGGCAGGGGCGCGGAGGTCATCGCGAGGGAAAGCACGAAAATTCCCGCGTGAATGCCCCCCGACAAGGCGTAGGGCCACCGGCCGATCCGGCTCCCACCGGCACTTCCCGCAAAGCGCATGGAACGCCGCGCTCCCTCCCCCTCTCCTTAAATCAGGGGCCCGCCGGTTTCGGCGGCCCACTGGCACTCGTCAGGTGATGGGGATGCTCGCCCCCCGGTGCCGCCGCCAATTTCGCCATCCCTTCGCGGATTTGATCCTCAAACCATTTCGCAAAAAGTGGATGGGGCGCGAAGCCCTCCGCGAGCGCGTATTCGAGCCCTTCGAGAAACTCCCTTTCAGGGCCGCGCCCCGCCGTCCGGGCGGGAACCACGATGGCCCTGCCTCCATCTTTCGCCGCCTCCTGCACCATGGCGCGAATGTCCCGCACCCAGGCTTCTCGTTTCTCGGGCCAGTCTTCCCGCCACGTGCCCACTCGGATGGCCCGAAAATCCCCGCCGCCATCCGCCCGTATCCGGGCGGCTAGTTCCCGGAGATTGGCCACCCAGCGTTCGTTGTCGGAATCGCGCCCCGCTCCGTGCGCGACCAGAATCACCGTTTCTTTGGAACGATCACGAGAAAGCGCCGCCGCCCGGTCCAGCAAGGCTTTTGCGAAAAGCGGATGGGCTTCGACCCCACCTACGGTTGCAAGGACCGCTGCCGAGCGGATTCGCGGCGATGGAACCGAGGGGGCGGGCCCATGGCCGTGATGATCGTGACCGTGAACGTGGGAAGTTCTGCTTTCTCCCTCCACGTCCAGACCAATCATGCGTTCCACTGTGCCCTGGAAACTCGATGCCAAACCGAAGACCCGGACAATGACGATGGCGCGGACGCCACGCTCCTCCAGCCGCCGCACGGCCCGCTCAACGACCGGCTGATCTGCCATCGAAAAAGCCAGTTCGATCTTGTAGCGGTCCTGAAGGGGAGCAACGGCCTGCCGCATGGTTTCGTTCCAGTGGTAATCGGCGCCGTGGGCCAGAAAGACGACGCCTATATCGCCGGGTTCAAGGAGCAAACGGCGGTTCATCTCCCGGCGCATCCACAGCGAAACAGCCGGGTGGGGCGTTACGTCCCCATCGAGAAATTCGGCCCCTTTGGGGATAAAACCCTGCAAGTAACCGCTGAAAGCCATCATGGAGTCGAGTTTTTTCCCCAGATGGAACGGAACGATTACGGCGCGCCCGCCGCCTTTCGCCAATTCTGTTAGTTCCTTGGCGGCCTGTCGGGCGGCGTCCTCCGAATCGGAAGAAGAAGCCTCCGGCCACACAAGGGCATCGATCGATTGGAAACCGAAACCTTCGGCGGCCTGACGGGCGATCCTTAGCCAATCCTCCCGGAGCGGCTGCCGCGAGCCGGCGTCTTTCCCTCCCTCTCCGATCACGATCAATCGCTTCGTGGAAGGCGCGTCG
>JBFLVN010000096.1:0-12643 GCA_040758475.1 Bdellovibrionota bacterium
GAGGCCAGGCGGCAGGCAGCGCGCCCGGGCCGGAGCGGGGCGAGGGGGATCGTACGCCTTCCCGGGCCTGATGGGGCTTTTGTCCCTCTGGCTCCTTTCCTTTTCTTTGGCCGGTTGCACGGCCAGCCAGGTCAACCCCCGGGCCGGAGAGCCCACACAGACGAGTCCCCTTGTCGTGAGCGTTCCCGTGAACGCCCGCGTACCCGAAGAGGGGACGGTCCGCTTCACGAATGCTTCGGAGATCACCGTGAGCGGCCTTACGCGGCCGAACGTCGAGGTGCGCCTCCTCCAGCCGGGCCAGGCCGACCGGGCCCAGATCAGCGGCAACGACGGAAAGTACGTTTTCACGCGCGTCCCCATCGAGGCGGAAGAAGCGATTTACGAGGTCGTAACGGGGGACCGGGTAGGGGACCTCACCGACGGCGCCACCGACCGCAAGCTGGGCGTCGAGGGATTCGCCCTCCCGGGCGCTCTCGTCACTTTGTCCCAGGCGAGCACTTCCACGACCCGCCAGATTCGCGCCGACGCGACGGGCCGGTTTCTTTTTGAAGACGTGGCCTTCAACGAGGGGCCCAACCAGATCACCCTGGCCGTCGCCGCCGACGAGGCCCAGCCCGCGCGCGTGAGTTTCGATTTCATCCTGGATACGACCGCCCCCGTCGTCGAATTCACGGGCCTCCAGCCGGGCGAGGTGCTCGATACGGAGATCGTGAGCGTGAGCGGGCGGCTCGATGAAAAAGGGGTGACGATCGAATACACCGATCCGGAGAGCGGCACCCCCGTTTCCTTCGTCAATACTTCCCGTCTTTTCGATATTCCCTTCTTCTCGTTTCCGGAGGGGTACCACAGCCTCGTGATCGACTTCATCGATTCCGTCGGGAACCGGACGGAATCGATCCTCAACTTCCAGGTGGACCGGACGGACCCGCCGATCGTGATCGTCTCGCCCGCCACCGCGCGGAATTTCTTCACCACCGTCCTGGAGGCGCCGACCGGAAACCGGCTGGCCGAGATCCGCGGCCTTACCTCTCCCCACGCCCTCGTGGAGGCCGAGCTCCTGACGACGGGGGATACCTACTTCGAAACGGCCGATAGCGACGGGAGCTTCAAGATACCGCCGTTCCGGGACGTCTTTGGAAACCTGGTCGAGTACCAGCCGGGCGAGCAGATCGTACGGATCGTCGTCCGCGACGCCGCCAACCGGGAGCGGGACGAGCGGGTCGCCATCCAGATCCCCAAGCCCTGCGAGCAGGCCGATTGCACGTTCGTTTCCGACTCTTTTGGAGAGTTGACGGGAGACGGCACTACCACCCTTTTCCAAGTGCAGGCCAAGGCCCTTCCCATCGCGCCGGATACGCTTTTCGTCCTCTCGGAAGTAAGCGGCGGCGAAATTTCCGCCACGGACGATGGAGACGGAAATCTCCTGGGCGCCGGTTTCGATCCTCCCAGCCAGGCCAACTACACGAGCGGGGCCCTCACGCTCGATTTTACAGCGCCGCCCGACGCGGGCGCTTCCATTACGGCTTCCTACCTTCAGGTGCCCCCCGATGGCGGGCTTCCCCTTCCGCTGTGGCTCGAATCGCCTCCGGCGGGTGCTTCTTATTCTTCATCCCTCTTTGACCAGGGAGTTCTAAAGAGCCTCCTAACATTAGGCCAGCTCGTGCCGCCGCTCGACGTCCTCGTTCGCTCCGGGCCTTCTCATCCCTATGCGCCCGTGAATTTCTCCTTGGATGGCCGCCGGGTGAGCGAGCCCGAGCGCGGCATCCGCATCCAGCGGCCCGATCCCGTGGGCGCTCCCGATCTTCTTTGCCTGCCCGGTGATCCGGCTACGGCGTATCTGGAAATCCGCAACGCGCCCTTGGGTGCGGAGGGCCTCACCGACAACATTCTCCGGATCATGGACGACCCTTCCTGCGACGGCGGGGTCCTTCCCCTGGGGTGCCTCTCTCTTCCCGACACCCGCCGGTTCCGCGCCCTCCACGTCCAGCGGTCCATCACCGGTGCTTGCGCAGCCGGGTTTACGGAGGTTGCCCTCGATGCCAGCCAATCGGGCGCCGATCCGGCGGACCTTCCCGCGGCGCCGTGGCTCGTGACGGACGGAGCGATCTGCGCCGGGCCGTTCCTCCCGTGCCCGGCGGCGGTGGACCTGATTGATTCGATCACCGTCCACCCCGACGGGTTCCTCGACGTCGTTTTCAACGGGGCCAGTACGGCCGATCTTTCGGCGGCGCAGGACGGGCTCCGGATTCAGGCGGGTGATTCGGTGACCGTGTCCGTGCCCGGGGCTTTCGGGGACCAAACGCTTACCATCGCCGAGGTCGTTTCCGCCACGCGCCTTCGCACCGAGCCCTTCGTGACGGAGACGGTTACCCGGACCGGCACCTCGTTTGCCATCCGGATCGACCGGAACGTCGAATTCACCGCGGCCGATTCCCTGACCGATGCCGCGGGAAACCTGATCCAAGGGCCCTGTCTCGGCGACGCGCTTTTCTCCTTCGTGGCTTCCGACGATCCTCCGTGTCCGAACCCCGGATACGTTCCCCAGTTCTCCCAGCTTCAGGGGCCCTTGGTGGCGTCGCCCGAATTCCGTACTTCGGAAGTCCAGGCCCTCTCCTTCGCCGTGGGCGAAGGGGGCGCTTCCACGCGAATCGACTCGCTCTTCCGGGTGTTCAACCCCGAACGGGCCCGCGTCGTGCTCCTTCGTCCGGCAGACGGTTCGGCGACGGCCGAACTCGAGGTGGCCGTCGAGGGATACATGTTCGGGGACAACGAAGTGGAAGCGGTCCAGATCAACGGCCGGCAAGTGGGCCTGGATTCCTCGGGCCGCTTCCTCCTTCACCGTCTCCCGCTCGTTCCGGGCCAGCTCAACCAGATCCAGGTGGTCGCCGTCACCTCGGGGGGCGCCATCGCCACCGCCCAGGCGTCGATCTTCCAGCTGGGGGCTGAAGTGCCCGACACGGACGTGACGCTCAATCCAGGCGCTTCGGGGCCCATCGTTTCTGGCTCGCCCGCGGCCGCGAATTTTCTCGTAACGGGCACGTTCTCCAGCAACGCGGACGTGGCGGGGCGCGTGCTGGCCAGTGGTATAGAAGGTATCGATTTCGATCTTACTCCTGGATGCGGGGCTGCTTCCTTTTCGATCTTTAGTGATCCTCCCCATTTTGATCTCTCGCTCGTCCAGCTCGCCGCCAGCGGCAACCCTTCGATTTTGTACGTCGTGGACGGCCCCGCCGCCGGGACGAGCGCGACGATCGACTCCCAGCCCATTCCGGGAACGTTCGATTTCACGCCGGGGCAGACGCTCTGCGCCCCCGGATCGCGCCTTCTCCTCATCGAGCGGAACATCCTGATTCCAGACCCGGTGCCTCCGGCGAACCTCTGCCCAACCCTTTCGTGGCCTTGCTGGAATACCGCCCAGAAGGATTCGACGACCAAGAGCCTCGTCCAGCGCTTTGATGCCATCGCCCACTTCGACCAGGACGACGATGGCCTTGGCCCCGATATTGACGACGATATTTGCGATCCGCTCGATCCCGCCCGCCAGGGCCAGCTTTGTCTTTCGACTACTTTCGCTGCCTTCCAGCTCAACGTGCCGGGGGCCGTCGATACGGACACGGTATCCACCGAAATCCGGACGGCCCCACCGTTCGTCCTTCCCACTTCGCCCGTTCGCTTCTCGGGGAGCGACGGCGTGCTCGCCGCTGGGGGGCCGGTGGTGACGTTTACCTCCCTGACGAATCTCTTCGCGATCGACGTTCCCCCCGTGGATACGGGGGCCAACCCGTTTCCCCAGTTCGAGGACGTGGTGGTCCGGCCGGGGGACCTCCTGGCCGTCGCTTCGGGCCCCCGGGCCGCGAGCGCCGACGAAATCCGTTATTACGAAGTCGTGGCGGACGCCGACCCCCTGTTCCCCAATGAGCTTCAGGTCCAGTCGGTGGATCGCCAGCTGGTGCCCGATGGGGCTCTCATCGTTGGTTCTGCGGGTCTTTCCTTTTCCGTTTATCCGCGGAGCCTGAGCGTGGCGGTGGCGGGTGTTCCCCCGGATGGGCCCGCGGAGACCAATCAGCCCATCCTGACGAATCTCGAGGAAATCGACGTTTCGGGCTTTACCGACACCCCCGATGCCCTCGTGACGGTGGACAACATCCTGCCCGTTTTGCTTCCGGACGGGAGCTTCTACGCGCGGAACGTCCCCCTGGCCGATGGACCGAACCTTCTTGAGATCGAAGTAGAGGACGAAGCGCTTCTGGTCACCAAGCACCGGATTTCGGTTTTTAGCGATCCCGATCCCCCAGTGCTCTCGAAGTTCTGCCTGGCCATCGACAGCTTGCAACTCCTGGACAATCTGGCCGACCCCTGTAGCCAGACGGGCGGTCCGGCGCCGACGGTGGCGCCCGTGCCCGTATCCTTTCTCCCTTTCCCCGATGGAACGGCGTTCGTTTCGACGAAGGCCTCTTCGTTCGAACTTCGAGGGATCGCGACCGACGGAAACGGCTCGGGTATCCGCACGGTGGATTTCACGATCGACGGCCAGAGCGTCGGCGTTTACCAGGGCTTTACGGGCCTTGGCGACCCCTTCGGCGGAAACGGGCTCTTTTCCCACGCCCTCGCGCTGGAACGGGGGCCCAATCCGCTCCTCATAGAGGTGACGGACCGGGCGGGGAACAAGAGGGCCGTGACGCTCGTGATCAACGTGGACCAGGACGCGCCGCGCCCTCCCACGGTGGTGGTCGATTGCCTGACGGATGGTTTTAACCCGGCCGTTTTCACCGCCCTCAACAACAACAGCCCGCCGCTCCCGCTGGGAAGCCCGCCGCAGCCTTATTGCATCCACGAGGCCTCGGGCGACGTGAATTATTCCGATCCGGCCAATCCGCTCACGCCCGTCGACCTGCGTTCTTCTTCGCCCCCCGGCACGGGCGCGCCGCCCGCGTTCGTTCCGGTCGAAGACCGGGTGATCGCGAGTTCTCAAGCGACTTTGACGGGCCGGGCCCTTACGGCCGGCGGCGAAATGCCCTCCTTGTTCATCGGAGGGCAGGGCGTTCTTCTGGATGCTCCGATGGTGGCGCACGGTACCGTCGAACACGACGTGGCCTTCCCGCTTACGGGCAAGGTGGGCCAGACCACGATCACCGTGAGCAACGCCATCGCCGAGCTTTGCCGTCCGGCCCTGGAGCCCATCCTCCAGGTGGGCGACACGCTCGCCTTGGGCACTCTTCTGCCAGCCCAATCTTCCAATGTGGGGCTCTACGAAATCGTGGACGTTTCGAACCTCTGCACCTTGCGCCAGCTCGTTCTGGACCGGGAGCTGATCGTCAACGCCGTCGACGCTCCGGGCGGAAACGGCATGACGATCACCTACGAGCGGACCTTCCGCTTCGAGGCCGTGCCGGTTCCCGAAGAAGGCCTCAACACGCTGACGCTCGAAGCCATGGACTCGGAAGGAAACGTCCGGGTCGTGCCTTTCTCGTTCGTCCGGGATACCCAGCCGCCTTCCATCGTTTTGCAGGGGGTGGCCGACGGTTTCGAAACCACCGTCGTCTCTCCGGACGTCCTCTTTACGGACCCGCACCTTTGCACAAGCGAGCCCGTCTGCCCTGGGGGAGGCGGATTTGATTCCGCCGCCCCCGGGGCGGGCGCGTTTTCGCTCCAGATTCGCGTTTCCCGCCGGGACGAAAACGGGGAAACCCCCGCCGCCGCTGGACCCCTCGTGGCGGGCGATGCGATCCGCTACGGGTGGGCGCTCTTCAGCGACGACATCGTTACGGCGGGAGTGCTCGATCCCGTCTCGACGGGGTACGACCTGGCCGACGTGGACGGGGACGGCAATCCCTTCACGCCGCTGCCGCCGGGCTATCCCGATCCGGACACGGCCCTCGATCCCAACAACGGCACGCCCCGTCCCCCGCCCGTGCTGGACCCGAATCTGGGGTCGGCCAACGGCATCGCCCAGGTGGTCCTCGGCCTCGCGAGCGCTTCGTTCTCGCCCAATTTGCTCTCGACGCCCCTGCCGGGCGACGTGAGTTGCACCGACACGGTGACGGGTCCGCCCAATTCCCGCCCCTGTGAAACCCGCGAGCCGCTCGACTACCGCATCCAGGCCCTGGCCTTCGACCGCGTGGGCCATGGTTCGGCCTCCCAGGTGGATTTCACCCTGGTCGCCAACGCCGAGGCCCGTTTCCTGGGCGGAGCGATCGGCCTTATCAGCGACAATCCGTTCCTCCTGAACTTGCTCTCCGACAGCACGGACCTCCAAATCCTCCTTCTGGACCGTCTCTCGGAGAGCGGGGTTCTCTTCAACCAGAACCTCCTGCTGGCCGAAATGATCGGCGACATCGACGCCCCGGGGCCCCTTGCTTCGGAACTCATTTCGTCTGGTGCCCGCGAGGCTTTTGCCGTCATGCTGGGCATCCTCTTTACCGATCCCGATGCCTTCGGGCCGGCCGATTCGGCCATTGCCGTCATTCTCGACGTCCTGCGCGTCCTTATCGACAACGGCGCGGCCGACGACCTGCTGCCCGTCCTCGACAACCCCTTCATCATCGACACCTGCACGGCGGGGAGTTTCCTCTGCCCCACGGGCCCCGGCATTCCCGGCGACGGGACGCGGATTTTCACGTTCCTTTCGGACGTGCTCGTGGACCGGGACGACGCCGACAAGACCGACGCCGATGGCGACAGCCAGTACTTCCGCACGGCGCCGGGGCCCATCAAGCACCTCCTTCCCTTGCAGCAGGAAACGCTTTCGCGGGAGAAGGCCGTGCGGCGCCGGAGCCTCCGGCTCCTCCCCGTAGGAACGCCGAGCGTGAAGCTCGTCGATCCCACCGTCGCGGTGAACGCGGCGTGTCCGGCGGGCGGCGTACAGACGACGGTGGAACTCACGGCGCGGGGGCCGGGCGAGCTCGATTTCCTCCCCGTCCCGGCCGTTCCCCGCTCTCCGGTGAACGTCCAGGCCCTGGACATCCTTCGTGTCCGGAGCGGGCCGTGCGAGGGCTTCTCGGCCGAGATCGTCCAGGTGGTGGACGCCGATACGGCCTGCATCGACGGCGATACGCCGTTCCCGGCCACCTGCGGCGCGGACCTCGATTTCGAAATCCTCTTCCCCAACGGCCCAGCCCTCATTCCGTTGATCGAGCTTCTGGATGGCCTCCTCTACGACGCCGCCCAGGTGGACTTGAACAACCCATTGGGGGACGCGGGCGTCCTCCGGTCCCTGGCCGCCGTGATCGAGGAAATCTTCGGCTCCGGCGGGACGCTTCCTGGGTGGGGGGCGTCCGATCTTGAAGCCCTCTTCCATTCCCTCTACGAACTTACCGACGACGGCGACCCCGGGACCGGCACGGAGTTCTCGGACCGCCTGATCGAAGAGCTGGACGCCCTCTTCGCGGAAGTTCCGACGCCCAACGCGCCGCTTCGGAATACTTCGCCACGGATGGAAACGCTTCTTCCCCTTTTCAATTCGATCCTGGAAGGGGAAGCACAGGACCCCGTGGCTTTCCCCTACGCCCGGCCCAATTTCCGGCCCGGGCTCCTCCAGCCCCCCGATTGGCCCTTGGCGCCGGTGGATTTTACGGCGGGAAATCCTTATGCCGTCGACGTCACGGGCCCGGCCGACCCCTCTGAAGTCCGCCACGTGGACTTCCTCCAGTTCGCTCTGGAAGTGCAGTCCCGGGCCAATTCTTCGGGCGAGCGGCCCCTCGAAGAAATCATCCCGCTGCTCCGGGAACTCGTCGACGATCCGGACGACTACGCCCGTGGCCGAACTCCCGCCGGCGGCTATAGCCCCCCGGGGACTAACCCCGTCTTTGAATCGGCCCTCTCGGACCTCTCCGATCCCCTGGCCCGGCTCCTCTCGAACGACATCGCCGTCGATCTGATCGACGCGCTTTCGGACATTCTGAATCCCTGTCATTCGAGCCTGGGGGCCGATCCGCTCTGCCCCGGCGGCGTGGGCGGAAGGTCTTTCAACGGCGATCTCGTCAATTACGACGAGGATTTCATCCCCGTCATCGATTCCTTGGCCGGGAACCTCATTCCTATTCCTCCGACGCCCGATCCGTTGAATGAAAACGCGCCACTCCTGCGGGCTCTCGCGCTTTCGGCCGCCCAGCGACTGGATACGGACCTGGACGGGGCGCCCGATAGCTCTTCCCTGCGGGGCCTGGCCGAAGCGCTCCGGGCCCTTACGACCCCCATCGGCCTTCCGGGCCAGGGGGAAGGCCTCGCGCCGGGTTATCCCGAACCCTCGCCGCCCGAGGCGTTCGTGGATTCCCCCATCTGCCGGGAATCCTTCTTCAACGGCCGCACGCCCCTCGAAGTGCTCGTCCCGATCGTGGACCAGCTCTTGGAGCCCTTGCCGGTCGGCCCGGCCGACGACGAGGACCCTCTAGGGCGTGATCGCCTCACGATCCTCCTCCAGGGGCTCTTCGACGATCCCCACGTGGACGAGCCCGAGCTTCCAAACGGTCCCGGCAACGCGGTGGACGACTGCGCCGATCCCTGTTTCGATGAAAGCGGCGTGGACATCGGAAACCTCCCGGCGGGCGACGGCGTGGCCATCGAGACGAGGGCGACCCTCGAAAAACTGGCCGAGATCGCCAACTCCCTCGCGCGCTTCGGGTTCGATTCGACGGATACGCTCACGAGCATTTTCGATACGCCTTTCTGCGCGCCGCCGGGCGATCCCTGCCCGTTCGAGGACCGGCTCCTTCCGGCCCAGCTCCTCCTGGTGGACTTGGGCCTCCCGCTCGATGGCCCTTTCCAGATCGGTTCGGGCCCCGGGATCATCCAGTTCAACGAGTCGTTGACCCACGAGGTCATCACCCAGCTGGCTACCTTCGATAACGGGTTTGACGCGGCCAATTACCTCCTCCTCATCGCCTCCAAGATCGCCGAAGACATCGAGCCCATGAACGCCACGACGCCCGTGCCGCCCGACACGGCCCTGGCGCCGGCGGCCCTCCGGCTGCTCGCGGACCCGGACGGGGACGGCGACCCCCTTCCCGACGGCGTGGTGGACGATTTCCTGCCCATCATCCGGGTGATCTCCAAGACGGCCGTGGCCCGCCAGATTCTCGACGCCATGCGGGCGCTTCGGGCGTGCGGCGTCGATGCGGCCAATGGGAACGAGGAACTTCGCGGCGGCGCCGTACTGCGCGCCCTGCACGATTCGACCCTGGCGCTCCTTCCGGCCCTCTCGGGCGCCCAGAACGCGGTGCCCGAAGTCCCGCAGCTCACGCGCGGCGATTTGGAATGCCCGGGAGAGGGCGCGGGCGGCCGGGGCAATTCGGGCGGGCCCTTCGATGAAAACCCGTTCTTCGCCTCGGGCCAGAGCCTCTCGCCCCTGGGCGTGCTCCAGGGCGGCTCCACCGGCACGGGGGACGGCCTGGGGGCCTTCCGCGATCCGGGCGGCGATTACCTCTTCAACGAAACGCTCTTTGCGAGCGGCGCGGCGAGCGACGCGGGGACGCTCACTTTCGGCGCGATCACGCCGGGCTCCCTCATCCTGCAAGGCGCCGGGCTTACCGTGCTGGACGATGGCGCGGGGAACTTGACGGGCGCGGGCCTCGCCCTCGCGCCGCCGAGCACCATCGACTACGTGACCGGCGCGTACGTGATCAATTACTCCGTGACCCCGGCCCCGGGAGAGCCCATCGATACGACCTATTCCCACGTGCCGGGAGTGGGGAACCCCGAGGGCCGCGACTTCCGCGGCCTGGGCGTGGGCCCCGGCGCGCACCTGTGCATCGTCTCCCAGATTTCCCCGATCCAGGAAATCTGCTCCCTCATCACCGCCCGGCCCGCCGTGGGGAACGGCCAGAACATCCTCTATTCGGACGGCGATCTCTATTCCGTGGGCGACGGCCTGGGCGATCCGATCGATCTCTACATCCAGGCCAACTGCCTGGACGGCACGGCCTTCTGCCCCTACCGCATCCGGCAGATGCGCGAGCCCTACAACGGGTGCCTGCGCGGCGAAGCGATCGAGATGGGCGAGCCCATCGGAAGCCAGATTTCCGCCGCCAACCAGTCCTATCTCGATTTCGTGTTGCGGGGCCTCCGGTTCCTCGTGACGAAGGACGAGGGCTTCATCATCGAATCGCCCATCGCGCCGCCCCCCGTGGTGAAGGGCCGTCTCCCGCACCTGCTCGACCTCCTTGTCTCGCCCGTTCCTTCTTCGGGCGGGGGCGGCTCGACACCTCTTGTTTTGGACATCGCTCCCTCCGTGGAAGGGGCGCTCAGGTCCATGCTCTCGCGCTATCCGTTCCCGCTTGAAAGCCCGTTTGAAACGGCGGCGCGGGTCCTGAGCGCTTCGACGGTGGACCTCTCGGGCCCGGCCCAGCAGCTTCCCTTCGACCTCTATCCCACGAGCACGATCCTCTATCAGGGGGCGCCTGTTCCGGTCACTGACGAGCGCTGCCCGGGCGGCGTTTTCTGCCAGGGGAACGCCATCAACGACGCTTTCGACGTCTCGTTCCTGGCTCTCAATTCGGTCCTCGACCAGCTCGAAATTGCCGAGGGCCAGAATGGCATTCCCGAGGATTCGGCGAGCCCCGCGAACGGCGATTGCACGGCCATTGCACCCCAGTGCCCCACGGCCTATGCGAGCGCCGCCGATCCGGACTACGGCTATTCGGACGATCCGCACCTCCTTCTCGACTACCTCTCGGAGCGCCTGCCGATCATCGCCGACAACCTGGGTCCCGGGCTCCAGATCCTTCTCGAAGGATTCGAAGGGGTGAGCCGGGGCGATTCGAACGCCCTCGTTTGCTCGGACCTGGACGGGAACTGCGGCGACCTGGACGGCGACTGCGACGATCCGGCCCGCGAATTCGATCCGGTCTACCCGCCCGCCGCCGGGTGCAACGAGCCCCGGGCGAGCACGCTGAACCTCGTGCAGGCCGTCGAGCGCCTCGCTTACCAAGGCAGTTGCCGCCCCCGCCAGGGCGGGGCCAACGACGGGAACTGCCGCGTTCCGAACCTCGTGAGCCCCTTGGCCGCCCCGCGGCCGGGCGCGCCAAACTCCTTCGGGCTTGTCTTCGAGAACGTGATCGACGACGGCCCCCTGCAAATCCTCTCGCAGACGTCGGCCCGCATGATGAACGAGTGGCTCGTGCCGCCCACCGACCCGGCCACGTTCCCCGAGGGCGTCCTCCACCGGGACCGGGTGATCCCGCAGCTCTACCGGCCCACGGGGCTCCCCAGCGTCTTCCAGTTCCTCCGGGACATCGTGGAGGATTTGACGCCGCCCACGAGCGGCCAGGGGCGCATCATCGATCCCATGGTCCCGATCATCACGCGCCTCTCGAACCGGCGCTTTGCGGGCGTGGGGCCGCCGAACTCGCTCGACAGCGAGAGCCCCTACGACGTTCTTCTCGATCTCCTTTTCACGATGATCGAAGACACGACCGACTGCGACCAGGACGCGCTCCTGGGCGCCGTAGGATTCCAGCGCAGCGGCATCGGGGCCGGGGCGAGCCCCTTCTTCTGCCAGACGCCCGCCCTTCCGCCTCCTTATCCCCCGGCCGGGACCGCGAACGCGGGTGGTGGAGTGAACGTGTTCGACTCGGTTTTCCGCGACGAAGGGGTGAACGTGGAGCGGCCCATCCAGCCCATCTTCGACGCCGACCTCTTCGACCAGCTTCTAAAACTCTTCGACCAGTCGCCCGATCCGGACATCATCGAGGAGGCCCTGCCGTTCCAGGGCGCCCTCGTCCTGGGGCTGGTCGCCGATCCGGTCAGCTGCGCCACCCAGCCCTTCGGCGCCTGCGCGCCGCGGACGCTCCAGGACCACCCCACGGGCGATCCCTTCACGATCTATCACGACGATACGATCCTGGCCGACGCCCTGCTGGCCGACCTCCAGTTCCTCGTCCCTTCGGGCGGGGGCGCCGGGACTTGCCCGCCCTCGACATCGCCGCCCTTCGATCCGGGAACCTTCCCGACCTTCGCGGACCGCCCCTACGGGGACCTCTGCGACCCCCTTGTCTCGGATGACCTGAACCGCGACGGCCTCGTCGGCGGGCCGCCCGGCGTGGGCGTGAACCTCTGCGGCACGGACGCCGTGCTCGTGGGCGGAGGCGTGTGCGTGCCCCGCGTCGGCAACGGCGTCCATTCGACCTGCGAGACTTTCGACGAAGCGGACAACGATCCGGACGGCACGGGGACGGGCACTTGCGATCCGCCCTTCGTGGCCACCCAGGGCGGCGCCGGCCGGCCGGGCGACATCGGCTTTGCGATGCAGGACGGTGTCGCCACCGTTTTTGGCGTGGACGGCATCGACGACGCGCTCCTGGACGGCCTGGCCGACGTGCTCGCCGACGACGATCCCGCCTTCGTGGTGGACCATGAAAACGAAGGGCCTTCACCCATCCGCAACCGCTTCACCGTCCGCGCGCCAGGGGTCACCGTCTCGTCCGACGCCGTCGAACTCCTCGATGCCCTGGGCGAACTGCTTTTGGATACCCAGCTGGGGAATTGAATTTTTACCGATCATTTCTGGTTCATTGAGGGGTTCTAGGGGCCGGGGCCTTTGAAGTGGGCTTCCTCTGTGCCCCTCTCTCCTTGGGAGAGGGCTGAATCGGAGGGGGTATCGTCCGCGTAACCGGCCCTCTCCCGCCGCTCCGCGGCACCCTCCCCCAGA
>JBFLVN010000097.1:0-12521 GCA_040758475.1 Bdellovibrionota bacterium
TTTCCCAAGGCCCAAGGAGGTTCCCCGGGATTACACCCCCGGTCCCAAGCCCCATGTCTTCGAAATCAAGGATGCCCGCGTCGGGCCCATGATCTGTTTTGAAGCCCTCTACCCGTGGCTCGCCCGCGACCTCGTGAAGAGCGGCGCCACGGTTCTTTTGAACGTTTCCAACGATGCCTGGTTTTTGAAAACCGCCGCCGCCACCCAGCACATCGAGCAGGCCCGCTTGCGGGCCATCGAGCTCCGCCGGTATCTGATCCGCAACGCGGGGACGGGCATTTCCGCCGTCGTGGACCCCACGGGCGCCTATTCTTCGGAGAAACTCCCCATTTTTACTAGCGGGATCGTGAGGGGAGAGATTTTCCCCCTCGAAATAAAAACCCCTTACGCTCTTTGGGGCGATTGGCCGGTGGTGGCGGGAAGTCTTGGGCTGATCGGATTTTACTTCTGGCGGAAAAAGCAAAGTCCGCAATAAATCGTTATCCTGCCTGCCATTGGCCGCCACCCTCGTTAGTGGTGCCCTTGGGCAGAAAGCTTTTCAAAAGATTTTCGACCCGCGTGTTGCTTGGGTCGATGCCTTGCAAGTCCTCCCGCTGGCGGAGCTGGGTCGTCGTGGCCCCGAGGAATATCTGGAAGGATTTTGTCCGGGCGAGGAAGTCGTCCCGCAGGTCTGGCTTCTGGAGGGCCGCGACCGAGAGGTCGTGGACGTGTCGGAAGAATTCTCCGAATTCCCGGATGTCCTGGAAGCGAAGGAGGTAAAGGGATTCGTTCCGGAAGTAATCGAAGAATTTCCGAAGGCTCATGAGGTAGCTTCCCGCCACGGCGGCCCGGTCCTGACGGTCCGTATCATTCAAGCGGTCCTCGAAGTGGCGGATCAGATCGAGGAGCGCCAGAAGGTCTTCAAGGAGCCTGCGCGAGCGCTGGGCAGGGGGTTCGAAGTTCGGGAAGATGTCCTTGCCGCTTGCTTCCGCGTCGAACACACGCGCCAGCGTCACGATTGCTTGCTGGAAGAAGTGGAAGAGGAGGCCGTGAGTGCTTTCGACCACCGCCCGGAGCTGGAAGACGCGGTTCGCCTGGAGGGCATGGGAGAGTTCCTCGGCACTGATCTTCTTTAATTCCATCGTCATTTGATAGGTGAGATGGTCGAGTTCGGCCGAGAGGCGGTGGGCCTGATCGTTCAGCTCCGCCGTCACGATCTCCATCCGCTCGTCAGGCTCCAGATTCCCCTCGAAGTCGAAGAGGCGGTCCTTGAAGCCATGTTCCAGGTAGGGAAGAAGCGCCCGGGCGTCGCTTCGGACCAGGGAGAAGATCAGGACGCAGCTCTTCAAGTACCCCACGTCCCGGCTCCGGGGATTGACGAACTGGAGGTACCGGAGGAGCCGGAAGAAGGAAAGAAAGATGAACGAAAGCCGCCGCCGCAAGATGGAATGCTCTACCCGCAGGACGATCCGCGTGATGGCGGGATTGGAAACGCGATCGTATGCCGCCGAAAAGGAAAAGCTCTGGAGCGGGTTGAAGTAGCGGTTCAAGGCGATGGACCGCCGGATGATGGTTCCGATGGCGTTGAAGACGGGGTAGGGCATGGCTCCCGGCCGGGCGAGAAGGGCTTCGGCGATGGTTTGGGTGTGCCCGAGGGAATCGAAGAGGAAGAAGAGGCTCTCCCGCGGGGATTCTTGGGAAAAACTCCGGCTGGCCAGGGCGTCGCGCACGAGATCGTCGGCCACGTGGGTTTCGACGTACTTCTGGAAGTGGAACGCGCTCTTGTCGGCCTCGTCGAGCAGGAGTTGGGCCAAGGCGAGAAGCCTTCGCAAGAGTTCCGAAACAATTTCGAGCTCCTCCCGGAAATTCCGCGAGAGGATTTGTTCCCGGTCGCTTAAAAAGAGATTGTCGAGATTGAAGAAACGGTCCAAGCCCCTCAGCAGCATGTCGAGCTCGAAGAGGACTTCTTCTTTGCGTTCGATGATGAGCGTCGCAAGCCACGCCTCGCGTTCGCGGCGGAGCTGGTCGGCGGATTGCTGTGTCTCGTCGCTCATGGGAAGAAGTGCACTCTAGACGATCCGGCCCGCTTCGATGGGAGACTGCATAGACCCCTTGTCTGGTTTCCGGCCGCTGAAACGCGTATTCCCTGCGTATTCTAAAACCGGCGCCGGGCGGGACGGCTTCGTTCTCCTTTCACAAGTATTTACAACGCTTTGGTTGGCCGGGCGATGGGGGTGGGATAGGCTCTTGTTGTTCCTAGAGAACACGTGGGCCTCTCCGCTGTTTTTCGGCTCGCTTGTATGGCGGAGAGGCCCACGGCTTTTAAAGCCCCGCCAATCCCCCATTTAAAGGCCTTGAAACTGCAATAGCCGCTATTTGATGACTTGGCCGCCGTCGATCACGACCGTCTCGCCGGTCATGAAATCCGAGGCCGGGCTGGCCATATAAACAGCCAAGGGCCCCAATTCTTCGGGTTCTCCCCAACGGCGCAGGGGAATGCGGGCCAGCATGGCGGGACCGAGTTTGGGGTCTTCGAACTGCTTGCGATTGATGTCGGTAAGGAAGTAGCCCGGCGCCAAAGCGTTCACGTTGATTTTGAGCGGCGACCATTCCAGGGCGAGCGATTTGGTGAGCTGAATGACTCCCCCCTTGCTCGCGCAGTAGGCGGTTAGCTGCTTTTCCGCGATGATGCCGTCGATGCTCGCGATGTTGATGACTTTTCCGCGCCCGAGCTTTTTCCACCCCGGCAGGAGTTTCTGGCAGAAGAAGAAATAGGACGAGAGATTCACGTTGATCACTTCGTTCCATTCTTCGGGCGTGACTTTCTCCATGGGCTTGACGATTCCGATGCCTGCGTTGTTGACGAGAATTTCGATGTCGCCGAGCGCTTTTTGAGCATCGGCGCAGGCGCGTTCGATTTCCGGCACTTTCGAGACGTCGCAGGGGATCACGGGGGCCTTGCGGCCGAGTTTTTCGATGGCCGCGGCCGTTTCGGCGAGCGACTTCTTGTCGCGGGAGACGAGGGCCACGTTGGCGCCGGCTTCCGCCAGCGCGATCGCCATGGCGCGCCCAAGGCCCCGGCTCGCCCCCGTAACGAGAACCGCTTTCCCGTCCAGCCGGAATTTTTCGAGTACGGTCATGGGATTCCTACCAGTTGCGCCCTTCTTCGATGGCCGCGCGGGCGATGATGGTCCGCTGGATTTCGCTCGTTCCTTCATAGAGGCGCATGGCCCGGGCATCCCGGTAAACGCGCTCGATCCCCGTCTCCACCATGTAACCCATGCCGCCGTGGATCTGGATCGAGCGGTCGGCGACGCGCGCGAGGGCTTCGGACGCGTAGAGCTTGCAGATGGCGCATTCGCGGTTGACGTTCTTCCCCTGATCCTTGCGCCATGCCGAGGGGTAGAGCATGGACTCGACACTGAAAATATCGACTTCATTGTCGGCGATCATCGCCTGGATGAGCTGCTTGTTGGCGATGGGCTCTCCGAACTGGACGCGTTGCTTGGCGTATTCGACGGCCTTGTCCTGGCAGTACTTCATCTGCCCCAAGGCCCGGGCCGCGAGCGAGAGACGGCCCGAGTTGAGCACCTTCATGGCGATCCGGAATCCTTGGCCCACTTCACCGATCACGTTCGCGGCCGGGACGAGGCAGTCTTCAAAAATGAGTTCGCATTGCTTGACGACGTCCGAACCCATGCTGGGCTGGTGGCGGCCCACGGTGAATCCCGGCATGCCGCGCTCCACGATGAAGGCCGTGATGCCGCCTTTGGCTTTCTTCGAGCGGTCGTTGGCCGCCATGACGGTGAAGACATCCGACATCTCGGCCCGGGTGATGAAATGCTTGCGGCCGTTTAAGACCCATTGGTCGCCCTTTTTCGTGGCAGTGGTCTCAATGGATTGAGCGTCCGAACCGGCGTTGGGCTCGGTGAGGGCGAAGGCGGCGAGTTTCTTCCCGGAGGCAAGCTCGGGAAGGTATTTCTTCTTCTGCGTTTCCGTTCCTTCGTAGACGATTCCCATGGCCCCGATGCCGTTGTTGCCGCTGATCAGGTAATTGAAGCAGTCGTGGGCCCAACCGAGCTCTTCCTGGATGATGAGGTGGGAGACCGTGTCCATCCCCATGCCGCCGTATTCCTCGGGGATGGTGATGCCGCAGTAGCCCATTTCCCGGACTTTCTGGATGGCGCTCTCGGGGATTTTCTTGGTTTCCTCGATTTGCAGGGAGAGGGGTACGAGTTCCGACTGGACGAATTTTCGCGTCGTTTCACGGAGGAGCTGGTGTTCCTTGGAGAGTTCGAAGTGCATGGGTGATTCCTTATTTACCTTGGAATTTGGGTGTCCGCTTTTCGTTCCGAGCCATGACCCCTTCGCGGGCGTCCTTGCTCGTCAAGATGATCGCCTGCAGGGCGGCCTCGTACTCGATCTGGGCTTCCAGGGGAAGCTCGGCACCGCGCTGGAGCTGGCTCTTTAAGAAGGAGAAGGAGAGCGGCGGTCCCTCGCCAAGTTGTTGCGCGAGGCGCTCGGCCTCCCGGGGAAGGTCCTCATCGGAGACGACGCGGCTCACGATCCCCCAAGAAAGGGCTTTTTCCGCGTCCACGGGTTCGCCAAGGAGGTGGAGTTCGAGGGCCCGTCCCAGGCCCACGATCCGGGGGAGGAGGTACGTCCCCGCCACGTCGGCGGCAAAGCCGATCTTGGAAAAGGCCGAGCCGAAGGTAGCGCTCTTCGAACAGATGCGCAGGTCGCAGGCCAGGGCGAGGCTGAAGCCCGCCCCAAAACACGGGCCGTTTACCTGGGCCAGGATGGGCTTGGGGAGTTCCCTCATTGTCCGCACGATGCGGCCCAATTTCCGGATGTGGTCGAAGCGCGCGGGGGGCGGTTCGGAGAGGCGGCTCTCGACGGTTTTGACGTCGCCCCCGGCGCAGAAGGCCCGCCCCGCCCCGGTCAGGATGACCGCGCGAGCCTCGGGCTCATCCTTCACCCGTTCGAGGGCTTCGATAAGCAGGTCCCATTCCTCGTTCCCGAGACCATTTAACCGTTCGGGACGGTTGAACGTGATTTTGGCAATGGGCGCGGTGATTTCGCAGAGGATCGTTGGTTCCGGCATGGTTATCCGCCCCGTGGGCGCGCGGCATTCTGCCACAAGGGGCGGGGGCGTCCAGGGCGGAGCCTTCAGGTGGAAGCATTCGCCCGCCCCGTGCTAAGAACCCCGCATGGCCCTCGCCGGAAAAGAAGCCTTCAAGAAGGGGAAGGACCTGCCCAAGCCCGAACCGGGCCGCAAGGACCAGACCCCCGAGATGGTCCAACTCTCCCAGTTCGAGGCCCAGACAGAAAAGCTTCGGAACGATTTCGAGATGTACTTCCGGGGGATCGAGAAGAAGCCGCCCACCGACACGTGGGAAGCCCTCAAGAAGGAAATCCGCAAGATCCTTCAGGTGAAGTCGAACAACACGGGTTACAAGTTCCGCCGCCAGTCGGTGAGCCAGAAGTGGACGTCCTTCAACACTTACTGGGAACGGATCATGAAGCAGATCGAGGACGGGACGTACGCCCGCCAGGTCTTCCTGGCGAAAGTTCATGAGCGGGCCAGGAAGCCCCTGACGATCCCACCACTCGAAGCGGCCAAGACCGGGCCCAAACCCGCGGCGAAAGCCCCGGGGGATGGCGTTTCAGCCCCGCTCGATAATCTCTACAAGTCTTACATCGACGCCCGCAAGACGACCGGGGAAGCGACCAATATTCCCAAGGACAAGCTCGCCCAGGTCATTGCCCAGCAGACGGCCGCCATCAAGGAAAAGTTCAAGTGCAAGAACGTGGAGTTCAAGGTGAGCGTCGAGGGCGGCAAGACCAAGCTCAAGGCCGTCCCGAAGTTCTAGGCAGTCCCGCCGTTGCCCCGTTTCGATTTCAGTGAAGATTGTTTCAAAATTGATAGGGGTCCATAACGGTGCCGGCCACTCACGTCTACGATGTCCGGGGGATGACTTGTTCCTCCTGCGCCGCGCGGGTGGAAAAGCGCCTGCGCGAGACGCCCGGGGTCGAGACGGCCACGGTCAACTTCGCCGCGAACAAAGCCTTTGTCACTGGAACCGCCTCTCTCGAAATTCTTGAAAAAAGACTCTCCGATCTAGGGTACGGCCTTTTCGATCCAGAAAAGAGCGCCAAGGCCGAGACGGCCCAGGACGCGGCCAAGCCCGAATTTTTCCGGATGATCCTGGGGTGGGCCCTCGCCCTTCCCCTGATGCTCCTCCACATGAGTGGCTTTCACGCTCCGTGGGTGCACGGGGCGGAACTCATCCTGGCGGCGGCGGTCATCGCCGGGCCGGGCCGGGGATTTTTTACCCGAGCCGCACGGCTCGCCCTTCACGGGCAGGCCAACATGGATACGCTCGTTGCCCTGGGAAGCGGCGCGGCATTTGGCTTCAGCCTCCAGCTATATCTCTCCGGCGCGCCGGGGCCGTATTATTTCGAAGCTGCCGGGATGATCCTGGCCTTCATTCTCACCGGCAAATACCTGGAAGCCAGAGCCACGGCCCGCGCGGGAGAATCCCTGCGGGGCCTTCTCGATCTCTCCCCCAAGATGGCCGTCCGTCTCTTGGCGGACGGCAAAGAAGAAACCGTCCCGGTCCAGGAAATCCAGGAGGGCGATCTCCTTCTTGTAAAGCCCGGCGAGAGCGTTCCCGTGGACGGTGAGATCGCATCCGGCGTTACGGAAATCGATGAATCCATCGCTACGGGCGAAGCTCTTCCCGTAAAAAGAAGCCCCGGCGAGCGGGTCCTGGCGGGAACGGTGAACGGCGCCGGGGTGATCCGGATTCGGGCGACGGCCCTCGGAGAAGCATCATTTCTCGCCCGGATGGCGAGGCTCGTCGAAGAGGCCCAGGGTTCCAAGCCCCCCATCCAGCGGCTTGCGGACAAGATCAGCGGGATTTTCATCCCCGTCGTCCTTGCGCTCGCTCTCGCGACGGCGGCGGCGTGGTATTTCATGGGTCACGGACTTTTTGAATCCATTCTTCCCTCCGTCGCGGTGGTGCTCATCGCTTGCCCCTGTGCCCTGGGGCTTGCGACCCCCACGGCCGTCCTGGCGGCGAGCGGGCTTGCCGCCCGGGAAGGAATCCTCGTGCGCAACGGCGCGGCACTCGAAAAGGCCGCCCGTCTCGACGTTCTTCTTCTCGACAAGACGGGAACGGTGACGGAAGGGCGGCCCAAGGTCGTCGAATTCCTGAACAACATCGGCGAGGGGCGGGAGAAGGAATGCTTCGCCCTGGCGGCGGCCCTGGAACGCGGCTCCGAACATCCGCTCGCCCGGGCGGTGGTGGACTTCGCGGAGAAAAACGGCGCCCCGCGGCTCGAAGCCAAGGACATCCTTGCCGCCCCGAGCGAAGGGATTTCGGGGACGATCGATGAAAAGCGCGTCCACCTGGGCACGTTCGATTACGTGAAGCGCCAGGGCGTCGATCTAAAGCGCCTCCTTCGCGACCCCACCATGCACCCCATCGCCTCTCGGGCTTACCTCGTGGTGGAGGAAAAACTTTACGGGATTTTCTATTTCGAAGATTCGCTGCGCCCCGATGCGAAGGAGACCGTAAGCGATCTGGAGAAGTTGGGGCTCCATCTGGTGCTGGCTACGGGCGATACGACCCAGGCCGCCCGGTACGTGGCGGGCTTGGTGGGAATCGACGAAGTCCACGCCGAGCAGAAACCCGAGCACAAGAAATCCTTGATCGAAAAACTCCGCGCCGAAGGGCGCTCCGCTGGCATGGTGGGGGACGGCATCAACGACGCTCCCGCGCTCGCGGCGGCGGACGTGGGTTTTGCCGTGGGCACGGGAGCGGACGTGGCGCTCCAGAGCGCCGACGTGACCCTTGTGGGTGGTGATCTGAAGCGCCTCGTGCGGGCCGTGCGCCTCTCGCGAAAGACGCTCCGGATCATTCGCGAAAATCTTTTCTTCGCCTTCGTCTACAACGTGCTGGGTATCCCCGTGGCGGCGGCGGGCTATCTCTCGCCCAAGATTGCGGCGGCGGCCATGGCGGCGAGTTCCTTGTGCGTGGTGGGGAACGCGCTCCGGCTTCAACGGGTACGACTCGACGTACCGCTGCCGGGCGAGGCGAGGGGCGGGAAGAAAAAACTTCCCCCCACGATGGCGGAGGTCGTTTTCGAGGTGCGCGGAATGACTTGCGGGAACTGCGCGCAGAAGGTGGAGAAAGCGCTTCTCGCCGTTCCGGGAGTCCAGGGCGCCAAGGTGGAATTGGAAAAAAAGCAGGTAACCGTTCGGTACCTTCAGAGCGAAGCCACCGTCCGGCTCCTCAAGAACACCGTGGGCGCTGCCGGCTACACGGCCGGTGAAACGATCCGCTCCGAAGGCGAAACCCTCTACCGCGGCATGGCTCACGAGAAGCTCAAGATCAGTTGATCAATGAAAAGGGCGGACACGCCGGTCCGCCCTTGTGATCCGGGAAAAAAGAATTCTCAGCGTCTTCCCACCGTCTCGATGGGGAAGCCCTTTTCGGCGGCGTAGAGGATGACCTGCTTGGCCACGGTGTCGCCCACGCCGATGGACCGGGCTGTTTCGTTGTTTAAGGCGACTTTGAGCTTGTCCGGGTTGATGATCGTGAGGGTGGCCGGGTCGGTGCCGCGCAGGACCTTGTTCGCCATTTCGGCGGTGATCCGCCCGATGTCCTGGAGGTCGGGCGAGATGGAGACGAGGGCGCCCGCGTCCACAAAGGTTTTCTCGAAGACGAAGAGGGGAATTTTGTTCGTAAAGGTGTATTCGAGGATCGCCTTGACCGAAAGCGGCGTCACGACTGTGGCGTCGGGGACGAGCCAGAAGGCATCGATGCCTTCGGAGAAGGCACTCAGTTTCTGGGTTACTTCCTCGGGGCTCTCGATCTTGGCGGTGATGAGCTGGAAGCCCTGGGAGGGGGCGATGAAGGAGGCCTGTCCGATCAGGTCGCCCGTCTTCTCCGGGTTGTAGATGACGCCCAGGCGTTTGATGCCCGGGACGACGCTCTTGAAGGTGAGGAGTTGCACCTTGACTGGCACGTCGAGGGAAACGCCTGTCATGTTCTCGCGCTTCAGTTCTTCCTTGTAGGGATTGCTCACCATCGTGAAGACGACGGGAATTTCTTTCACATCGCTCTTGCTGAGGATCGCCGCGCTCTTTCCCACGGCGACGAGAAGATCGGGTTGCTCGGCACTTTGGCGGAGCTGCTTCAGGATCGCTTTCCCCTGGGCCTCCGAGTCGTTCATGTCGTAATTGTCGACCCGGGCCTTGAGGGCCGTCTTGAGGCCGGTGAGCACTTCCTCGTACTTCTCGCCCCGGCGGGAGAGCATGACGGCGACGATCTTGGTCGAAACGAAATGGGGCTCGGTCGGGGAGGCGAAGAGGAGCGTTTCGTTCCCCGATTTGTCGATGGCCGAGATGTAGTATTCGAGGCCGTTCTTCGTGATGGCCTCGGCGGGGAGCTCGACTTCGAAGGAGTCTCCACCTTTGTCCGCCATGAAGACGCTGGCGTAGGAAGTATTGCCCGCCCGGCGGTAGAAGACCGTGGCGTAAGAGAGGTTACTGCGCGGCTGGATGGTTGCCCGGATGAGGTAGGGCTTGCCCTTGGGCGTGTAGCTCGCCCCGGTGTGGACGACGGTGAATTTCTGGGCGAGGGCGCCGGGGGGGAGAAACACGGCGGCCGCCAAGGCCACGAGGAGCAGCGGGAGGAAGCGCCCAGATGCTTGCTTGCGAAGTTGCATGCCCACCCTTCACCACAGGCCCCGCCGCCCGGCGCCCCCAAATACACGGGCGCCCGGGGCCCTGCGTATGCGAAAAATAAAAAGGTCTCTTGCTAGGAATCTAGGTACTTCGGTGACGGAAAAAAGTCAACGATATTAAGAGTTTGCTCCCAGTTTGTGACGCAAGTTACGGGTTGCGCCGTGGGCGGGCGGGGGTTATAGAAACGCGCGCGGTGAGGCGGCTCGTTGAGCGATCGGGCTGTTTGCCCGCCGTCTGGGCCCTCGGCCGCTTTTCCGCTGTTCATGAGCAACGAAAACACGCAAATCCATCCGGTCAGCATCGAAGAGGAGATGCGCAAGTCCTACATGAGTTACGCCATGAGCGTAATCGTGGGGCGGGCGCTTCCGGACGTTCGGGACGGCCTAAAGCCCGTTCACCGCCGCATCCTCTACGCCATGCTTCGGGAGGGCCTCCGGGCTGATTCCAAGTACGTAAAATGCGCGGGCGTCGTGGGCGAGGTATTGAAGAAATACCACCCCCACGGCGACGCCCCCGTCTACGAAGCCCTCGTCCGCATGGCCCAGCCTTGGAACATGCGTTATCCCCTGATCGACGGCCAGGGGAACTTCGGTTCCATCGACGGCGATCCGCCGGCTGCCTACCGCTACACGGAATCCCGCCTCACCAAGCTCGCTGAAGAGCTGATGGTGGACATCGACAAGGACACGATCGACTTCACCCCGAATTTCGACGGCTCGACCGAAGAGCCGGTCGTTTTCCCCGCAAAATACCCGAACCTCGTCGTGAACGGCTCGGGCGGTATCGCCGTCGGCATGGCGACCAACATCCCCCCCCACAACCTCGGCGAGATCATCGACGCCTGCAAGCTCCTGATCGACAACCCCAAGACGAGCGTGGACGATCTCATGAAAGTCGTTCCCGGCCCCGACTTCCCCACGGGTGGGATCATCACGGGGCGCCAGGGGATCGTGGACGCCTACAAGACGGGCCGGGGTTCCATCCCGGTGCGGGGCAAGGCGGAGATCGAGAGTTACGGCAAGGACGAGCGCCAGCGCATCGTCATCACCGAAATCCCCTACCAGGTGAACAAGACGCGCCTCGTCGAGAAGATCGCGGAGCTCGTCCGCGACAAGAAAATCGAAGGCATCTCGGATCTTCGGGACGAATCGGACCGCACGGGGATGCGCGTCGTCGTCGAGCTGAAGCGCGACGCCGTGAGCCAGGTGGTCCTCAATCAGCTCTACAAGCACACGCCGCTCCAGGACAGTTTTGGCGTGACGCTCCTGGCCCTCGTGCGCGGGCGGCCGGTCATCCTGAATTTGAAGGACATGCTCCAGCACTTTTTGGATCACCGCAAGGAAGTCATCACCCGCCGGACGGCCTTCGAACTCGCCGAGGCCCAGGCGCGGGAACACATCCTCGAAGGCCTCAAGATCGCCCTCGACAACCTGGACGCCGTGATCACGCTCATCCGGAGTTCCAAGACCCCCGATATCGCCAAGCAGGGCTTGATCAAGGACTTCAAGCTCTCCGAGATTCAAGCCAAGGAAATCCTCGAAATGCGCCTCCAGCGTCTCACGGGCCTGGAGCGAGATAAAATCCTCGCCGAACTCGAGGAGATCAAGAAACTCATCGGAGAACTCAAAGCGATCCTGGCGGACGAAAAGAAGGTTTTTTCCATCATCCGGACCGACCTCGACGAGATCAAGAAACAGTACGGCGACCCGCGCCGCACCGAGATCACCGGTGCCGCGGCCGAAATCCGCGTCGAGGATTTGATCCAGGAAGAGGACATGGTGGTCTCCGTCTCCCACCAGGGCTACATCAAGCGCAGCCCCGTGACCGCCTATCGGAGCCAGCGCCGGGGCGGCAAGGGCGTCCTCGGAACGGCCAAGCGCGAAGAGGATTTCGTCACCGACATCTTTGTCGCCAGCACCCACAGCTACATCCTCGTCTTCACGAGCCGGGGGCGGCTCTATTGGCTGAAAGTCTACGACATCCCCCAGGCCGCCCGGACGGCCAAGGGGAAGGCCATTGTAAACCTCCTTCCCTTCAAGCCCGACGAGAAGGTGCAAGCCCTTCTTCCCGTGCGCGAATTCAAGGAAGGAAGTTACGTCGTCCTCGCCACCCGCAAGGGGACCATCAAGAAGACGGACCTGATGGAGTTCTCCCGCCCGCGCCCTTCGGGGATCATCGCACTCGGCATCGACGAAGGGGACGAACTCCAAAGCGCCCAGATCACGGATGGGAAGAAACAGATACTGCTTGCCACCCGCGAGGGAATGGCCGCGAGGTTCCCCGAAGAAGATTTGCGCCCCATGGGCCGCGGGGCGTTTGGGGTCCGGGGCATTCGCTTGGAAGAATCCGACGAGGTGGTCGATCTGGTCGTCTCGAACGGCGATGAATCGCTCCTGACGGTGATGGAGCAGGGTTATGGTAAGCGCACACCCGTTTCCGAATACCGGCTCATCTCCCGGGGCGGCAAGGGCGTGACCAACGCCAAGGTGACGGACAAGAATGGCAAGGTGGTGGCCGTCCTCCAGGTGACGGATCAGGACCAGCTCATGATCATCACGGACGCCGGCAAGCTCATCAAGATGAAAGTCTCCGAGATCTCCGAGATCGGCCGGGCCACCCAGGGCGTGCGGCTCATCCAGGTGGAGAAGGGCGAGAAAGTATCGGGTGTCGCCCGCGTGGCCTCCGACGTGGAAGAAGGCGAGGGGGACGGCGACGAGGGCGAGGAAGAGGCGGAGTAGGTTTCCCCTTTATAGTGCTTTGACCCCACCCCCGGCCCCTCCCCGCT
>JBFLVN010000098.1:0-12519 GCA_040758475.1 Bdellovibrionota bacterium
TGGAGCTGCTTCCAGTTGGGCCGGCCGGTTTTCGAATCGCGGAAAGATTTGCGGGTGGGGCCGGGGTGGGGGACATTGAGAATAACCAGTTTTTCGAGGGGCCGTTTCTTCTGGATCGCGAAGTTCCAGGCGATGAAGGCGCCCCAGTCGTGGCCGAAAAGCGTGAGCGACTTGGCGCCCGAAGCATCCACGAGAGCGGCCACGTCCTCGACAAGATGGTCCATCCGGTAGTTGCCCACTTCCGTGGGAGCGTCGGAACCGCCGAAGCCTTTCAGATCGGGCGCCCAGACGCGGTAGCCGAGTTTTTCAAGGAGCGGCATCTGGTAGCGCCAGGAATGGGAGAATTCCGGAAAGCCGTGGAGGCAGAGGGCTAATTTATCCCCTTCGCCCGCCGACCAGACGCGGAATTTGATGCCGTTGGCGCGCACGTGTTCGTAGTGGGGCGGCATTTTTCCCTCCGGTTATTTCTTGGCGAGCGGCGCCGTGGGCAGGCCGCCCGCCGAGAGGAGCAGGCGAGTGAGCTGCACCATGGCCTCTCGGTGCGCTTCGACTTGCTGCGAGGTGGGGGTGGCAAGGCCCGAAGCCGGCAGGAGGGCCGGGATGGTCGTGAAAAGGAAGACCGTCGCCCCCGCCGTGATGCTCACGAATTGGAGGACGTCGAAGAAAGAATGCTGCTGGCGGACCTGCTTGCTCCCTTCGATGATGGCTTTGTGAACCATCTCGAAGAACGGCGTCACGTTCTTGAGGACGTTCCCGCCGACGCTGGGGGAGGCATCGGCCACTTCCCGAAGGAGAAGACGCAGAAGCGAGGGGCGCACCGCCACGTAGTCGATGAAGATGCGGGTCATGGCCTCGATCCGGTCGGAGAGTATTCCGGGAGCCTCGAAAGCCGCCCGGCTTTTTTCGAGCAGGTCGCCAAAAACGCTCGCCAGCACGGCGTCGTAGAGGGCGCGCTTGTCGCGGAAGTAGTAGACGAGGGAAGCCCGCCGGATGCCGACCCGCTCGGCCACGTCTTCGAGCCGGGCGGCTGCAAAGCCCTTGGCGGCGAAAATCTCCTCGGCGGCTTTGAGGATTTCCGAAAGGGTCTTTTCACCCCGCTCGCCGATTTGTGGGACTACGGCATTCACGGTTGACTTACCTACCTGCGCGCAGGTAGATTGTCAAGATCGTTGTCCCAGGAGGGTTTCCCGTGCAGCTAGCGGCCGATTCTCCAAGGATTAAAAGGGACTGGGGCCGTGCGGCCAAGGCTTTTGGCGCCGTTCTCGCGGATACGAGCCGCTCCGACAAAGTGGCTGAATTAGCCGTCGCCCTTGAAGGCGACACGATGGAAAAATATTTCCTGCGTTTCCGGGCCCACCCGGAAGGGCAAAAACTTCTTCGGGAAAAACCATCCCTCTTCGATGCCCTCAAAGACAAGGACAAGATGCTCTCGCTTCCCAGGAACACCCTCGGCCATGCCTATGGGAAGTACATGCAGCAAGAACGCCTCGATGCCGCGTTCTTCTCGGACATCACCGACAACTTCGTGGACGAAAAGGGAATCTACGACGAAGACCGCCGCTATTTTCGCAGGCGCATGCGCGACTCCCACGACGTCTGGCATGCCCTCACGGGCTACGGGGCAGATCAACTCGGAGAAGCCGCTGTTCTGGCTTTCACGATCGGGCAGAATTTCATTCCGGGCGCCGCCGTCCTGGCGGGCTTTGCGTTCCTCTTTGCCCCGATCGCTTTTCCGAACGACCGCCTGGGATGGCAACCCTATTTGATCCAGGCTTACCAGCGGGGGAGGAACGCCAAGTGGCTCCCTGTTGCCCGCATCGAAGAGCTTCTTGAAAAACCGGTGAGTGAAGTCCAGCGGATGTTCAACGTAACGCCGACTCCCGAAGCCCACCCGGGCGGCGTTTATGCCTACAACTTCGGTGACCGGCGGGTGAGAAGGGTCAAAGATTAAAAAAGTTCCCCCTGATCCCCCGGCCGCTGGAACTTGGCGCGGGGGCGTTCGGGTTTGGGCTGGTTGAATCCGAGCCTGCGGCAGTGGGCTTGGAATAACTGCTCGACCGCCTCCCACCGTACGCCCGTGCCGTGCATCCGCTCTCCGAATTCGCTGATATTCATTTTGCCGTCCTTCATGGCCCGGATGCCCGAAAAGATTTTTTTCGCCCGGTCGGGGAAGGCTTCCAGGATTCGCTCCTCGAAGACCGGCCTTACTTCCCGGGCGAGGCGGACGAGCGTAAAGAACGCGTATTGGGCGCCGGCTTCTTTGGCTCTCTCCAATAGTTCGGGCATGTCGCTCTCGTTCAATCCCGGCACGAGGGGGGCCATGGAGATTCCGACGGGTACGCCCGCGTCCGATAAAACTTTCATGGTCTCGAAGCGTTGCTGCGGCGAGGCCACGTTGGGCTCGACGAGCCGCGAAATCTTGGGATCGGTGATGGGGATGCTGAAAAAAACGCTGACGAGGTTTTTCCGGGCCAGGGCCGCCAGCAGGTCCACGTCCCGCCGGATGAGGATTCCCTTGGTGATGACGCCCAGGGGATTGTTGAACTCGTTGCAGACTTTGAGGCACCCCTTGGTTACTTCGTAGGAAGCTTCCAAAGGCTGGTAGCAATCCGTAATCCCGCAGAAGGCGATGGGATCGCCCTTCCAGGATTTTTTCATGAGATGGGCCCGCAGGAGCTCCGGAGCGTTCACCTTGACCACGATCTTGCGCTCGAAGTCCGTCCCGGCCCCCATATCCAAATACTGGTGATAGGGGCGGGCGTAGCAGTAGGCGCAGGCGTGGAAGCACCCCCGGTAGGGATTCACGCTCCAGCGGAAGCCCACGTCCGGGCTCTCGTTCTCGGAGACGATGGTTTTGGCGTGTTCCTCGAAGACTTCGAGCTTGGCGGGCGGGGGTTCCCCCAGCCAATCCACGTGGTGGCTCTGCCAGGGGTTCGGGGGGTTGGAAACGGGGCGGATCACGCCCGCCGCATATACCGAATAAAAACCGAAATATCAAAAACCTCTGGGGGCAGCCTTCGCTTTTTTCCTGGGCTTTGTTTTCTTTCGCTCTTTCGGCTCGATGCCAAGCCGCTCATCCCCTCGCTGGATGGCTTCGACGAGGCTGGAGGCCGTTTCCTCGAATTCCTCCAGGTCGTCGGGAAGGTAGAGCCATTTGCCGAGGACCGGGTGGGATTTGAGCACGGGGAAGTCCCGGATCAGGGAAGGCTGGAATTCCCGGCTCGTGGGAAGGAGGACGCCCCTCCAGGGGCGTCTGAGTTGGTCCGCCAGGACCAGGACCATCTTTCCTCGGTAGTAGCAGGCCAGGCACCCGAACATCTTCTTTTCCATGTAGGAAATGTCGTCCTGGAGCGGTTCAGCGACCCAGGCGTGGGGGTGGGGGCGATTCTTGCGGGGCATGGAACTATCCTACCCGAACCATTTTATCCAAGTAGCGGCCCATGAATTCCACTCTTTCCAACCGGGTTTTCTGGATCGCGGCCTTGCTCGCCGTGCTTTGCCTTTCCGGCGAAGCCTTCGCCAAGCGGAAGAAAAAAGCCGAGCCCGAGGGCGGAAAAAAGCTGGTAAAGGCTTTCCCCAATCTTCCCGCCCTTTCCGAGCCCGTGGCCCTGGTGCAGATGCCGGGGGATTCGCGCTGGTGGCACGCCGTCGAGCGGGGAGGGCTCGTGCGCCGGTTCGATGCCAAGCCCGACGCGAGGCGCCTTACGACTGCCATTGATTTGACCGACCGGGTGGACGCGAGCGCCCAGGAGACGGGGCTCCTCGGCATGGCGTTCCATCCCAATTTTTCCAAGAACTTCTACGTCTATCTTTCCTACACGGCCCGTTCCAAGGGGAAATACCAATCCCGTGTTTCCCGCTTTACGAGCTTGGACAGGGGGCAGACGTTCGCGCCGAGTTCGGAAGAAATCCTTTTTACGCGCCAGCAGCCCTACAGCAACCACAATGGCGGTGGCATCGGTTTCGGGCCCGACGGCTATCTCTACATTGGCCTCGGAGATGGCGGCAGTGCGGGCGATCCCCATGGAAACGGCCAGAACCCGGATACGATTTTAGGGAAAATGCTCCGCATCGACGTAAACAAGAAAGACGCGGCCTGCGAGAAGCCCTACGGCATTCCGGAAGAAAACCCCTTCGCCAAGGCCCCGTGCCCCGAAGGGGAAGACGACAAGCGGATGGTCTATGCCTTAGGGCTTCGAAATCCCTGGCGTTGGAGTTTCGACCGGGAGACGGGCTCCCTCTGGGTGGCGGACGTGGGGCAGAACCTTTGGGAAGAGATCGACGTGGTGGAGATGGGCAAAAACTACGGCTGGAACGTGCGTGAGGGGGCCCATTGCTTCGACGCCAAGGAGTGCAAGTCCGATGGCTTTGTTGGTCCCGTGGCCGAGTACCCCCATTCGAATGATTCGGGTTTCCAGGGCTGTTCCGTCACGGGCGGCTACGTCTACCGGGGAAAGAAATCCCCCGAGTACGCCGGCATCTATTTCTACGGCGACTTCTGCACGGGAAACATCTGGGGGCTTCTGGACCCCTATGGAAAGAAGAAGGTGAAACTCCTCTATCCCAAGACGGACGTGGGCATCTCCTCCTTTGCTGAAGGCAACGACGGGGAACTCTACGTCCTCGACTTCAAGCGGGGGACGGTTTTGCGGGTGACGGGGAAGTAATTAGGATCGCTTGGCCGACATCTTTAGATACGATCGGAGCGCCTCGTTTACCGCGCTCGAATCGGGAAATTGCTCGGCCAGGTCGGATTCGAGGTAGACGGCCTTGCCCGGTTTCCCCACGACGCGGGCCCGGGGGTTGATGGCCAGGAGTTTTTCCACTTCCTCTTGAGTGAGACGGACAACCATCGTCCCTCGCTTGCGGGAAGGCGCAGGCCGCGCCGGAAGAAACTCAAAAACCGGCGGCCCGGACGTAAAAGTAATGCGAATCCAAATGGGTTTGGGGCGGCGTGGGGCCTTTCCCCCTAGCGCCAGGGCTTCTTTCCGCGAAATCTTTCTTAGCTTTGCTTCCGCGGCGAACCGCAAGGGATAAAGCCCTCGTACGGCCCCTGAGAAATCGTACTCGGGCAGCATGTCCGGGTCTTCGTCTTTCCGTTTAAGAATCTTCTTCATACGACTTGCGTTCGGCTTGATTCGCTTTTCGAGCGCTGATGAGCCGAAGCCATCCGCCCCGCTCCACGTGAACAATTACTACCAGACGCCCCCGGCCCGTTTCACCCACCAGAACGCGGCGGTCTTCCGCTTCCGAATGGCGGGGGTCGGGTTTGATGGCCGCCAAGGGGTCAAGGAACGCTTCGGCGGCTTCTTTGAAGGATACCCCATGTTTGGCCAGATTGCGACGGGCTTTCTCTTCATTCCAAACGAAGACCTGCCCGCCTGCTTCGTGAAAGACATCCCCTGCCATGCGCTGATCCTACCCAATTGGCCGTGCCGTTCCCAAGCGGTTTCCAGGGGATTTGCTGAAAAAGACACCCGCGGACATTCTCGGAAAGTCCGCCGGTCGGTCTTTCCCTCGATCCTCTTTGGAAATGTGCTAGAATGAGAGTGGCAAAGTGTGCCTGGATGGAAAAACGTTCATGGAAATACCCACATGACCCAGATACCCCAGATCACCAGGCATTTCGTAGGGGCAGTTCGCGAACCGCCCCTGCCGGACGCCCTCGGACAAATTCGGACGATGTACAAAAAAATGATGATCACCTTGCACCGGAAGGTGGCCATGAAAAAAAACTTGACCATGTTGGCCACCTTGGCGGGTTGGATGGTTTCGAGAGGTTTTATGGGCTTTACGAGATGGCCAAGCGAAGATGGCCATGACCACCTTGGGCTATCTCCCCCATGCCCCTCCCCCTCTGGGGGAGGGTGCCGCGGAGCGGCGGGAGAGGGCCCACTCCCGGCCTTCGGCCACCCTCTCCCAAAAGGAGAGGGGCACATCGGAAGGAATTTTTCTGGCCACGAAAAAAAAGTTTGGCCATCTGGCCACCTTCATCGGTTGGGCGGTTCCAAAGGGTTTTAAGGGCTTTTCGGTGCTCCCCATCCGCCGAGAATCCCCTGCGGGCAATTTGGCATCCAACGAACTAGCCTAGGCCCGCGAGGTTGAGCGCCCATGCCATCCATCGACGTTCTTTTTCGTCCCTTCCCGTTCGGCAAAGTCACCCTTCCAAACCGCATCGTCATGGCCCCCATGACCAGGAGCCGCTCGCCGGGAGGCGTGCCCACGGAACAGGTGGCCAAATACTACCGCCGCCGGGCCGAGGGCGGGGCGGGGCTCATCATCACGGAAGCCACCATCATCAATCACAAAGCCTCGAACGGCTATCCCGCCGTGCCCCAGTTCTACGGCGAAAAAGCCCTTGCCGGCTGGAAGCGCGTTCTCGAAGAAGTCCACGCGGTGGGGGGACGAATCATTCCCCAAATTTGGCACACAGGGAGCATCCGCCAGACGGGCATGGAACCGGACCCCGCCGTTCCCGGCTACGCCCCTTCGCCCGTTCCCCATCCCAACTTCAAGGGGAAGGGCCAAATCCCCCATGAAATGACCCAGCAGGACATCGATGAAGTGGTGGCCGCTTATGGCGAGTCAGCCCGGTACGCCAAGGAACTCGGATTCGATGGCGTCGAGATTCACGGGGCCCATGCCTATTTGATCGACCAGTTTTTCTGGGACGTGACGAACCAGCGGAAGGACAAATACGGCGGCGACCTCCTGGCCCGCTCGCGCTTCGCCATCGAAGTGATCCAGGCCGTCCGCGCGGCGGTGGGGAAGGATTTCCCCGTTGTTTTCCGTTTCTCCCAGTGGAAGCAGGGGGATTATTCCTACAAGATCGCCAAGACCCCGCAGGAACTCGGGAAATTCCTGGAGCCCCTCTCCAACGCGGGCGTGGATATTTTCCACGCCAGCACGCGGCGCTTCTGGGAGCCCGAGTTCGAGGGATCGGATCTGAACCTAGCCGGCTGGACCAAGAAACTCACGGGGAAGCCCTCCATCACGGTCGGAAGCGTGGGGCTCGATACGGATTTCATTTCGAGCTTCGCAGGCAAAGCCGCCAAGATGGCGGACCTCACGAATCTTTTGGAGCGCATGGAACGCGGCGAATTCGATCTCGTGGCCGTGGGGCGGGCGTTCCTCTCGGAACCCGCCTGGGGGAACAAAGTCCGCGAAGGGCGCTATGGGGAAATAAAACCCTTTACGCCCCTTTCCGTCGGAGGAGCGCTGGAGTAATCCGGGGCCGTTCTAATCTGCCCGGAGGGTGAAGAGGGCGATTTCGGGCGGGCAATCGACCCGGAGCTTGATGCCTGTATAGCCCAGGCCCCGCGAGACGTAGAGGCGCGTCCGGCCCTTGGTAAAGAAGCCCTGGTCGTAATCGGTCGCGTACTGGGCGATGTTCCAGATTTTACCCCAGGGCATCTTGAGGCGCACCTGCCCGCCATGGGTGTGGCCGGCCAGCACGAGGTCGTACCCCGCCCGGGTGGCGGCGCCGAAGGCGTCGGGCCGGTGGGTGATGAGCAGGTGGAAGTGGTCCGGGTGGTTTTCCTTCGAGAGTTCGCCGATCTCGGGGTAGTGATAATCTTCGGTCAGGGAAATCATCGGATCGTCCACGCCCGTCAGGGTTAGTCCTTCCAGGTCCGTAAACGTCAGCCTTTGTTTCCCCACGAACCGTACCGGGGTCTCGTCGTGGAAGGCGCGGATAAGGCGCTTGGGGCCGGCGTAGTAGTCGTGGTTCCCCAGGATGGCGAAGCTGCCGATCCGGGCCCGGAGGCTTTCGAAGGCGTGGATGACTTCGGGGATGTACCACGGCTGCCAGTTCATGATGTCGCCCGTGATGGCCACGATGTCGGGATTTAGCTCGTTCGTCTCGGCGACGATTTCCTGCAAGTGCTCCTGGCGCATGAAGGGGCCGGCGTGGAGGTCGGAGAGGTGGGCGATCGTGAGGCCCGAGAGGCCTTTCTGATGGGATTCGAGGGGGATGGTGTGGCGCTCGACGACGCGGCCGTGGCCGTTGCTCATGGGGGCGGAGCCTAGCGCCGCCGCAAGCGCTTCGCCTACGGCGCTGCCCCGGCCGGTTCGGGCTTCGCGTGTAGCCCTGTTAAGGGGTTTGATTTGGCTCACAGGGCGGTGGGCGGCTTCTTCGTCATGGTCTATGGTGGCGCCGCTTGGCAGGGTTTTGGGAAAATGTCCTTTCGATTAAAACTGGAACTCTCGGCGATTTTGCTCCTTTGCGGCGTTCTAGCGGGCTGTGGCGGGGAGTCGGCGCCTCCTCCTTATCCCGCCCCGGCCAACTTCACCGTCACTCCGGGGGACGCTCAAAACACCCTCGACTGGGACCTGATAGAGGATGTTACGGCCTACCGGATTCACCGTTCAACCAACGCGGTTTTTACTCCGAGCAGCGGAAACGTGATCGGACAAGTGGCCGCTCCGCCTTATACGGATAACAACCTCGTGAACGGCGTCCGGTATTATTACGCCGTTACGGCACAGGGCCCGGAAGGAACGGGAGCGGCGACCGCGAACGTACTCGGCCGGCCAAACGGGCCGCCGGACCCGCCCGATGGCCTTTGTTTCGTCATTGGCTCCACGGAAACCACCATCACCTGGAACGCCGCCCCGGGGGCGGATTTGTACAACCTCTACTTCGCTACCACTTCCGGGGTTACCGCCGCGACGGGTACGAAAGTCGCCGCTGTCGATACGCCTTTCAACCACACGGGCCTGACCGACGGCACGCCTTACTACTACGTCCTTACTTCCGAAAACGGCGTGGGTGGCGAAGGCCCCGAATCGGAGGAGATTTCCCTCACCCCCGACGCGGCCTACGATGGCACGGACCCTCTTTTGCGCTTTCAATGGCACCTTCAGAATACGGGTCAAGACTGTGGCGAGGCGGGGGAAGACCTCGATGTCTTTCCGGCATGGGACGACGGCTACGACGGCACGGGCGTGCGGATCGCCATTGTGGACGACGGCCTGGAGATTGCTCACGAGGATCTTTCAGCCAACGTCGTTCCGGGTGCTTCTTATGATTACGATACCGGAGACACTGATCCGACGGGCGGGGCCCATGGCACTTCGGTGGCTGGCGTCGCGGCGGCGCGGGATTCGAACGGTTTCGGTGGAAACGGCGTCGCTCCACGGGCCGGCCTCGTCGGGTTCAATGTCCTTCAAGACCTCACGACGGCCAACGAAGCCGACGCCATGGGCCGCGGCTCACCCAATGTTTTCGTTTCCAACAACAGTTGGGGGCCTTCGGATGGCGCCGGGTCGCTCGATGCTTCGACGGCCCTCTGGCAAACCGCAATCCTAAATGAACTCGGTAATGGCCGTGGTGAGAAGGGCACGCTCTTTACCTGGGCTGGCGGGAACGGCGCTCCTACGGACAATTCGAATTACGATGGCTATGCCAATTTCCGGGGCGTCATCGCGGTGTGCGCCGTCACTTTCAATGGCGTGCGTTCCAGCTATTCGGAGCCGGGCGCTAATCTCTGGGTCTGCGCCCCCTCTAGTGGGCAAGGAAGGGGGATCACTACGACGGACCGTTCGGGAAGCGAAGGCTACAATTCAAATGGCTCGGACAATTACGCGGATACCGATTATACGAACGATTTTGGCGGCACGTCCTCGGCCACGCCAGCCGTGACGGGCACGATCGCCTTGATCCTCGACGCCAATCCGAATCTCGGCTGGCGCGACGTACGGGAAATCCTGGCGCTTACGGCCCGAAAGAACGATCCAACCGACCCCGATTGGACTACGAACGATGCGGGCTACGACATCAATCATCAGTATGGTTTCGGTGTCGCTGACGTTGCTGCGGCGGTGACGGCTGCACTTTCGTGGACGGTCATTGCTGCCCCTCAAGTCACGTATATTTCCACTGCCGAAACGCCCAACCTCGCCATTCCGGATAACAATGGGACGGGCGTATCGGATACGACGAGCGTTTCTTCAAGCGGTATTACGGATATCGAATGGGTCGAAGTCGTTTTCACGGCGGCGAATCACGCTTACTCGGGTGATCTGGAAATAACCCTTACGGCCCCAGGTGGGACGGAGAGCGTCCTGGCGGAAACCCACGGGTGCGCCGGGGATAATTGCTCCAATTACGATGGATGGGTTTTTGGAGTTGCCCGGCATTTGGGCGAGAGCGCCGACGGAACGTGGACCCTCAAGGTCGTCGACGGCGCCGCCGGCGACACCGGCACGTTCCAGTCCTGGCAGCTCAAGATTTACGGGCGGTGAGCGGAGTTGAAGATGGACGCACGCAGCAAAAATCTCGCCGGTGTTTTTCTGACCGCCGCTTTGGCGGTCTTGGTTGGTACCACCCAGGCGGCTGGGCCCAAGGGCGCAGGCTCCCGTGCGGCCGGGGGCAAATCCGGCAAGTCCTATTACTGGTATGACGGCGTAAAAAAGCGGCCCATCTCCACCGACCCGGAGCTTCTCGCGGAGTTCGGTCAATTCGAAAAAGGCGCCTCTCCCGCGGATGGCGGGGCCGTTGCTATCCAAACGGTGAGCCCCAAGGCGGAGGTCGAATCCGTTCCGGCCAAGGGCGTCCGTTTGTGGAAACTCCCCCCCGAGTCGGATGGCGAAAGCGTGGCTCCGGCGGCTTCCTCCAAGGAGCCCGCCGGCCGGTTTTCTCCCGTCTTCCGGGACGGCCGGGGAGGGAGGATGCGCGCCCTTCCAGGCGGCATCGTCGTCCAGCTCGATTCGAAGCTATCGGACAAGGAAGCGCGGGAATGGGCCCGCGCGAAGGGACTTGCCGTCCGCAAAAAGCTCTCCTTGCCCGGCAACTACTACGTGCTCGATACGAAGCCCGGCCTCGAAGCCCTCGAAAAAGCCAATGCCCTTTACGAATCGGGCGAAGTCCTTTCCGCTTCCCCCGATTGGTGGCAGGAAGCGCAAGCCAAGTGATTTTGCCGCCAACCCGCTTCAAAAAGTAAACGCTGACCACTTTTCGATTTGCCAGCCCTTAGTTGCGGCCGGGCACCGTGCTACAATTGGTTCCATTGGTGAGTCCTTACCCTTTGTTGTGGGAGGCATCCCATGATTTCGGTTCAGGTCCAACCCGAATTTTCCGAGAAGCTCAATCACGCCAGCACTGTCCGCCGGTCTTATCCGTGGGATCGCAAGGTGATCGATTGGTCCGTTCCCATCGATAACCAGCATCTCTACATGCCGCATCGGTATAGTTTTCTGTGGAGCACTCCCTTGTGGGACCGGCTCACGCTCGAAGAGAAGAGCTTTGTGACGCGCTGGGAATTCACCCAGCTCATGCGGAATGCCGGGGCAGGAGAGCATCTTTTAAACCAAGCCATCCTCTCGGTCCTCCATCACACGAACCAGTACGATCCGGCCTGGCGCTACCTGCTCCACGAAGTGGCTGAAGAATGCCAGCACATGGCCATGTTCAACGAATGGGTCCGCCTCAATCCGGATATTCGTACCAAAGGACTCCGCGATGACAAATGGGGCCTGCTGGCCTCCGTCCTGACTCCTGTTTTCGCCACCCAGTTCCCGGTTTTCTTCTGGATGCTCACCATGCTGCTGGAAGTTTCCGGCGACATGATGGGCCACGATCAGTCCAAGAATGAACTCAGCCTCCTCCATCCCATTGTGGTGCAACTGGGGAAGGCCCACGCGGTGGAGGAAGTCCGCCACATCGCCTTCGCCAGGCGGTGGGTCGAGGCGGCCATGCCCAAGCTCTCCAAGATCGACCGCCTGCTCCTCTCCGAAGTGGCCGAGCGCGTCCTGGCGCAGGTGATCCGCATAGGCTTGCCGCCCATTTTCTACAGCAGCCAGATCGCGCCGTTTGTCTCGTACGAGGAATTCCGCGCGGCGGTCCGCTCGGAGAACCGCCGGGAGATGACGCGCATCCAGGTCGCTCCTACAGTGAAGCAATTGCACGAGCTCGGGATTCTTCGGAGTCGCACGCTTCGCAAATGGGAGAGGGAAGGGCTCGTGCTTCCCGTGTAATTCGATCCCGCTTAGGATTTTGCGGTTTCGTTCTTCTGTTTTTCAAGCCGTCCCAGTTCTTTTTGGAAACTGCCCGAGACCTTGAGGACGAGCCGGGCGAGGTCCACCTGTTCCTTGGGGGTAAGGACTCCGAGGACGCGGCCCAGGAACTCCATCATGGAAAGGGAGAGCCCTTGCACGGCGTCCACCGCCTTGTCGGTAAGACGCAGCTTGCAGGAGCGAAGGTCCTCGGCGTTCTGGATGCGGACGAGGAGCCTGTCCCGCTCCATGCGGTCCACGAGCTTGCTCACCGTGCTGTGCTTGAGCCGGAGTTTTTCGGCCAGTTGCATGACGGTCAGGGGTTCGTTTCGGCGCAGGGCTTGGATGGCCGTGTATTGAAGGAGCGTCACGCCCCGCTTTTTGACGAGCTCCTCCTGGTGGCGGCGCACGTCCTGGAGCATGCGGGCGGCGCTGAGGAGGATTTTCTCGGCCGTGACGGCCGCCTCTTTGCGGGTAGGGGCGTTTTCCGTTGTCTGGGCGTTCATGAGACCCCCCTGGCCTCTG
>JBFLVN010000099.1:0-12417 GCA_040758475.1 Bdellovibrionota bacterium
AGGCGGACAAAGACGCCCGCGCCGCCGTCTTGTGGGGCGATCACGGGACGTTCTGCGCCGGTGCGGATTTGAAAAAAGCCTTCGTTGCGGGGCAGGGGAACCGCCTCTCGCCGGAGGGGGACGGCCCCATGGGGCCCTCCCGGATGCTCCTCTCCAAGCCCGTTATCGCCGCCGTAGCGGGCCATGCCGTGGCGGGGGGGCTCGAACTTGCTTGCTGGTGCGACCTGCGGGTCGTGGAAGAGACGGCCGTGTTCGGCGTCTTCTGCCGCCGCTGGGGTGTTCCCCTGATCGACGGAGGGACGGTACGCCTTCCAAGGCTCATCGGCCTCTCCCGTGCCCTCGACATGATCCTCACGGGCCGGCCCGTGGATGCGAAAGAAGCGCTCGCCATGGGCCTTGCCAACCGGGTCGTTGCCCACGGTAAATCCCGAGAGGTCGCCGAAGAACTTGCCCTGGAGATATCGCATTTCCCGCAAGCCTGCATGCTGGCCGACCGAGGGAGCGCCTACGGGCAATTCATTCCCCTGGAAGAGGCGCTCCGCCGGGAATACGATAGCGGCTTCAAATCGTTGGGAAGCGGCGAAGCCCTTTTGGGGGCCCAATCGTTCGCGAAGGGGAAGGGGCGGCATGGGAGTTTCGAATAACCGTCTCTCGAAAATTGTGTGGTTGTTCGGGTTTGCGGTAATTGCCGCCACGAATTCCGGCTGCGCCTTCGGCAGCAAGACGCTCGATGTGGCCTACGACGCGGCGAAGTTCGAGAAAGGAAAACTCGAAACCTCGCCGCCGCTCGCCGTCGTGATCGGTGAATTTTCCGACAAGCGGCCCGAGACGGACAAGATTGGCTACAAGCGGAACAAGTACTTCCGGACGGCCAAAGTTTATTCCGCGAAACCGCCCCTCGAAATCCTCCGGACGGCCCTCCAGGAAGAAATCGCCCGCCACGGGCATCAGGCCGTGGCGCCGGGCGATCTAAAATTCTCCGGAACTCTCGATACTTTCTGGTTCGAATACGATTACGACGGCATGGTCACGCTGGACGTCAAGGGAGAAATCCGGATGACCCTTCGCGTGGCGGATTCGAGCGGCGCCGTTCTCTACGAGCGCCCCTACCGGGGATGGCACCAGGAACTCGAACCCCTGGGCGAAGAATTCAAATGGGTTGAAGTGATGAATACGTGCCTTTCTTCCGTGATCGAGCAGATCCGGACGGACGGACGGCTCGCCGAGGTTCTCGCCGCCGAGGCCGCAAAGAAAGGCTCCGGTGGCGCCGCGCCTCCTGGTAAGCGCCGGGTTAGGAAACCCCGCGCTTCTCCGGCGGCGGCCGAACAACAGGCGCCAACGCCTTGAGTGGCCCGAACAGTGGCGAGGGCGGGGCCTTCGGCTCCTGGTCGAAGGACGAACAGGGCCTTCCGTGTTTTGACCTCGCGCCGCTTTCAGCTCTGAAGGATACCGTCGTTCCCCAGAACGATCCCCGGAAAATCTGGCATCAGGTCGGAAACGACCGCCTCACGGCCACCGCCCACGCGGGCGGCTGGATGGGGCTCTACTTCGCCGACCGGGGATACGTCCGGACGGCCGGTCTCGATCCGGAAAATCCCAAGGAACTGGGCGGGCTGTGGTCCGTGTTGGATACCGCGGGGAATCGGGTCCTCTCGCCGCTGGACCCGGACTTGCGCGCAAGCGCCCGTTGGGGGGTGGGCTACGCCCGCTGGGAGGTGGAACGGGAGGGGGTGAAGTTCTCCCGCCGCGTGTGGGCGCCCTTTGGCGATATTCCCGCCTTGCGCGTGGACGTGGAAATTTCCGGCGTTCAGGTGGGCTTCTATGCGGAGGATTGGGGAATCGCTCCTTACGCCGTCCTCATGGGAGGGCTCATGACGCGGGGTGAGCCCGCGCCGGAAGATCATTCGCCGCTCGAGAAAATCCTCTGGTCGCTCATGGGAGTGGCCTCTTCCACAAGCCGCGCCGTGACCGAGCGCCTCCGCAAGGCGTACCGAAACCGCCTCAAAATCCATACCCATTACTTGGGACCGCTTGAAACCATTCTCGTCCACTTCGCTTACGGTGGGCCCTTCAAGGCCAAGACGCCCGAAGAACCCGGCTGGTTCGATTCCTATCCCAAACCTTTCTTCCTTTCGCTTCTAAACGGTGAGGCCGCCGATCCAAGAATGGAGGAAGGGGGGATCGGATTCCGGCTTCCGCTCGCTGCCGGGAGTGGAAAATTCTCCTTCGCCGTTGGAAGCGCAGAAGAAAAAGACTTGCCCGCTCTTCTGGCTTCTTTGCGAGAGAAGAGTTTTGAGGAAACGGCCCGGTCTTGGGGCAAAGAATTTTCAGCCGAGCTTCCCGGCACGCCCGCCCTGGCCCGGGAGGCCAAATGGAACGCCTATTACCTTCGGAGCAGCAAGGTCCGGGACGATTACTTCGAAGCGAACGTCACGCCCCAGGGATCGGCCTATACCTACATCCACGGCGCCCAGGGGGCGCCCCGGGATTACGTCCTGTGCGTGGCGCCCCAGGTCTTTTGCGATCCGGCCGGAGCCCGGGACAATTTGCGCCTCGTCATGCGCATGACCCTTCCCGACGGGCGCATCTATTACGCCCACACGGGCTTTGGAAAATGCACCTGGGCCGGGATGCACACGGCCCCGAGCGACCTTCCACTTTTTCTCTTGTGGGGCCTTACCGAATACGTCTGGGGGACGGGGGATTCTTTGTTCCTCGACGAGCGAGTTCCCTTCTATCCAAAAGAACGCGGAAAGGAATCCACCGTCCGCGAGCGGGTGCTTCTGGCGTGGGAATATCTCCATCACGGCGTCCGGCGGGGCGAGCACGGCCTTCTTCGCGCCGGGAGCGGTGATTGGAGCGATCCCATCTCCCTCATGGTGAAGGATCAAGGGGCGTTCCGCGCCCGGGGGGAATCGCTCTTTAATTCGGCTTTCGCCGTCTGGGTTCTTCCTCGCGCGGCGGACTTGATTGAAAGCACTCACCCGGCCAAGGCCCGGGAGATGCGAAATTTCGCGGAAGAACTTCGCGCTGCCGTGGAACGCGCCTGGACGGGGGAATGGTTCCTGCGGGGGTACGACGGCCTTGGAGAACCGTTGGGAGAATCTCATTTATTTCTTGATGCCAACGCCTGGTGTTTGATCGCCCGGATCGGGGACGAGGAAAAGCGCCAGATGCTCGTTAAGAATATCCGAAAGCTGCTCGATGATCCTTCCCCCATCGGTGCCACGATCCTGAACGAGCCGCACCCCATCCGGCTCGGCGTCCTAGGGCGGGGGTGGGATTGCAACGGCGGCGTCTGGGCGGCGGTAAACGGCCTTCTCTCCTGGGCTTATTCCCTTCACGATCCGGCTCTCGCATGGCGGAGCCTCGAAAAGCAATCCCTGGCCGCTCACGCCCGGGCGTACCCGAAAATCTGGTATGGAATCTGGAGTGGCCCCGACGCCTACAACGCCCACTATGCCGATAGGCCTGGAGAGACTTTCGTTCACCCCGCCACGCCCATGCGGGAGTTTCCGGTGATGAACACGAACCAGCATGCCCTCCCACTCTTTTCGCTCCTGCGCGCGGCGGGGGTGGAAACTTCCCCGGAAGGGATCGTGGTGACGCCCCGGAAGATCATTCCTGGGGATTGGCGGATCGAGACGCCGGTGTTGTCGGTGGCCTCCAAAAACGGGAAAATAACGGTTGTGGCGAGAAGTTTCGAGAAAGACGCCGCGCTGCCGCGGGTGACCGTCCGCGCGGCCTCTTGAAGGAGCAGGACCGGCATGGAGCGTCTCTTCTGGATTTGCTTGGGCGGCGCGGCCGGAACGGCGGCACGCTACTTCGTTTCCGGTTGGGCCCTCAAAAGCTTGGGGCCCGCCTTCCCCTACGGCACGCTCGCCGTGAACGTGGTGGGCTCCTTCCTGCTGGCGGCCATCATGCACGTGGGTCTTGCGACCGATTTTCTTTCCCCCACGCTCCGGCTCGCGCTTACGACCGGCGTGATGGGCGGGTTCACGACCTATTCGACCTTCAGCTACGAGACGATGAAATACCTCCAGGAAGGGGCTTGGTACCTGGCAGCAACGAACGTGCTTGTTACTGTTTTTGCTTGTCTGGCGGCGTGTTTCCTTGGAATGGCCGGCGCTCGGGCGCTGGTTGGAAATTAGGGAGGGCTTCCCCCATGCGCGTCCTGGATGGAGAACAGGTCCTCACGCGGATTTTCATCGGAGAATCCGACCAGTGGCACCACCAGCCCCTGCACGTAGCTCTTCTGGAGCGTCTCCGCAAAGAGGGGTTCGCCGGGGCCACCGTCCTGCGGGCGGTTTCGGGTTTTGGCGCCAAAAGTACTCTCCACACGGCCCATCTCCTGCGCCTCTCGGAAGACCTGCCGATCGTGATCGAAGTGGTGGATACGGAAGAGCATTCTAAGAAACTCCTCACCATCCTGGACGAGATGATGCCCGAAGGGCTCGTGACGGCGGAAAAAGTCCGGGTGCTCAAGTACTCGGCGGGCCAAGCCGCTACTCAGGGGAAGAAGTAACAGTATAAACGTTGCTGTTGATTTCATCCCTCCGAGGGCGCCTTCACGCCGCTGCTTCCCGCAAATCTCATCCACAAGCCGGCTGCCGCGCCCCAAATCGCATTCGCCGCGATCACGTAGAGGGGCGTGAGCGTTCCCAGGTCTTGCCCTAAAAAGCCTTTCCCTTGCTGATATGGAAGAAAATAAAGAAGCGAAGCGGCCGACGGGACGAGGCTCCAGAAGATTCCCCGGAGGAGGGCGCTCCACCGTCCCACCGGGATGAGAAGGAGCAGTCCCAAGAGGCCGCCCCACACGATTCGGGGATAGAGCCACGAAAGCGAAAGGGCCGGGTGGATCGCCACGCCGAAGAGGTCCGCGATCCCTCTTTCGCCCGCCTGCCAGAGAAAAAAGCTATTGGCTACCGCCCCCGCGGCGCCCGCCGAAAAGACGAGGCTCGCGTTCCGAAGGATTTTCATGGTCCCCTCCCTTCGCGTTCATTCAAGGTAGAACACGGCGGCCCTCCAAAACAAAACGCCCGCCCCTTTGAAGGGCGGGCGTCTTATTTCAGGCTTAAAGGGCTTAGGCGTACTTCTTCTGGAAGAATTCCTTGCTTCCCTTGGGGTCGCCCTTCATGGACATCTCGCCCGGCTTCCAGTTGGCGGGGCAGACTTCTCCGTTCTTCTCATTGAACTGGAGGGCCTGCACCATCCGGAGGGCTTCGTCCACGTTGCGCCCCAGGGGAAGATTGTTGATCACCTGGTGCTGGACGACGCCGTTCTTGTCGATCAGGAAGAGGCCCCGGAGCGCGATGCCCGCGGGAAGGAGGACGTCGTAGGCCTCCGCGATCTTCTTATCGAGGTCAGCGAGGATCGGATACTTGATGTCTCCGAGCCCGCCCTCGGTGCGCTTGGTATTGCGCCAGGCGAGGTGGGAGAACTTGCTGTCCACCGAGCAGCCGAGCACTTCGACGTCCGCCTTGGCGAAGTCGGGCTGCTTTTCGGAGAACGCGATGATCTCCGTCGGGCAGACGAAGGTGAAGTCGAGGGGGTAGAAGAACAGGATCACGTACTTCTTGCCCTTGTAGTCCGAGAGGGAAATCTGCTTGAACGATCCGTCCGGCATCACGGCGTCGGCCTTGAAGTCCGGAGCGGCTTTTCCAACGAGAACGGCCATGGGTTCCTCCTAAATAAAATGGTGAATTTGGTTGTTACGGAAAGAATCAGCGGTGGCCGCGCCAATCACGCGGAAGCGGCAAAAGCCCGGCCAATCGCCCGGGGGGTTATGCTACGGCCTTAAATCCTTGTCAATCGGGCTGCCGCGCCGTCGTGGTGTAGTAGGAGGGAGGCGTTCTTAGTCCATCGCGCAGGAGCCCGGCCCACGCGGGTCGCCGCAGCTGCCGCAGGGTCCCGGGGCGCCCGAGAACGAGGCGCCCTCGCTCTTTCCGACGCCGAAGACCGAGAAGCGCTTTTCGAGCTTCGTGCCACCGCACGAGGGGCAGGCGGCCTTCTCGCCGTTTTGAAGGAATAGCTCGAACCCCTTTTTACATTTCTCGCAGGTGTATTCGAAGATGGGCATTTTTCTTCTCCGCGTCGTTCAAGGGGCTTTATCGTCATCCGGCTTATCGCCGTTTCCAAGCCACCCCTTGCGGCGGAAGTAGTATAGCATTCCCCCCGCCGCGGTCAGGATCACTCCCCAGATAGCCGGATAGGCCCAGGGATGCTCGATTTCGGGCATGTGCTTGAAATTCATTCCGTAGATTCCAGTGATGAAAGAGAGGGGGATGAAAATCGTCGAAATGATCGTGAGGACTTTCATTACTTCGTTGAGCCGGTTGCTCAGCGACGTGTGGTAGAGCTCCATGAGATCGCTCGTGAGTTCCCGGTAATTTTCCAGGATGTCGATGAGCTGGACGCAGTGGTCGTAGCAATCGCGAAGGTAGACGCGCGTCGCCTTTTTGATGAACCGGTTCTCGTCCCGCACGAGGCTGGAGACGGCTTCCCGCTGGGGCCAGAGGTTGCGCCGGAGCCACAGGAATTCTCGCTTGATCTCATGCATCTCGTGAATGTCGCTCGACCGCGGGCGTTCGATCATCCTTTCTTCGAGGTCTTCCAGGCTTTCCCCGAAGGATTCCAGCACCGGATAATGGCCGTCCAGAAGGGCGTCCAGGGTCGCGTAGGCCAGGAAGTCGGCGCCCGACTTCCGCATGGGCGTCCCCGCCGTGCGGATGCGGGCCCGCACGTTGTCGAGGGGGTCGCCGTAGGTTTCCTGGAAAGTGACGACGAGGTTTTCCTTCAAAAAGATGCTGACCTGTTCGTTGACGTAGCAATCGTTTTCGTCGAACCGGGCCATGCGGGTGATGAGAAAGAGGTGTTCGTCGTAGACTTCCGCCTTGGGTTGCTGGGGGATGTTCACCACGTCGGCCAGGGCGAGGGGGTGGAACCCGAAGATGCCGTCCAGTTCGAGAAGCACCCGGCCGTCGCCAAGGCCCTGCACGTCCACCCAGAGGATTTGTTTGCCTTCTGGGAGAAAGCCCTTGAGTTCCTCGGTTTTCGTGAATTCTTTTTCCTCGAAGGATTCCGCCGAATAACGGAAAGCCCGGATTCGGGGCGCTAGTCCCCCCTCGATCTTCGCGAGCGTTCCGGGAACGGAGCCGATGGGCGGGCGGCGCTTGCGGTAGATCATGGATTCCCTCCGCGCGGGGGAGTGGGGGCGACGCGTACTTCGAGCGGCGGAACCGAGCGGACGTGAAGGTCCCGCTGCGGGAAGGCGATGACGATGCCCGCGCTTTGGAGGCGCCGCTCGATGTCGTACCGCAAGTCGCTCTCGATTTCCTTCTTATCGAAGGGATCGGGGACCCGGTGCCAGAAGTAGACTTCGAACTCCAGGGCACTATCCCCGAAGTTCGAGAAAAGGACGATTGGAGCAGGGGAGGGGAGGATTTTCCCGTGGCTTCGGGCCGCTTCGAAGAGGATTTCTTTCACTTTCTCGGCTGGTGAACCGTAAGCCACCCCCACCTTCACGAAATCCCGCACGGCCGTCCCGGTGCGGGTCCAATTGAGGACTTTCCGTTCCAGGAAAAAACTGTTGGGGACGACGAGCCGCGCTTCGCCCAAAGTCCGCACGTGGGTGCTGCGGGCGCCGATCTCTTCGACGGTCCCTTGGACCCCTTCGATTTCCACCACGTCGCCCGGGCGAATGGGGTGCTCCATGAGCAGGATGATGCCGCTCATGAAATTGTTGACGAGGTTCTGGCTGCCGAAGCCCACGCCGATGGCGAGCGCGCCGCCGAGCACGGTGAAGAGTGCGAGCGGAACCTGCACGACCCGCAGAGCAGTCAGTACGAAGACGACGACGAGCACGTAATAGGAAAGCGATTGGAGCGCCGCTTGCACCCCGGGTTCCACCTTGAACCTTGGGAGGATCGTACGAGCGAAGAGGCGGCTTAGGATTTTCGAAAGGGTGACACTCAGGACGAGGACGCAGAGGGCAAGAAAAATCCTTCCGAGCGTCAGGGGTTCGTTCGAGACCCGGAAAAGTTCGTAGTGCCAGATTTTCGAGACGCTCGCCCCGATGCTTTCGAGGCCGTCGCTGGCAAGCGTGGATTGGGCCGCAAGGAGATGGAGGAGGGCGGGCGCCGGCAGGTGCATGGGTCTTTCCGCCGGTTTGAAAGCAAGGCGGCGGGCGCCCCCTCTTTAGCCGCGCCCGCATGGCATGGCTAGGAGGGGTTTAGGGATCGAACCGGGCCCGGAGTTCGGGGGAGGCGACCGGGCAAGCCGCCTGAGGCTTTTCGAAGAATCGATGCCGGTTCCGGGCGACCCAATCGTAGAACGAATCCCCCAGGGATGGGGGAACGATGCCGGAAAGGGCGGATAAGAAGGCGGGGCCGCCGCCGAGCTTTTTCCCGATGTACCGGGCGGCCTCCCATTTGTAGAGTATCCGGCCGTCTTCCGTGAGAATCACGATGCTATCGGGAAGATTTTTCCGGGCCGATTCGGGCACTTTGGCGAGAAACGTCGGGCCGTGGAGCGGCGCGTAGCGGAAGCGTTTCCCCTCCCGGTCCCGCGCCACCACGAATTTGACGGCCCCGTGACAGAGGCCGCAATCGCCGTCGTAAAAAAGAAGTTCGCTCAAGGCTCCGGGCTCCCCGGAGGAGGATACCCGGTGTTCCTCGGGATACGCGAACGGCGTTGTCCAGGAATTACGTCCGGAACTTGGAGAGAAGCAGCCTGAGAGCTTCGGCCCGCTCGCTCAAATCCTTGGCCGTTTCGGCGATGATGGCCGCCGACCCCTGCTGGTCCCGGGTGATCTGGAGGACCCTTCCGACGAGTCCCTGGACTTCTTCTCCATGGGAGCTTTGCTCCTGGGTCATCTCGGCCGCGCGGCGCACGAGACGTTCGGCCGCTTCGATGGATTCTTCCATGCTCCGGAAGGCCTGCTGCGTCTGAAGCTCCCGCTCGATACCGTGGCCGATTTCGTCGACCACGCGCCGGTTGACCTGGAGGGCGCTCGAGGTCTCCTCGCCGATATTGCGAAGGGTCGAGTCGATCTCGTGGGCGGCGTCGGAGGCCCGTTCGGCGAGCTTTCGGATTTCCTCCGCCACGACACCAAAACCCCGGCCGTGCTCCCCCGCCCGGGAAGCCTCGATTGAGGCGTTGAGCGCCAGCATGTTCGTCTGGGCGGCGATTTCTGAAATGGCCTCCGTGATCTGGCCGATGCGCTGGGCCCCCTGGCTCAAGGCTTCCACCGTCACTCGCGATTCCTCAGAGACCTGCTGGATGCGCTTCATCCCCGCGGCCGAAACCCCCACGGCCTCGTGGCCGATCTCGGCCGCTTCGCGCATGTGGGTCGCCTGTTCGAGGGTTTCCTTGGCGCCAGAGCCTTGCTCCCGGAGGGTCTGGCTCATGAGGTCCATGCGGGTGTTGGCGGCTTCAGCCTGCTCGTTCTGGGAGGCCGAGCCTTCGGAGAGTTCGGCCGACTGGATCTGAAGCTGGGCGGCTGCCTGGGCCACGTGCTCGGAGAGGCTTTTCACCTGAATGACGAGTTCTTCGAGCCGCTCCGAAGTGCTCCGAAGGAGCCGGGCGAGTTGGCCGTGTTCGTCGTCGGAGGCGACGCGGAGCGGCGTGTTGAGGACTCCCTGGGCCAGATCGTCGGCGTGCCGGCCCAGCCCTTTGATGGTCTGGCTGATGTCGCGGGAGAAAAAGAGGCTCAGGAAGAATCCGATCAGGATGACGGCGACGAAGGTCTCGAACGCCGGTGCGAGCAGCTTGGGCAGGGATTCGGTTTCGGGCATGGCGACGGCGCCGAGGATGCCCGGCCCGGCGCGCTTCAAGATGACGTGCCCTTCGGACCAGCCGGCCCGCAAGGCCAGTTCCAGGTTGTCCCGTCCCGCCATCTGTTCCCGGATGCTTCGCGCCGAAATTCCCGCCTCTTCCAGCGTGGCCATGGAAGCTCCCTGCGCGGGGCCTTCCTCCGGCAGGAAAAAGACTTCTTCCCGGCGCAGGGTGGAAAGGAGTTCCTCGCTGGGCGCGCCTTCGAGTTCGATCCGCTCGCGGAAAACGGAGAGATGGTCCCGCACGCGGCCCGCGGCCGATTCGATGAGGATCTGCTCCATCCCGGCGAAACTCCGGACCGTGGAGAAGACCACCCCGAAAAATACGAGCCCCAAGGCGGTGGCGAAGAACTTGTAGCGCAGCGGCAAAACGGTTTGTTGGTGGAGGAGGCTGTCGGGATCGAGTTCGAGAAGGCGCGTGACGAACGGGTCCAATTCCTTTTTGAAGAGAAAATACTGGGTCGGAAGGGCGATGAGGGCGGCTCCGAAGGCGAGAAGGCCGAAGTAGAAACAGGTCCGGATGCTGAAGCCCACGTAGAAGTAGAAGGAAATGGGAAGGGCGGCAGCGGCAAAACACCAGAGCAGGAAAGAAGCCAGCGACGCCCGCATGGGGAAGAAGAGCGCGGCGCGGAGGGCGTTCGCGGGACTCGACTCCTTGCGCTGGAGGGCCGTCGTCCGGTGGCGGGAGAGCCAGATCCAGCCCATGCCGGCGGTGGCCGGCAGGAGCGCGCAGATGATCGCGAGCCGGGCGAGGGGAAAGTCCCGGAGGTGCTCTTTTCCGAAATGAACGAAGAACAGGAGGCCGATGACGCCGGCGATGATCCCGCTGAAGATCAGCAAGCGGACGGCGATCCCCCCTTGGACTTTGTCCGCGGGCAGTTTGGCGGCGTCTCCCAATTCCTCGAAGCAAATCGTCAGGGGCTGGAGGAAACGCTCGTTGAACCACCACTGGGCCGAGCCCGTCAGCGTCATGATCCCGATGCTCGGGATGGCCGCCGCCCACAGGCGCCCGGCGTCAAAGAGGACGACCTCCCGCATGAGGCCGACGGCGATGGCGGCCCCTACGGCGCTCACGATGTAGCAAACGAGCAGGAGGCGCATCCGGAGCAGAAGCATCTGCTGGTGGGCGGTCATTCGGAACGCCGTGCCTTTCTGGAAGGGGGTACTGGTTAGTTAGTAGCCCGGCGGCATTCTAACAAGTTGTTTTTTGCCGCGGCTCGGTGAGGGGGCGGGCTGCGATTACCCGCCCACTTGCGCGGCCACCGGCCCGGCCTTGGGTTGCAGGGACTGGTAGCAGACGCGGGAGACGCGAAGGCCCGATACGGCGTGCACGCGGAGGACGAACCCGTCTTCCCGGACTTCATCGCCCACCTTGGGCGCGCGCCCCAGGCGGCCGAAGACGTAGCCGCCGATGGAGGAGAAATCATCGGTGGAGAGTTCGAGGCCCAGGCGTTCGTTCACCTCGGTGACGGGGATCTGGCCCTGGATGAGGACATGGCCCTCGGGCGTCTGCTCGAAGCGTTTTTCGGGCTCGTCAAATTCGTCCTGAATCTCGCCCACCAGGGCTTCCAGGACGTCTTCCATGGTGACGAGTCCGGCCACGTCGCCGAATTCCGTAAGGACGATCGCCATGTGGCTCCGTTCCCGGCGGAGCGTCGCGAGGAGGTCCGGAAGACGCCGCGTCTCCGGGACGAAGAGGGGCGGGCGCAGAATGTCCTTTACTTGAAAGGACTCTTCCCCTTTGAGGGCGAGATGTTCGAGGACGTCCTTCACGTGGATGGTCCCCACCACTTTGTCGGGGTCTCCGTGATAGACCGGATAGCGGGACCGTTCCGAATCGGCGATCGCGCGGAAGAGCTTTTCGAGGGAAATGTCGTCCGGGACCATCTGCATGTCGGGCCGGGGCCGCATGATCTCCACCACGGTCCTGTCCGTAAAACCGAGGACCGAGTGGATGAGTTCTTCCTCTGAGGCTTCGAGGACACCCTGCTTCTTCGAGGTTTCGACGATGATTTTTAGTTCCTCTTCCGAGTGGGCGAGGTGATGACCGGCCATGGCCGTTCCCCGGTAACCGAGAACCCGGACGAAGGCGTTGGCCATTCCGTTGAGGGCCCAAATGGCCGGCCGGAAGACGATGGTGAAGGCTTCGAGGGGGGCCGCACAAAAGAAGGCGACTTTCTCCGCGCTCTGGAGGGCGATGATCTTGGGGGCCTGTTCCCCCAGGACGATGTGGAGGACGGTGATGAGGCCGAAGCTCGCCCCCACGGCCGCGCCGTGGACGGCGGGGGCGGAGGCGGGCGCCCCCGACATGGCTTCAAAGAGCGGGGCGAAGAGGACCGCCAGGGCTTCCTCTCCGAACCAGCCCAGGGCCAGGGAGGCGATCGTAATCCCGACCTGGGTGGCGGAGATGTAGTCGTCGAGCTGGGAGAGGATTTTGAGGATCCGTTCGGCCGGCTTGCTCCCCTCGTCGGCCAGTTCCTGCATCCGGGAGCGCCGGAGGCCCACGAGCGCGAGTTCGGCAGCCACGAAAAAGCCGTTCGCGGCCACGAGGGCCAGGATGGCCAGGAGTTTGAGGAAAATATTA
>JBFLVN010000100.1:0-12361 GCA_040758475.1 Bdellovibrionota bacterium
TCCGGTTCCGTTGGGGGTTTCTTCGGGAAGCTGCCCGTACTTGGCAAAGACTCGCAGGGCGCGGGCGGCGTCTTCCATGAGGAACTTGAGATGGTTCCGGTAGCTTGGCGAGAGTTGGTCGAAGTGCTTGTGGTAAAGGTCGGCCAGGTGGGTCTCCTTGCCCGCGAGCACGGTGCTTGCCAGGAGGAGGGAAACCCCCACCGTAAGATAGATGGACCGGAAGCGCACGGACGGGATTCTAACCGGGAGGGGCTCCCCCCGCCAGCACGTGGCGCGCTCCTTGCCGCCGGTCTACGATTGTCCTTCATGCGCATCCTGGCTGTTGATTGGGGCGAGAAGCGGGTGGGGCTCGCCGTTTCGGACGAATCGGGCCGCTTCGCCCTGCCGCGGGGATTCGCCCTGCGCCGCTCCGACCGGGAGGCCATCGGGAAGATCGTGGACCTGGCCCGGCAGGAAGGGGCGGAGACGATTCTCCTGGGCCTTCCCTTGAAGATGCAAGGCGGGGAGGGGGACGCCGCCGGCCGCGTCCGCAAGCTCTCCACGATCCTGGAAAAAGCCTCGGGCCTGCCGGTTGTTCTCCGGGACGAGCGGTTGACGACCCAGGAAGCCCGCGAACGCCTCCGGGCGGCGGGGGTAAAACCCCGGGACATTCCGGAGAAGATCGACGAGACGGCGGCCGTGATCCTTTTGGAAGACTATTTTTCCGAACTCTCCGGCAAGGCAAAGGCTCATGCAGCAGGACCTCAAAGCCAAGACTGAGGGGCGGAAGGAACGCCGGGAGAAGCCCTCCCACGGCGCCCTTTTGCTCGTCCTGCTCGCCATGGGCCTTGGCCTCTTTGGCGTCTTTCGGCTCCTCCGCGCACCGGAGCCGGGGCCAGCAAAGCCCGTGACCGCCTTCGAGGTTCCCGCCGGATCGACGGCCAGGAGCATCTCCCTGCGCTTGCACGAAAAGGGGCTCATCCGCGACGAGCGGGCCTTCCGGGCTCTCATCGTGGCGACGGGCTCGGCCAAAAAACTCCGGGCGGGGGAGTTCCCGCTTTCGCCTTCCATGTCGGCACGGGAGGTACTCGACGCCCTCCTTCGCGGTCCGCCGGTGTTGCACGAAGTATTGGTTCCCGAAGGCTTTACGGCCCGCCAGATCGCCGCGCGCCTCGAAGCCCTGGGGATCGGCTCCGCCGCCAGATACAAGGAACTCGCCTTCTCCAAAAGTTTTACCGCGTCCCTGGGCGTCCAAGCCGATTCGCTCGAGGGTTATCTCTTCCCGACGACGTACTCCTTTTCCAAACCTTTCTCCGAGGAAAAAGTCCTCTCCGACATGGTGGGATCGCTCCGCAAAGCGCTTCCAATGGGCTGGGAGGCAGGGGCAAGGCGCCAGGGGCTCAAATCCCTCCACGAACTTTTGACTCTCGCCTCCATCGTCGAGAAGGAGACGGGCCAGGGCTTCGAGCGTCCGCTCATCGCGGGGCTTTTCCTCAACCGTCTCAAGAAGGGCATGCGCCTCCAGACCGATCCGACGGTGATCTACGGCATCGGTGAAACTTACGACGGGAACATCCGGAAGAAAGACCTTTTGAAACCCACCCCGTACAACACCTACGTGATCAAGGGCCTTCCGCCGGGGCCGATAGCGAGCCCGGGCCTTGCCGCCATCCAGGCGGTCCTCTCGCCCCAGCCGAGCGGGTATCTCTTCTTCGTCGCGCGCAAGGACGGCACCCACCATTTCTCCGAAACCTACGGCGAGCACGAGCAAGCGGTCCGTTACTATCAACTGGGGAGGGGCAAGCCCCCCCGGCAAACCTCCGCCAAGCGGTAGCCCCCGCGCATTCCGCCCGGCTAGGATGCGCCCGCCGGATTGCGGCACCGGAGGGGCTCCTTCATGCGCGAGTACAAGCTCTACATCAACGGTCAATTCGTGGACGCCGAAGGGGGCGCCACGTTCGAGTCCATCAACCCCCACGACCAGTCGGTTTCCTGCAAATGTGCTCTCGGCGGCGAGAAGGACGTGCAAAAGGCCCTCGAAGCCGCCCGCGTGGCTTTTCCCGCCTGGAGCAAGACCAAGCCCGCCGACCGGGCGAAGAAACTCCGCCAGTGCGCTGAGATCATTTCGAAGAACTTGGGCGCGTGGGCCCCTATCGAGGCCGAAGACTCGGGCTCCGTGCTCCGCAAGGCCATGGGCGACCTGGGACAGTCGGCCATCACCTTCCAGTACTACGCCGACCAGTGCGAGCGTTTTGATTGGCTCCGCCCCCTTCCGCTCATCGAGCGCCCGGCCATGGCCCAGCTCTACGTGGCAAAGGAGCCCGTGGGCGTCTGCTCCCAGATCATCCCCTGGAACTTCCCGCTCCTCATGGCCGCCTGGAAACTCGGTCCCGCCCTCGCCATGGGAAACACGGTGGTCCTCAAACCGGCGATGGAAACGCCCGCTACGGCGATGGAATTTGCCAAGGCGATCCACGATGCCGGAATCTTCCCCCCGGGCGTCGTGAACATCCTCCCCGGCGGCGCGGAAGCCGGAAGGGCCATGACGCTTAGTCCCATCGCCGACAAGGTGGCTTTTACGGGTTCGACCGTCGTGGGCAAGGAAATCATGGAAGGGGCCGCCAAGACGCTGAAGCGCGTGACCCTGGAACTCGGCGGCAAGAGCGCCAACATCGTTCTCGAAGACGCCGACCTGGACAGCGCCATCGACGCGGCCCTCTGGGCGACTTTCTTCCATGCCGGGCAGGCCTGCGAATCGGGGACGCGCCTCTTCCTTCCCGAAACCCTCCACGACGACGTCCTCTCCAAGATCGTGGAAAAGACCAAGAAGATCAGGCTCGGCGACCCCAAGCAGATGACGAGCGACGTGGGCCCGGTCGTGAGCAAGCGCCAGTACGAGCGCATCCTCGGCTACATCGAGAAGGGCAAGAAGGAAGGGGCCCGCTGCGCCGTGGGCGGAAAAGCCGCCACGGGGCCGGGGCTCGAAAAAGGCTTCTACATCGAGCCCACCATCTTCGCGGACGTGAAGAACGACATGACCATCGCCCGGGAGGAAATCTTCGGGCCGGTCCTCTGCGTGCTCAAGTACAAGAACGTCCAGGAGGCCGTCGAACTGGCCAACCAGTCCACCTACGGCCTCGGCGGCGCCGTGTGGAGCAAGGACCTTCCGAAAGCGATGGACGTGGCGAGACAGATCCGGACGGGCACAGTCTGGATCAACGAGTACCACATGCTCAACGTGAACGCTCCCTTCGGCGGCTACAAACAATCGGGCATCGGCCGGGAGTTCGGAAACGAAGGCCTCGAAGCCTACGTCGAAACCAAGACCATCTACATGGACCTCGTCGGCAAGCGCGAAAAGAAGGTCTGGTACGACATGATCGCCCGGCGGGGATAGGTCCCGCGATTTGGTAAAAATCTGGGGCCTGTGGGTCATCTGACTCCCTCGAAATTGGATGGCCACCTGACCATCTGACCGGAAACCCGTTTAGCCGCTCGGAAACCGCCTAACCGATGAAGGTGGCCAGATGGCCATGCTTTTTTTGTTGGCCATCTTCCCGGGGAAGACGATCAAGAAGATCATCATTTTTTTCCAGAAATCTGGAGCATCTGGGTCACCTGGGTGTGGAACCTGGACAGATGGAGACTGTTTTAGACGGGCGTGAACGAGTTCAGACGCGGGCGGATGCCGCACCGGTGAATTTCAGACAAGCCTATTTTAGCACGTTTTTAAAAATACTCTACCGCCGCAGTGGCCGGTAGTTGTAATAACCAACCATGACATTGACTAGCTCGTCGATGAGTTCTTCGGCCGAAAGATGGCTTGGCCGCTCCAGGGCGATTCCGATTACCGCAGCCCGGACCATGGTTACGACGAGGAACATCCCGGCGTCGAGATTGGAGCGGTTGTATCTCTCCCCGCTCTCGACGGCCATCTGGCGGGCGAAGGCCAGCATTTGTTTCTCGATCATCTGGACGGCGGCGATCTCCTGAAGCCGGGGAATCTGCTCCACTACGACACGAGCGAGGCCGGCGTGCTCCCCAAGCAAATCCACCGCCGCGTGGAGCCACTGCTTGGCGGCCAGGGGGAGGGGTTCCTGGATGAGGGAGGCCATCCGGCCTTGGAGCCGCTTGACCGTTTCGAAGACGATGGAATTGAGAAGGGCCGCCACCACCGCGTCCTTGTCGGGAAAATATTCGTAGATCGTGCCGATGCTCACCCCCGCCCGGGCGGCGATCTTGTTGGTGGACGTTTTGGCGTATCCTTCCTTCACCAGAACCTGAGCGGTGGCCTCCAGGATGCTCTGGACGGTCTTCTTCGCGCGCCCCTGGACGGGGGCCCTGCGCTTCGTATTTCCCTTTGTTTGGCGCTTCTTCACGGTCCTGCCCTTTCGCCTACGAATCCGAGTAGAACCTGAATAGTAGCTCAGATATTTTCGAAAACGCCAACTCTCCTCCCCTGGAGAAAAGGAGGTGTCCCCATGAAGAAATTAAGAACGGTTTTCTTCGCGCTGCTGGCGCTCGGCGCGGCCCAAAGGGCCTATGCCGTCCTGCCCCTCTCGCCCGATTACAGCTCCACCTACGGCGGCGGGACCTACGGCTCGTGGTTCGTGGACGGAAACGGCCTTCCCGCCTACGACTACACCAACGGGAATGCCGCCGAGTCGGGCGAATTCATCACCGCCCAGCCGCCCTTCCACCTCCTCGGAAACACAGGGACGCTCCTGCACACCTACGCCGACGGCTACCACGTGCTTTTCACGAGCCGCACGTTTCCGCGGCACGCCAATTATTTCCGCCCCTCCCGGCAGGCTTGGGGCGGCGGGTTCGGTTGGGTTTACGACCGCACGGCCAATCAGGCGTGGAGCACTTACTACCCCGACAAGCTGCCTACGGCGACCTACGACACCACCTGGGGCATGGGCTACGCGCGAAAGGTGGTGGGCTACAACAACGTGAGCGTGGAAGAAACCACTTTCTCTCCCCTCGGGGACGACGAAGTGGTGATGCAGAAGATCGTCATTCAGAACAACGCCGCCACGAGCAAGACCATCAGCTACTACGCTTATTGGGATTGGGACCCCTACATCCTTAGGCCCCCGCTGATCCCGGGCATCATCATGCCCTACTACGAGGAAGACCCTTCCGAGGATTACTGGCTCTCGTACGACGCCGGCAGGAGCGCCCTCAAGGCGGCGAGCATGGCCACGGCGGGGAACCTGAACCAGCCCGACGGCCTCTCGGACCCCTCTCCCAAGACCGCTTTTCTCGTTTTCCTGAACGCGCCCATGACGGGATACGAAACGGTGAAGAGCCAGGTCTTCTCGCCCGGCCAGGATCATCCCTGGCCCGACGCGATGAACCCGGTCGCGCTCACCAACAGCAAGTCGGTTTGGTACGGGTACAACAGCCAGCACATGCTCTTCGTCGCGGAGAGGCGGGTGACGATCCCCGCCGGCGGCAGCACGACGCTCTACACGCTCTACGGCTTTACGCGCCGGGACCAGGAAAACGCGGTCATCGATGCCTTCCGGGCGAGCTACGCGAACCGGCTCACCGACACCATGAACCACTTCAAGAACAAGGCGGTCAAATTCACCGTGCCCAGCGCCGCCGACAAATGGCTGAGCCGCGAGGTGGCCTGGAACTCGTACTACATGAATGCGGCCATTACGCGGGAGGACTGGTTCGGCGGCGACGCTCACACGCTCAACCAGAACAGTACGTATCTTTTGGACGTGGGGCAGAACATCGCCCCGCGGGACCAAATCCAGTACGCGGCGGCTTTCATCTACGCCAATCCGGCGATGGCCAAGGAGATGCTCCGGTACACCTTGCGGACCGCCTATTCCGACGGGCACTTCGCCTTCGGGACCGGCGGCTACGGCGCCGACGCCATGTCGGAAGCCATCCAGACGTCGAGCGATCACGGGCTCTGGCCGGGGTGGGGCGTGGCCGAATACGTGAACGCCACCCGCGACTACGCTTTCCTGGACGAGACGATCAAATACAACGGCAGCTCCCAGACGGCTTCCGTCTATAACGTGCTCAAGAAGGTCATCACCTATCAGCTCAACACCGTGGGAACGGGGCCCCACGGTCTCGTGAAGATCCTGGACGCTGATTGGGCCGACGGGCTCACCAAGATTTCAGGCAATTTCGACGCGACCTACCAGAACGGGGAATCCGTCCCGAACACGGCCTTGGCCATCTGGATCTATCCCCTGGTGAGGGATCTGGCCATTCGCAAGGGGGATACAACCTTTGCTAACACGCTGGCCACCGCCACTATTAATTTACGGACCGCCCTGGCGGCCCAGTGGCGGACCAACATGTTCAACCGGGCCTATCTGGTGAACGCGAGCAACCAAATGTACGAGCTCGGCGGGGACGTGTTCTGGGCGGAAGGCAATTCGTTCGCGGGCCTGGCCGAAGACAAGATCATGACCCCCGCCCAGGTGGACGCCCTCGTGGCGAAAATCCTGGATTCGAGCACGGGCGCCATGACCCCCTTGGGCCTCAATTACACGGGCAAAGTGTCGCCGGGATACTCGGCCCCGGGTAGTGGCGGCGCCATCGGCGGCGGCGATACCCAGTGGTACAGCCTGAGCAGCTTCCTCATCCGCGGCATGGCCAATTACGCCGACGTCTCCACCGCCGCCAAGAACCTGGCCTGGGCCGAATTCAAGAAGAGCACGCTGGCCAACCACGCAGCCCTCTACCCCGACCAGTTCTACGGCCTCGTCAGCGGGCCGGATAGCTACTACACGACTCTCAACGATTTTGGGAACGTGCCGGGGACGTCCTGGCTTGAAACGCTGGTGAATACGGTGAACCCTGTCTTCCCTATCGCTCTTCTTCCCGACGACATCCCCCATTCCATCAACAACATGCACAGCCACACGCACATCGTTTACAACGCGGCGAAACTGGCCGGCTTCTACCCCAACAAGGACGGCTACGTGATCAAGCCGGCCATGCCCGCGGACGACGGCTTTGGCTGGGAGGCTGAAAATTTCGGCCTCCAGTACGAGCCCTATGCCATTACCGGCAAGATCAAGGCGGCAGCGACCGGGACGGTCCAGATGAAGGTGACGCTTACGAACGAGCTAACTTCCGCACCCACGATCTTCGTGAAGCGCAATGGCGTGAACGTTTCCTTCACTCGTACGGGCAACGTCGTCACGTTCAACCTCTCGCTCACGGCCAACACCGCCGTCAACTGGAGCATCACGAACTAAAGCACTGCTTCCAGATTCCCGCGGCCCCTTCCTCCCGGGGCCGCGGGAGTCCGTCCCCCCGCAAGCCATCCGCTTTCACCAAAGGAGATACGCCATGAAATTCGGACTCATCTACGAAATGAATACGCCGCTTCCCCACACGGGGGCCCAGGAGTACCGCATCTATTGGGAGGCCCTCGAACAAATCTGCCTCGCGGAGGACGTGGGGTTTGATTACGCCTGGGAGGTGGAGCACCACTTCCTGACGGAATACTCCCACTCCTCGGCGCCCGAGGTCTTTCTGGGCGCGCTCACTCAGCGGACCAGGAAAATCCGCATCGGCCAGGGAATCGCCCAGCTTCCTTATCGCTTCAACCATCCGGCCAAGGTGGCCGAGCGGGCGGCGGTCTTCGACATCCTGTCCAACGGCCGTTTCGACCTGGGGACGGGGCGCTCCATCACGGAAGCGGAACTCGGCGGTTTCGAGATCAATCCCGCTGAATCGAAGGCCCAGTGGGAAGAATTCATCTCCCTCATTCCCAAGATGTGGAAGAGCACGGAAAAAGAGCCTTTCTCTTACAAGGGGAAGTTCCTCGACATGCCGCCCCGGAACGTTCTTCCCAAGCCGATCCAATCACCCCATCCACCCCTGTGGACGGCGGCGACCCAGCCCCTTACCTTCCGGCAGGCCGGCGAGCGGGGCCTTGGCGTCCTGTGCTTCGGCTTCAACGCGGCCGTGGAACTGGGCGAGCAGTGCCAGGTCTATTACGAAGCCCTCAAGAACCCCACGCTCCAGGTGGGGGATTTCGTAAACGCGAACCTTGCCGCCACGGCGCCCTTTTTCTGCCATTCGGACCGCCGCCGGGCGCGGCTCCTGGGCGCCCCGGCCTCGGCCTATTTCTCCCTCAAGGCCCTTCAGCTCTTTACGCCCTGGTACGGGAAGGACGTGCCCGGCTACGAGTACTACACGAACATGGCCAAGCGGGGCCTCTCCGATTTCAGCGTGGGCCGCGACGGAAAGCCCCGGGACATGGACCGCCTCGTCGAAGAAGGGACCGTGCTCATCGGCACGCCCGACGAGATCGGAGAAGCCATCGAGAAATACGAGCAGGCCGGCGTGACGCAGATGGTCTTCCTCGTCCAGATGGGCCAGCTCGCCCACCGGGACATCCTCGCTTCCCTCGAACTCTTTGGAAAGGAAGTCATTCCCCACTTCCGGGCGCGGGGCCACAAGATTCCCTACGGTTTCAAGGAATTCGAGACAAGGGTGAATTTCCCCACGAAAACTTTCGGGGAACACGGGCTTGCCGCCCATCTTGGCGATCCAGGAAAGCCGAAAGGCGAGGCAAAGCACTCGCCGGATTTGGCGGACCATCCCTTCGTGGGCGTTGGGAAATAGGCGGGCGGGCCGGAGAATTGTTTTTGAAAAGCGGTCAGGGGATTCCCAGGTTTTCCCGCACTTTCTCATCCCGGCTCACGCGCCAGATGTAGGCGTCGAGATAATAGTGCTGAAGGCTCCAGCCGATGAGGAACGAGGCGAAGAGGGCCTCTCCCAGGAAAAAGCCCTGGGTGGGAAGGCCTCCGAAGTGAAGCGTCCCGGCGATGAGGGTTTTGTCTAAAAAAGCCCCCAGGTTTTCCTGGAGCCATTTGGTCCAGGGGCTCCGGAACAAGAAGAACGTAAAGGCCAGGCCGAAAGCCCAGTAGGTGAGGGGCCTCGAAAAGACGCGCCGCGCGGCGGCGTATTTTTCTCTTTTCACGATCTCGCCGCGTCCGCCGAAGTATTTCTTTCGCGCATATCCCCAGACGATCCGGTGGTACTGGAGATTGTGCCCCGCCGTGATGAGCGGGATGGCGAAGAGGGCGAGAAGGGGATTCGTGAGCGTCGCTACGTGAAGCGGAACGGTGACGGCGAGGAGTAGAAGCTTGGCGCCATTCAGCGGCGCGCCCTTGCGGTACTCCTGGTATTGGAATCGGGCGTACCAGACCGCCGCTCCGAGGAGCAGGAGCCAGAGAGCCGGGCGCAAAATCCCGCCGATGGTGAAGCCGCCGGGAAGGGGCGCGTTCAGGCCCAGGTCCGGATAGCCGCCGGAGGGGAGGGGGTACCAGGGGGCCGCAAGGAACAGCCCGAGGGGCGTGTAGAAGGCGATCCGGAAGAACCACAGATCGGCCTTTTCCACGCGGGGGTCTTTTTCACCGGCCCGCAGCTTGTAGAGGCGGAAAAAGCCCCAGTGCTGGCGGACCACGTGGTAGTAGGCCCAGAGGCGAAAGAGGAAATAAAAGAGCGGCGTTCCGAGGGCGGGCAGCCATTGGGGGCCTTGTTTGTGGACGGCGGCCATGAGGCAGAAAATCAGCAGCGGGAAGAAGATTGTGGCTGGTCCTACCAGGAACCACTGGAACGAACTCCGGAGAATGCCACCGCGCTCCAGGCGCTCGTCCGGATCGAGAAAGGTGCGTCCCAAGGTCGCCCAGAGATGCGGGCCGTCCAGCAGAAACGCCCAGCTCGAAAAGACGAGGAGCGTGAGCGTTACCGGAACCTGGAGGCTTCCGAGGGGGAGGGTCCAGATCGGATCGTACTCGGGACGCTCAAGGCCGCTTCCCAGGATCAAGACCAGAAGGGCATAGAGCCACCCGGCCCCGGCCGAACCGATGTACCAGAGAAGATCGTCCCGGCGGCTAGCGATCCAGGCGAAACGGGGGCCCGAAGGCGCATGGGTTTCTGGGGGCAGGGCGGACACGGCGCCTATCTTGTCCGCTTCCTGGCCCGACGCCAAAGGGGATTTCTTTGACAGCCCCGCGCGGCGGGGAGTAGATTGCGCCCCTTCCAAGAGGGGCGCCGTGCGGTTCCCCGCGTATTTTAAGGCTTCAGCCAGTGCACCCACGGAGGGGTGGCCGAGTGGCTGAAGGCGTCGGTTTGCTAAACCGATATACGGCCAAAAGCTGTATCGAGGGTTCAAATCCCTCCCCCTCCGCCAGTTATCTCCTCAGGTTAATCATCATCCTCTTCCCCTTCTTCTCGTTCTTGGTTCCGGATTCCCGTTTCAGTTTTTCCTTCTTCTTGGCCGCCATCGCTCATTTCACTGGTTCCGTATCCACCGGTAGTGGAGGCATAGGCTCGCGCGGCCCCGTGCTGGTAAACGAGTTCTCCTCCGGAGTGGCCCGTCAGGAATGCCGAGGCGGCGAGCAGGACCGCGAGCCCCGTTGTGCCGGCGGCGGCCAGGTTTTGGATTTTTCCAGGGCGAAGGAAGGCAGTAGCCAGCCCCGCCGTTAGGCCGATGCCCGCGATCCAGAGGAAAGCCTCCGCGCGCTCTTCGTGGGTTTCGATGGCGGCTTCACCGATCGTTTCCTCGACCCGTTCCTCTTCGCGCTCGCCGGTGTTGACGGCCGCGAAGGCGCCGCCAAACGCGAAGGCTTGAAGAGCCACCAGGGCGAGCCAAGTCCGCCGAGTCACCCAGCCCCGCCAGAGCGCGATGGTCGCGGCGATGGCGAAAAACGGCAGAATGAACGCGATCCCGATGGGAATGTGGACAAGGGCCGGATGGAGCGGAATTTCTTGCATGGGTATTCTCCTTCTTGCATAGTCGCCCCTGGGGGCGCACGGCGTTCATCTTGGGGTAATCATTGACGCCGTTCTATCGGACAGGTGATCCAAGCAAAAAGCGCTGTCGTTTCAACGGGTTTACGCCGCGCATATGACAGATGTTCGAGAAAGCCAGCGGGAACTCTTGGCCGGGGCGGCGGTTTTGGGGGCCGTTTCCGTCCTCGTGGGCGCCGATCTGATTCTGGATTACGGGTCGGGGACGAGTTTTTCCCATGTGGTTGCTGAACTCGTAGCCGTTGGCGGCGCTCTTTCCGGAGCTGTCTACCTCTTTCGCCGTGTGTATGTGCTTCGACGGGATGCCCGCTTGATGGAGCGGGACTTGAGTCACGCCCGGGCGGAGGCCGAGCGGTGGCGCGCGGAAGCCAAGGAGCTTCTCAAGGGCCTTTCGGCCGCCGTGGACCGGCAGTTCGATCGCTGGGCGCTGACCGCCGCGGAACGGGAAGTAGGCCTTCTTCTCCTGAAGGGGCTAAGCCACAAGGAAATCGCGGGGCTCCGCGAAACCACCGAACGTACCGTGCGCCAACAAGCCCTAGGGCTTTACCGCAAGGCGGGACTCTCCGGTCGGGCCGAACTGGCGGCTTTCTTTTTCGAGGATTTGCTCACGCCCGGTGAAATGCTGAAGGACTAGACCGGCGCCTTGCCGGTCATTTGAGGGGGGACTCGTGCCTAGCGAACTACTCGATACCATCGGCATTGATCTCGTCCGCCGTCTCTACGAGTTCGGGCTCTATCTTTTGTTCGCCGTCATCTTCGTGCGTTCGTGGATGAAGCGAGGGCGTGGAATTACGGTTCGCGAACTCGTCTTCGGTTTTCTCCTCTCCCAGGGCGTTGAATTCCTGGCCGTGGGCATGGGGCGGTACCGTTATCCCGATTGGGTGGTCTATTTCCCTCCAGCGCCGGCATGGGTTCCGCTTTCCATCGGCCTTGGGTGGGCGGCCCTCGTTCCCAACGTCATGCGCGTTTCGGAGACGATCCTAGGTCCGGCGGCCCCTTTCTGGCGCCTCGCGCTTCTCGACGGCCTCCTCGGCGTGGGGGTGGATCTGGTGCTCGACCCCGCCGTTTCGGGCGAACCCCTGCGGATGTGGGTTTGGCGCGGAGAGGGGATGTACCCCTACCGCTACTGGCTCCTCGACGTTCCGGTCTTCAATTTCGTGGGGTGGGTGCTGCTCGTGGGGGCTTGCACCCTTCAACTGCGCCTCGTTGAGAAGAATCGGACGGGGGTGGACCGCTGGAAATGGCTGGGGATCTATCTCGTGATCGACCTGGGCGTGGCCTTTGCCGTCATGCTGCTGCCGTGGTGAGGATGGAAAAATGAAAAGCTTGCTTCAAGCACTCAACAATCATTTTGAATGCGTGTTTCTCGCCTATTTGTGGATGAATTCGGCCGTGCTCGCCGCGCTGGTCGGGCGCCCTCTCTTGGGACTCATCGGTCTTTTAACGGTTCTTCCCTTTATCGCCGCTTACGTGATGCGAGTGCGCGGGGAGACTTCCGGCCGGGGGACCTGACTGAAGGCCCGGGCCTTTCGTGAATTTTCCGGGGCGCTCAAAAACGAGAAGCCCGGTC
>JBFLVN010000101.1:0-12345 GCA_040758475.1 Bdellovibrionota bacterium
AAGGCCGGATCGACCGCTTGCACCGTGTCGACGGTGCGCTGCGTGAGGGTGTCCTCCTCGCGGGCGCTCGTGGTGCGGTTCGACTGGTTGTTGACCGCGCGGGCCGGATCCTCGTTGGCGATGAGGTCGGCAAGTCCATCGATCAAGGCCGAGTCGAAGCCGTCCACCTGGGCGATGGTCGTCACGCCGTCGGCCGTCGTGTAGCCGATGAACTCGATGCTCCCGACCGCATCGCAGCGGTCGCCGCAAACCTGGCCGTTGTCACCCCAATCGTCGTTGGAGAGGCCGTTGGCGATATTGGCGGGCTGGATGCAATCGATCACCGAGTTATCGACTTCGTTGAAAACGGCCGCCAAGCAGTCACCGTCCAAGTCGTTGATCGGCGCGCTGGTGCCGGTGCCCTGCGTGATGGTGCCAGCCGGATCGAGCTCGCCGTTGCGGTTCACGTCGTCCGTGAGGAGCGGATCGAACCGCGAGATCTGGTCGGCGCTGCCGGCCACCGTCGAGCCATTGCCCGGAATAAGGGTCTGGAGGTCGGCCAGCAGGCCGTCGGCGATGCGGTCCGCCTGGCCGAGCTGGGCCACTTCGCAGGGGTTGCCCGCGCCGGGTTCGCAGTAGTCGTACTCCGCGAACTCGTTGTCGGCGGCCGACCCGTTGTTGGGACGGTTGACGAGGTAATCGAGCTGCTCGTTGAAGAAGGCTCCAACGAACGGCAAGGCCCCCGTGAGGATCGCCTCGTCGCCGCCCGCGAAGATGCTCGCGAGGGCGTCGAAGACCGGCTCGTCGAAGACGGGCTGGATGGGCCGCTCCTGCGTCACGCCCACGTCGCGGAAGACCGAATCCACGTCGGAAGAGTGGTTCGGATGATCCACGCCCGGGTACGCCGCGCCGAAGCCCGCCGCGTCGCGAGCAGGGCAAGCGAACGTCTGGATGGGAACGGTAACGTCTTCCTGATCCCGGTCCAGGATGCCCACCGTCGCCTCGACGCAGTCCGTCGGGTCTTCGATGAGGGTGTTGAGGAAGTCGCCGATTACGTCCATGGCGGAACGGGAGGGCGAGGCCGTATCCACGAGGCCGCGGGCGGAGAGACCCGCCTGTACCGAGAGGATCGGTCCCACGTCGCGCTGCGTGAAGCCCAGCGTTCCCGTGAGCGGATCGTCGAGCAACTCGCCCGCGAGTTCGGGGTCGGGACCGACCACGCCGCGGGAGTCCGTAGCCGCCGTTTCGTCGGCGTTCCGGTCGACCGCGATGCCGCGGACGATCCGGAGGGCCTGCGAGAGGAGGTCGGCCGAATCGCGGGCGCCGCTGATCTTGGAGACGAGTTCCAGGGCCGCGACCATGCGGTTACGCCGCGTGCCAAAACCACGCTGGTCGTCCACGGTGGCGCCACCCACTGCGCTCGTATCCTCGCCGACGTATTCAAGAAGGGCCTGGTAGATGCCGCGGACCATGATCTGCTGGGCGCCTTCCAGGATGCCGCCGTTCAGCGGATCGGCGAAGACCGCGGGGTTGCAAGCCGTGGCCGTGGCGCCCGCCTCGGGGCACTCGACCACGTTGTAATCCTCGGGCCAGGTTCCCGTGAAGGAAGCGTCCGCGCAGTCTCCATTGTCGAGGCAGTCGAAGATGGCTACGTCGCCGTTTCCACCCGCCGCCATGCGCTGAATCATGTCCGCCAGCGTATCGCGGTTGATCTGCACGCGGTGCTTGAGGATCGAGTTGAGCCGCGCATCCCGCTGAGTGAGAAGGGCGGGGGGAACGTAGGGCGGAGAAGCATTGGGACCGACGCCTTCGCCGATGCCCAAGGCATTCGTCGCCTCGGCGATGATCTGGAGGCCCGGGATCAGGTTCTCGACGAGTCCCGCCTGGATAAGGAGGGAGCCCGTGAAGAACAGGGCATCCGGATCGTCGCACAAGCCGTTCTGAATGCGGTTGAACTGGGGCTCCACGCCGGCCAACGGTTCGAGGTCACAGGCCTCGCCGTCCTGGCAGGACGTGTTGCTCGGCGATCCGGAACGGCCGAAGACGTCGCAAGCGTGATTGTCCAGGCCGTCGTCGTCGCCAAGGACTTCGAGGACGCCCTTCAAGGCGATGAACTGGTAGTCCACCGCGTCGTGGATGGCGTTGCCGTTGCAACCCGTGTCGTTGGCCGCGCCGCCGTCGTCGTTGCAAGGCGTGTTGGTATCCAACGGAGCCCCGGCGACCGTGGTCCCCGCCGGCCAGTCCGACGCATTGATGAAGTTGGGGTAGGTATCCCGCACGTCCTGCTCGTCGTTGCCGAGGAAGCTACCCGTCACTGGATCGCGCGGGGAGTTCGTCAACTGCGAGAAGAGGGTCAGGAACGCCGTGAGCGACTTCCTCGCCCGGGCGTCGTTGAGGAGCGCCTGGACCGGACCCGTTTCATTGCCCTGCACGCCCGAGGCGCCAAAGAGGAGCGCTTCCACCATCGACTGATCGCCCGTCTGCGGGTGATCCTGGATGAGGGAATCCAGCAAAGCCTCCAGCCGGTCAGGGAAGTACGGCCCGCCCACGAGGGAGTTGCCGCCATCGGCCAAGTAGTTGAGGGAACGGAGCACGAGATCGAGCCGCGCGTCCCTAAAGCCGTTGGGCACCATGGCGCTCGGACCGCCAAAGGAAGAAAGAGGGTAGCCGAGCCGCTTGTTGGCAATGGCGATGCCACCACGGCAACCGTTGAAGGGCTCGCGCATCTGCCGGATGCGGTAGGAGCACTTGCTCCTGCCATCGAGGCAGTTGGCCGCGATGTAGGCATCCAAATCGTCGCCCTGGCCGTCCGCCGCGGCGAAGAGGTTGTTGTTGGAATACAGGACGTTGACGCCGCGGCCCGCCGCCGGCTGCGCCGTAATGAGGGCGCAGATTTCGCCAAACGGGCTCGTGCTGTCCTGGATGCAGAGGTGGGCGCCCGTGCCCGCGCCGGCCGCCTGGAAGTCCACGCCCTGCAGGCCCGTGGCGGGCATGTAGGCGTAGGTGGCCGTAATCGGCTGGCCGAGGGCCGGAGCAGAAGTGAAGCTGATGAGACCGTTGCTCCACTGGCCCGTCACATAGCTCAGGGTCGCCGTGCTGCCCGCGCAGTCACCGGTCAGGTTGCCCGCACCGTCGTCACCGCAGGTGAGGGTCTGGCCGAGCGTGTTTACGGTCGTGATCGCGAGAGATCCCGGCTGGATCGACTCCGCGGCCGGCGAATCGCCCTGCTGCAGATGCGGGATATCCGGGTCGCCCGTATCGAACGGAGGCGTATCGAAATCAACCGCTACGCCGTCGCCAGCCAAGCCACCGAAGTCATCAAAGAAGCTGATGTCGGGACCGATGTCGCGGAACGTGCCAGCCACCGGGGCGCCGGTCGCATCCGTGCCGCGGCGGCCACGGTTTCCGCCCAGGAGCGTGCCCTGGGTGGAGGGGGACCGGTAGTTGTAGGTCACCCGGATTTCATCCGCGGCTATGGTGCCAAAGGTCAAGCCCGCGATGGCGCCGGTGCCGTAATTGATCGTGCCAGCGGTGCATTGGGCGGTAACGTCGAAAGTCCCATCCGCGTTAAGGTCCTGGCAGACCGCCGAGGCGCCGGTCGCGATTTCAACGCCGGTCACCGTTAGTGTCGCCGCGGTAACGGCCGTAAACGTCTCAATGGGCGTATTCGGGAGCACGACGTTAAAGGGCTCGCCTCCGCCAAATGTCTCGTTCTCCACGAACGGGGTCGAATCCAGGATGCCACCCGTGGCGCCGCGGCCACCCAAGTTGGGGCATTCCGCCGTGCCGCCATCCAAAGAGAGGGTATTCGTCGCGCCGGAGTAGGCGTCCAGCATGGTCAGGAGGATGTTCTCCTGGTCCCGCAGGATCTCGCCGCCGCGGACGTCCACCGCCGGAGAAACCGAGTTGTTGTAACCGCAGGCACGGAACGCCCGCAGGAGGTCGAGGAGCTGCTGGACCTGGCCCGTGGCGGGGATGATCTTCGCCACGGGGATCAGGTCGTCCAGGATGCCGTCGTTGGTCGGATCACCGTCGCCGTCCGGATCGGCGAGCGCGCGGACGGCGGAGGCCTGGTGGGCCAGATCGTCCGCGTTGGGAACGCTCGTCGTCGCGTTCATCGGCTGGATGTCTTCCTCGATCTTGGAGACGACCGTCAGGATGTAATTAACGGCCGCCGCGTTATCGAGTTCGGCGATCTGTTCGAGAGCCTGCCGCACGAGCGACTGGTTGAACGCAATGACCCCACCGCCCGAACCGATCTGGAACGGGGCGTCGAGCTGGAGGGCCAGGTCGATGCCGAGACGCTGGTTCGAGAGGATGCGGTCCGTCGCCGCCAGGGGCTCGACGCCGTCGTTGACCGGACAGTCCGCGGTGCAGTTCTCGAAGATCGAGGTGAGGGGCTCGGCCGCCTCGAACTCGTCGAAGCCGAAACGGGCCATGGTGTTGAGCAGCTCGGGCAAGATGTCGAGGGTGCTCTGGGTAACGCCAACGCCGTCACCACCGAGCGCGCCACGGACGCCCGAGGCCGCCGTGCCGCCGATCGCCACGTCGCAAACCCCACCCGGGCCGTCGCCCGGATCGTTGAAGTTCTGGCCGGCGCAAGTCTGGCCATCGGCAACCGGGTATTCGTCGATCAAGTCGTCGATTGACGCTTCGTTGGTAGCCGGATCGTCGAAAAGACCGTCCAGTATGATGCGCAGGACGGACCGGTTCTGGCGAACCGTATCGAGGAAGGTCCGGTTGCCGAAGTCGAAGTCCTTGGGGTCCTTCTCGGCGTCGGCGAGCAACTGAGCGGCGACGTTGAGCAGGATTTCCGCCGGCGTCCGGCCGGCGAAATAGCCTTCGTTGCACACCGCCGTGTTGACCGGGCCATTGGGGGTGTTGTTGTCGTCGAGCATGCTCGGCGTCTGCTCCACGCCGATGGGGGCGAGGAGGGAGTTGAGCATGCGGTTAACCGCTTCAAGGCTCTGCTCCTCACCATCGGGGCCACCGGGTCCGTCGGCTCCAACGTCGATGTTCTGGGCGGAAATGTCCGAGATAACCCGCAGGAGCGGGGGGTTGACCGAAAAGGGGTTGGACGGAAGCTGGAAGTTGAAGGGCGCTTCCGAAATCGGGCCGTCGTAATCGAAGGCCGTCAGGTCCGAAATCCCCGTGCCCGGATCGAGCACGTCGCCAAGCTGGTCGAGAACCGCCGGGAGCCGGCTGTCGTTCAAGACGTAGTCGACCGGATCGAGCAGCTTCTCGGCGATGCTGTTCTGGGCGTCGTTGAACCCGGGCGGGACGAAAACCGGCGCCGGCGGCGCATTGCTGGCGATGCCGCGGGGGTTGTCGTCCGGATCGTCGGCCAGGGCGCGCAAGAGCGGGAGGATCGCCACGAACGGCCGTGCCGTATCGTATTCGCCTGCGGCCGCTTCACCCGTGGTGCCGTTGCCGTTGAGATCGACGGAAATGGAATTCGTGCCCGGAATACCCGTGAACGCCGTCTGATCCGCCGCGAGCCACCACGTGGATCGCAGGAGGTAGTTGAGGCGGCTGTTCTGGCGGCTATTGGGGGCGCCGAGCGCGTTGAGATCCGCGTTCGTCACGGCCGGAACCGTGAGGAGGCCGTTCCGGTCCACGGCGGCGCCGCCGATCTTGCGGCTGGTGCCATCGTCGAGGAGATCCGTAAGGAGCGGGAAGAGGGCTTCCACGAAGCTCGTGCCAGCGGCATCCGCCGGAATGGCGCCGGCGGGCTCGACCCGCAGCAGGCCGTTGAGGAGCTCGATCACCCGCGTGATGAACTCGGTGCCGTTGACAGGGTTCTGGTCGTCGGCAAGTTCGGTCAGGAGGTCGAGGACCGCCTGGAGGCTCTCGGCGTCGTCGACGAATTGGGCGGAAGTAGCCGAGATGCAGTCGGCATTGCCGGTCGCGCCGTTATCCCGCGGGCAAACGAGCGTCCGGTCGGGGAAAGCAGCGACCACGGAAGGCCGGTTCTGAAGGGCGTCTTCCGAGAGATGGAGGAGGGCCGAGAGGAACTCGCGTTCGCCAAAGCGCGTGTCCGGTCCCGCGCCGCCGGCCTGGTTGTCGTAGCTGTTCTGCGGAACACCGAAGGTCAGGAGGTCCGCCAGCTCGATCACCGGGTTGAGGGAGGGGCCGTTGGGCGAGAGGATCGAGTAGGCGTACGGGCCGCCGATGCAGGAGGCCGGGAATTGGTCCGAAGTCAGCGGACCAAAGGTGACCTGATCCACATTGCCGGCGCTAGCGTCGGCGTAGTCGCGGACCCGGCGCGCCACGCCGGAGCACGGGCCGCTCCGCAAGACGAGGATGTCCCCGGGCTGCACGTTCACCACCGAGCGGCAGATTCCATCCGCCGGGAGGCTGTCGAACTGGCCCGTCGCGTCGTTGTAGGATTCTTCGCAATCGTTGGCCGAGCCGTTCGCGATGGCATCGATGGGGATGAAGCTGATGACGCCCGCGCCCGCCTCGTCGGCCAGATCGCCTTCCGCGTCGGCGTCCGCGCCGGTGTCACTGATCGAAATGCCGTCACCGCTCAAGCGGCTGTCCAGATCGGCGGCGGCCGTACCGAGGGTCTTGGTCCGCAGGGCTTCCCCGGCGGCCGGCTTGCTCACGATGTCGCCGAATTCGAGGGCCGCCTGGATGGCCGGGAAGGCCTCCTTGATGATGCCTTCCGTCGTGTAGCACTCCTCCGGCAGGCCGCTGGGCGAAGTATTGCCGCAGTCGGGAGTGAACTGCACGGTCGGGGTCGTATCGACCATCAGGTTCCGGGTGAACTTCTGCATGCGCGAGAAGTCGCCCTGGAGATCGTTCAAACCGCCGGCGCCCACGCGCGGATTCAGGATGTTCACGTTGTCGATGATCGGCAGAAGATCGTCGAGCACGCCGTTGTCGGCCAGGATGCGGATCACGTTCGAGAGCGTGACCGCCGGGGCCGGGCTGCCCGTGTTCGGGTTGTTGTTCGGATCGTCGAGCAGGATGCCCAGCACGATCCCGAAGTTCTGGCGGGAATCGGCGGCGCCGCCCGTCAGGTAGAACCAGGTCTGGGGGTTGTCGGAGGGCGACTGGCCGGGCCCGCCGAGCAGGGTGGAGAGGCCCTGGTTCGAGTTGAAGAGCACGCCCGAAAGGGAAAGCTGATCGAGCGTAAGGGTCGAGAGGTCCGTGCTATCGGAGAGGAGGTTCATCGCCGTCGGGTTGCCCGAGATGATCCCCAGGGCCCCCGCGATAAGGCGGTCGACCGCCGCTTCGACGACGTCCGTGTTGACGACGACGTTCGAGTTCAGGCCTACCTTGTCCGCGCCCTGCACTTCCACCCGGTAGGACATGGGCTCACCGGCCGGGCAGGAACTGACGAGCGTGCAGGAATCGTCGCCATCCAGCGTGAGGGGCCGGATGGTATTGGGATCGGCGAGCCGTGCCGCACGGGCAGTCCCGAGCACCGTCGACGGCCCGAAGGGATTCACGGAAACCGTATCCAACGTATTGACAAAATCGGCTCCAGTCGGGCCGACGCCGATAAAGCTGAAGGGATCGCCGTCGCCGTCCACGTTACCCAGGTCGTGAGCGATCACAACCGGGTCGACCACCACCGGGTAGAAGGTGGTATTCGTCACGTCGTCACCGAACTGCTGGTAACCGAATTGGATCGATGCACCAGCCGTGTCGTCCTCACCGTTGCCATCCGTGCGGTTCACGCGGATGTAGGACACGGGCACCGTCGGCACGCAGACGCCCGTTCCCGTATTGCCGCCGTCGAAGCAGTCGCCGCCGGGGCCGGTGCTGTCGGCCACGCCGCCCAGGAAGAGCGAGGTGTCGGAGAGGAGCACTTCGGGCGTGGTGCTGAACACGGCCGCCCCATCCACGACGCCCTGGATCACGATGGCCGGAGGCTGGGTGTCGCGGACGACGGAGAAGACCGTCGAACGGATGTTGTTAAAACCATCCACCGCCGCGATCACGTAGGAGTTGATGCCTTCGTCCGGCACGTCGAGAATCGCCGACGTGCTCCAGATGTATTCAGACCGGATGAACATGGGCGCCGGCGCGCCGGCATCCTGCGGAAGAGGCCGGTCGAGGGAGATCGTGCAAGGCGCGCAGGGAGCCGCCTGCAAAGCCGTAATCTGATAGAGACCCACGTTGGCCGACTGGGCCGGATCGAAGGAGTTGAGGGACACGTAGTCGCCGACCCGGAGCTGGTTGTCGATCTCGTCGGCGGGACTATCCAGGGGATACTGGTTGGCGATTTCGATCTGGTTATCGCCCACGGCCGCGTCAGTCACGATGTCCAGCAAACCGAAAGGATAGGACCCCGAGCCCGTCCCGTGGAGCGCACCGTCAAAGAACGCCGGCTGCGTTCCGTTGATGTAGAGGAAAGCGGGAGGAAGGCCCTGCAAATCCATGGAACGGCCCTGAAGGTGCAGCTTGTTGGAGGAAACGAGCCGCATTTCCAAGGGGGCCAGGAAGTTGGGGCCGAAGCTGTTGGCCACGTTGGCCCGGGCGAGAACGGGAACGCCAAGAGCGGGCGCCACGGTAAAGGTGACGCTCACATCGCCCGTCGCGTAATTGACAGTGCTAACGCCAGCACCCGTGACCCCGGCACCTGGCTCCAAGTTCCCCACGCCGTCGTCATAGGCAAATGCCGCACCGGCGGCCACGGTTACCGTGCCGGGCCCGACGGGTGCCACAAACGCGCCAGCCACGTTGAACACGGTCGTCGCGCCGTCGCCGGTGCCAAGCGTCACGGTCTGGCTGGCCACCGACTGCGTCAGATACCGGATACCGGTGAGCTGATTGTTCGTGTACGTGGTCTGCGCCACGATCGGCGCGTCGCCCCGTTCCGCCGGATCGCCGAAGCGCCCGAGCCGCAGGTTGCCCGGCGTATTGGGGTTGTCCCAAGCGCTTTCGGAGGCGCAATCCACCAATCCAGGGTTCGTATCGGTGTAGCAGTCGATGGAGAGGGACGGCGGGGTCTGGGTGTTGTTCGTGATCTGGGTGATACTGAAGGCAAGGGACGTCACGTTGCCCGCCTGGTCCCAGAGGGTCACGGTCACGTTCGTCACGCCGCCGATCCGGAGCGGAATGGCCGCGTACTGGAACTCGCCCGTGTCCGCCGCGCCGGGGGCGTCCCCGTTCACGTAGGGAACCGGATTGCCCAAAGCGTCCGTGTCCACGGCCGTAAAGGAGTCGTACCCGTTATCCGTCACCACGCGGACATAGGCCCGCTGGGAGGAGGAGTCCGTGGTGGTGTCGAAGGTCGTGGTGCCCGGGATGAAGTCACGCACCTTGCCCCCGATGTCCACCTGCTGCGCGAAGGTCTCGTAGCTCGTGCCCGAAGTAACGACGTCCGCGGGCGTCACGCACACGGGCTGGTTGTCGAACTCCGGGGTTTCACAAAAAACAGGCGGAGTGGAAACACCACCCGCCACGGCGTCGGCGTCCGTATCGAAGAAGGCCGGGGCCGTGTCGCGGGTGATCTGGTCGAAACCGCCGACGGCGGGCTGCGTATTGCCCGAGGCGTCCACCGCCGAAACGGTGAAGGTGGTCACGCCTTCCGTGAGTTCGATCTGGGCGGCGAAGCACACGTTGGCCGTCGCCGTCGACTCGTTCACGCCGACAGTCGCCCCATCATCCGGAGGATTGAGGAACGGCGGGAGGCAGATGCCGTTTACCGTGTCCATGAGGCCCACGGTCACGTTCGGGTTATTGCTCTGGATGCGGCCGGAGTTGGTGCCGTTGACGAGCAGAACCGGACCTTCATCCAGATCCAGACCAGCCGACGCACTGCCGTCCGTGCCGTCGACAAGAGAGGCCCGGACGATATTCGCCACGGCCGAAGTCTCGGCCGCGATGGCGTCGATAATCTCAAAAGCCATGGCCCCAACAATGCTGGCGCCGCCGGCCGTCACGATGGCCCGGACGTAAGAACCGGCCGTGGGGTCGGCGTTAATGGCGTTGGCCACGTCGTCGCCGGTCGAGGACAAGGCACCGGCGCCGTCGGTAGCGAGATTGACGGTGATCTCAATCAGGTCGGGATCGTCGGGAGCCCCGGCGATCGGGTCCTCAACGAAGTTGACCGTAATGCTAAGCACCTGATTCGGCGTGGGAGCGGGGCTCACGTACTCGATCTGGGTGTTGCTGGCGTTGTCGACGCCCCGGCGGTTCGTGGTGTAGTTGATCGTTTCACCACCACCGGAGAGAACCGCTTCCGAAGCCGGCCGCCCCTCGTTGATGGCGTTGACGATATCTTCCAGGTCGCCGTCCAGGTTTTCATCGCCCACGACTCCCGAGGTCAAAGCCGCCCGGGCCACGCTGATGGAAGTGCCCGCCAGCGTGACGGCGGCACCCGCCACCCCGTTCGCGACGGTGATGTCGTAGCCGCCGCCCGGCGAGCCGGCCGTTTTTTCAACCACGAGCATCTCCGCGTTAACCCCGACCACCGCGTAGTTGTGGGTGGCCTGAGTCTGGTTGCGCGAGACGATGGCCACCTGATTGGAGGCCCCGCCGGGGCCGGCGGCGTTCACGGTGATCTGGCCGATGTTGCTGTTGCCGCTGCCGATGTCCGAAACCTGGCCCTGGACGAAGGCCGCATTGGCCCGGGCGCCCGTAAAGCCCAAGTCGATGGCGCACGTGCCCGTGGCCGAGGGCGAATAGAGGCAAGCCGCGCCGCCGCCCTGCTCGCGTTCGCGGGTGTCGCTGACGACCGAGCCGTGGAAAATCTGGTAGTTCTGGTTCGTAGCACCGTAGGCAAGGAACCCGGTCACTTCGATGGCGGAAGGGGAGTTGTCCGCGTCGAACTCCGCCGCCGGGTTCACGTCGTCGCGCACGACGAACGTGGCGCCCAGATTGGCGCCGTCCGAAATCGTGATCACGTCCCCCGCGTTCACGTTGGAAGCGCGGAAGTTGCGTTCGTTTACCTGGAGAACGCCGGCGATGGCGCCGTTCGTGTCCACCCGCCCGGCCGGAACTGTCATGTCCGTGTTGATCTCGAGCCAGGAGACGTCTTCGAAGGGGAGGGGCTGAATCCGGCCGCCCGTCGTGAGCACGCCGGAGTCGAAGCCCGCCACGCTGCCTGCGTCCGTAATGGCCGGGGCCACCGTATCGCTCGTCACGACGATGTCGGAGAGCCGGCCGCCGCCCACCGCCACGAGGAACTGGCCCGCCGCGTCGTTGCCGCGTTCGGTGAAGGAGGTGTTGGAGTTGAGGAGGTTACCGGCGGAATCGAGGAAAACGAAGCGGTAGACGACCAGGGGGAAGCCGTCCATGGAAACCGAGCCGCTCCAGTTGCGGGCGCCGCTGCCGACCGAAATCTTGGCGCCCCTCATCGGGTTGGCCGCCGAACCGCAGGTCGCCGCGGCGTCGAGTTCCGGGGTTCCAACGCCACCGAGGGCCGCTACGAGACCGGCCGGCAAGAGCGCCGGATTGACCGCGCCGCCGTTGATGCCGCCGCCGCCCACGGGGCAGAGGAGGCCGTCACCGGCCGCACCTTCCGTGGAGGATCTAAAGAAGCTCGCCGGGCTCGGATTGGGCGACCAGCCGTTGTTGCTCAGGTCGCCGAGGCCCGCGCCGCCCGCATCAGGGTCCGTGTCGGTGAGGGTGCCAGCACCATCGGGATCGACGGTGAAACCCGTATCGAGGACGATCTGCTCGAAGTTGGTGCCTTCGGCAGCAGGGTCCGTGTCCATGAGGACGATGAGGCGCGTGGCATTGGCGTTGAGCGTGGCCGTGGGGAAGGCGCCGTTGTGAGCGCTTCCCGCCATGCTGCCGCTGTAGGCATCGCTGCCGCTCGTGTTGGAGCGGGGCACCAGGCTAAAGCCGCCAAGGCCGTTTGGAACAATGGCATTGGTAGGGGTCACCTGGCAGCAGGCGCTCACCACGGCGTCGCCGCCCTCGGGACCCGTTCCAGCCGTGTTCTGATCCGGCGTGCTGCAGGCCGAGAGGGCCAGCGCCGCCACCACCACGAAACCAAAAAGTCCTCCAACGCGCTTCATGACACGATCCTCCATAATCCCCCAGACGTTAGAAACCGAAGAAACTTGAACCTTGCTCAGCCGGGCGGCTTGCGCCCGGTTTAATTCCGTTTTTGAAGAATCCCCCGTACACGCCGAAACGGCGCCGCCTGGGATTGCCCCCTGGCCCGGCGCCAACGCTTTGATCCACTTCATTCGCGTTTCCCCCACTCCCATCTCCGGCGGCTCTTTATGGCTTCCTGCCACATGCCGCACGCCCAAAAGGCCCCTGTCCTTGCTCGCTCTTTCTCTCGGATCCCCTGTCCCCACCGCTTCCGGAGGAGCCGCTTGCCCTTTACGCGACAAGCCACCCACCGGAGAGGGCGCCCGAAGGCACCGGCGCAAGCGCTTTCCCGCTCGCGCATCC
>JBFLVN010000102.1:0-12324 GCA_040758475.1 Bdellovibrionota bacterium
CGTGGCACGAAGGCGTAAGCCCGCCAAACCACGGCGGTTTTCGCGAGATTTTCCGGAATGGCAAAGCTTCTCTTTTTCTCCCACAAAATCATCGACGCCTGGAGCGAAGGCGCCAAAGTCGAGATCAAGGGGAACACGCTGACTCTCAAGCAGGGACCCCAGGGACCGACGACTTTCCATTTGGAAGAGGCCGTCCGGTTCATCAAGGTTTCCGGCGGCGGGGCCGACCCCGCGGGCCTCGTCGGAAAGATCAAGACCAAAAAGCAGCTCGACGAAATGGGCGCCGAGGCCTACATGGAATCGGTGATCTACAAGGACACGCCCTACGACGTGGAATTGGGCTACCTGGGGCGAAGCGAGGGAGCCGCCGCCGCTCCCGCTCCTGCTCCGGCAAAAGGCGCGCCAGCCCCGGCCAAGGCCGCCGCTCCGCCGCCGCCCAAGCCCGAGGAAGAAAAGATCGATCAGTCCCAGGTCGCCCCCGAAGGGGCCCAGAAGGACGAAGACCTTCTCACCCAGTTCTTGCTCAAGAACCTCTAGGCCGAAGCCCCTTCCTTCAGCGGCAGCCTGATCTCGAACGCTGCTCCCTTTCCGGAAGAACTCTCCACGCGGAGTTCGCCGCCGTGGGCGAGCACGATTTTCCTCGCGTTGGCAAGTCCCAGTCCCGTCCCGTCGGCCTTCGTCGTGAAAAAGGGATCGTAGATCTTTCCGAGGTTTTCCGGCGCGATTCCCGGTCCTTCGTCCTGTACGAGAAGGCTCACGGAGCCGTTTTCTTCGCGCGCGAGAATCCGCACCGTTCCGCCGGGCGGAGACGCCTGGGCGGCGTTGAGGAGGAGGTTGAGGAGGACCTGCTGGAGGCGCCCCGGGTCGGCGAAGACCCTCATGGAGGAAGGCTCGACGCGTACTTCAAAGCGCACACCCTTGGCGCCCGCCTGGGCCGCCGCCGCTTCCCTGGCTCTTTCGATAAGGGACGAAACGGCGGAGGGCTCTTTCCGGAGGGCGAGCGGCTTTGCGTAGAGGAGGAGGTCGCCCACGATCCGATCGAGGCGTTCGACCTCTTCGATGGCGATCCGGAAATGGCGGGCGTCCTGAGGGTCGCCGCCGGATTTTCGCTTGAGGATTTGCAGGTTCATCTTGACGCTGGAGAGGGGATTTCGGATTTCGTGGGCGATGCCCGAGGCCATTTCTCCGATGGTGGCGAGCCGCTCCTGTTCGAGAAGCTGCCGCTGGGTTTTCCGGACTTCTTCGTTCGCCCGTTCCAGGTCTTCGATCTTTCCCCGCAGGGCCCGGCGCATCCGTTCGAATTCGAAAGCCAGGTTCCCGATCTCGTCGGGCTCGGCGTAGAGGACAGGGTGCGATAGCTCTCCCTGGCCGATGGCCTTGGCGCTCGCTCCTAGTTCCACGATCGGCGCGGCGAGCTCGTTGGCCGAGTAGACGACGACGCCCAGGGAGACGAGAAGAAGGGCCACGAAGAAAAAGATATTGGGAAGAAACCCCGCGGCCGTAAAAAGTTCCTGGTCCCAGGGGAGGACCGCGAACAGGACCGACTCGTCGGAGAGGCGTTCGCGGGAAACGGTGCGCCGCGTCCGGATAAGGTCGGCGACTTGGAGAGGACTATCCAGGAAATCTTTGATCTCGCCGGGGGAAAGAGCGGCCCTCTCGTCGTTGTAGAGGAGTTCGCCCGAAGGGAGCCTAAGAGCGAGGTGCCCCGCCCGGCCCGCTTCGAGACCGGAGAGATTGTCCCGAAGCTCCTCCCGTGAAAGTCCGGAAGGCGCGGCGCCCAACTGCTTTGCCGCCACCAGGACCCAGCGTTCCGCCTCCCGGGCGTACTGGGTCTTCAAAACGGCGATGTGCTGCTGGTAGCTCGTCACGTAAGCGAAGGTGAGGGCGAACAAGACGAGGCCCACGAACGTGAAAAGGAGCTTTCGCTTCGTGCTCAAAGTCACGCCGATTTCATCCAGGCGGAACTCGGGGTAGTTCGTTGAAATGTGCCGGAGGAAAGGGCGGAAAATCCGGCGGAACCAGTTCATCTGGTAGAGGCACACGCCGATGGGCGTGATGGCGATCCCCGAGAGCATGACCAGGGCGTCGGTGGCGGGCATCTTGGTGACGATCACCTGGAGATAAAGGATGAATCCCCCCACCACCGTCCACATGGCGATCCAGACGTAGTTGTTCGCGCGGTAGGGGAAGAGCACGGCGCTCCGGAAGGCCTCGCGCACGATCGAGAGGTCTTCGACCCGTCCCTTTTCTTCCGTTTCCACGAGGAAGCGCTGGATGGGCCGCGTCCGGTGCCAGATCACCGATCCCACGGTGAGCGTGAAGACGATCGAGAGGGGGATAGGGATGTAGGCGTAGAAGATCAGAGTCTCGAACTCGAAGCCGATGAAGAACCAGGCGTACAGGACATAGAGGGTGCTCGAAATGATGCCGATGAGTGTCGCCGCTATGAACATCCGGATGCGGTAGGAAATCCGGAAGCGGTAGAGGAATTTCTCCTCCGGCACGACCGGGTTCAGGACGGAATTGAGGACGATCCCCATCCAGAAAAGCCGGGAGACGACGAAGATGCTGGCGCACGTCATGTAGGTGCTCGAAATGACGAGCACCCGATTCCAAGGGTCCTTGGCCCAGAGGAGGAGGGCTGTGGCGGCGGGAAGGCCGAAGAAGTAGTTGATGGCCCCCGCGGCGAACATGGAGAGCAGAAGGGCGCGTACGTATCCGAGCGCCATCTGGCGGGCGCGGGCCTCGAAGTCCGGATGCGCTTCGCCCATCTCCCGGCACGCGAGCAGATCCGCGTGCGGACCGGCGAGCCAGCGGTTCGTGAGCGGGCGCCAAATGAGAAATTCGGCCGCCCCCAGGGCCGCGAAATAAATCCAATGGATGATTCTTCCCCGTTCGCTCGCCCCGAGGACGAAGAAATAGACGGGCGTGAAGTTGGCGAGCATGGCGGCGTAGTGGAGGAACCCCACCCGCCCGATCCACCGCCGGTAGCTTTCGGTCTCGTTCATTTGGAGCAAAGCCAGTATACCCGGCGCACGGGGGGGAGGGAGGACCCTGTTCCGTTCCCCCTTTTTGGGTTACGAATGAGCCCGCCATGGCGACGGCGATCCGAAAGGTTTACGACAACGTGGTCCGCTCCCGGACCGTGGTCCGGGACGCGAACCGCTTCCGGCAGATCGTGACCGTGCTCGTAAGGCACGGCCTTGGCGCCTTCGTGGGGCGCCTCGGTATCCGGGAAAAATGGATGAGCGGGGTCCTGCGGCGCGACGGGGAAGAAGCCGCCCAAGCCCACGCCCTTCCCCTTCCCAAGCGCGTTCTCCGGGCCATCCAGGAACTAGGGCCCACCTTCGTGAAATTGGGCCAGATCCTCTCGACCCGTCCCGACCTCGTCCCGCCCGAGTTCGTCGAAGAACTCAAGACGCTTCAGGACCGCGTGCCCCCGTTCCCCTACGAACAGGTCCGCCAACAGATTCAGGCGCAGCTTGAAAAACCAGCCGAAGAGATTTTCGAGCGCTTCGACCAGGAAGCCCTGGCCAGCGCTTCCATCGCCCAGGTTCACCGGGCGCGTCTCAAAACGGGCGAGGAAGTCGTCGTCAAGGTGCAGCGCCCCGGCATCCGGGCGCAGATCGAAGCGGACGTCGAAATCCTCGCGTTCCTGGCGCGCCAGCTCGAACTCAATTTCCCCGAAACCAAACTCTTCAGTCCCTTGGGGATCGTCCGCGAATTCGAGAAAGCGATCACGAAGGAGATCGACTTCCGGATCGAACTCGACCATCTGGAGCGCTTCCGGCGGAACTTCGAAGGCTTCGAAGGGGTGCGGTTCCCCGCGCCCTGGAAGGACCTCACGACCCGCGAAGTGCTCGTCATGGAATTCATGGACGGCATCAAGATCACGGGCATCCTGGGCCGCACGGAATACGACCAGCGCAAAGTGGTGAAGATCGGCTTCGCCCTCGTCTTCAAGATGATTTACGAGGACGGGTTCATCCACGCCGATCTCCATCCCGGAAATCTTTTCGTCATGCCGGACTCGACGCTCGGCCTCATCGACTGTGGCCTCATCGGCATCCTCACGCCCCGGCAGAAGGACAATCTCTCGCGCCTGATCATCAATCTCGTCCAGCAGGATTACCGGGGCATGTGCCGGCTCCTCTGGAAGATGGGCATTCACCACCACCCGAGCGAGTACTTCGAGACGTTCGAGGCCGACGCCAGCCAGATCATGCAGAAGTGGTTTTCCTTCAAGAACATGTCGGAGATCGATTTCGGCGCGTTCTTCAAGGATTTGGTGGACGGGGCCCTTCGCCACCAGATCATCATGCCCCCCGACTACACGATGACCTTCAAGGCCATCGTCACCATGGAGGGGATCGCCAAGCAGCTCTGCCCCGACGTGAACTTGATCGACGAGGCCAGGCCCCATGTGACGCGCATGCTGGCCGACCGGTATTCCCCCGCCCGTCTTGCCCAGGAGTTCTGGGAAGAGGCCCGGCACGTGGGCCAGTCCATCCTGTCGCTACCGGAGAAAGTGGGGCAGACCCTCGATGAACTGCGGCAAGCCCGGGCCCGGGTGACGGTGGAAGTGGCCGAAACCCGCCGGGCCCTGGAGGCTTACCAGTTGGCCAGCAACCGCCTCCAGCTCGCCATCCTGGAAGCGGCCCTTCTTTTGTGCGGCACCCTGACGCTCGATTACCCCGAGCCCCGGCTATTTGGCCTTCCGGGGCTCCCCGTGGTATTTTATGGGCTAGCCGGTTTCCTCGCCCTGGGACACTTCCTGGGGATTCTCCGGTCCGGCGGAACCTGATTACGTCCAAAACCCGCCGGATTATCCAGGCGGAAAAGCGAGGTCCCACTGACATGAGCGTCACTGCCGCAGCCCAACCCACCCCAGCCAAGCCCAACAAGCACCCCGTCGCCATGATGTTTTCCGCGTCCATTCCCTTCGTGGGCCGGACGGGTATGGACATCATCGAGCTCTCGCCGGGCAAGGTGAAATCCATCATGCCGGCGGCGGGAAACCAGAACCATGTCCAGATCATGTATGCGGGCGCGCTCTTTACGCTCGCCGAAATCAGCGGCGCCGCCTTGATCGGTTCCGTGCTCGATCTCGCCCAGATCCGGGTCGTCGTCTCGGGAATGAAGATCGACTACCACAAGGCGTTCAAGAAGGGCGAAGACGCCTATGTCCAGATGTCGGCGCCCGCCGATTTGAAGGACAAGATCATGAAGGGCCTCGCCGATGGCGGCGGGAAGACAGCCTACGACCTGGAAATTCCGATCAGTTCCGCCGACGGCGAAGTGCGCGCCACGTCCGTCTTTACCTACCACTTCAAAAAGATGGGTTGAGAAACTCGCTGGTTCTCTTTCGTTTCGGGACGAAGTAGGATTCCGCCGGGAAAACGGGAACGGGGGTAAGGGAATACCCGGAAGGCCCCGCGGGCGCTTGTCCGCCGGAGCGGTGAAGGCACGTGTTTAGAATACCCGGTTGCGTCCGTTTTCCAGTTCCCTCTTCTTCTCCCCAGAAACCAATGTTAGCGATGCTCTTGGCGCTAGGGGCCTTGTTGCTTTCCCTCTCGCTGGCCCGCGCCGTTCCCGATACGGAAAAAATCTCCTTCACCGGCGATGCGAACGAGGACGGCGCCATCGCCGTCGTCAATTTCAATCTCTTCAATTGGGCCATCGTCGCTAATCGTACGGGTAACAGCGTCATCATTTACGACCTCCAGAGCATGGAGCCGGTGGAAGATGAGGACGGGAATATTCTCATTTTGGATATAGCCGCTTCCCCTGCCAGCGTGACCGATCCAGTCGCGGTGGCGGTTTACCTGGACAGCGAGGTTACGCCGACGCAGGCTTACGCCTTCGTCGCCGGTTTTTCGTCTCACCGGATTGCAGTGATCGATCTCCTGGCCACGCCTCCAGAAGTCCTTCCCGATGAGACGATCGATTTGACGGACGATTCCGACACGGCGACGCCGGGGCCGGTCGCCCTCCTGGTCGAATCGGGCACCCTCTACGTCGCCAACGGGACGGAGGGGACCATCCAGGCCTACGACATCGCCCCGCTTCCGCTCGTGCCCATCGACTTTCCCACGGGATCGATCGACCAGACGACCGCGGAAGGGAATCTGATCGTCTGTTCCGTGGGGCAGACGGCGCCGCCCGCGTCTTCGGCCAGGCCCCGCGTCCTCCACAAGTTTTCGGACCGCTTGTGGTTTGGCTGCAACGAGGGGAGCCTTGGTTATTTCGACGCGGCTGGGGGCGTCACCCTTCGGAGCGACGTGGGGGATAGCGTGGGCGATATCGGCGGTGTCCGGGGCCTTGCGGGAGACCCCCGGGATTCGACAACGATCCTCTACGTGCTCGACGATACCCGCGACGCCGTTTTCGCTATCGACGTGGCGACGAACGTTTTCGAGGACACAGGAAACGATCCTACGATCGATCCCCTTTGCTCTGTTAGCGGAGCCAACCGGGGGAGCTTCCCCATTACGACGGGAGCCGTTTCGACCGCCCTCGTGGGCGTCCACGACACTTCGAGCAACGGCGGCGACTTCCTCATGGTCCTCAACACGGGGACCACCTCCAACCTCCAGCGCATCAATCTCTCCCAGATCGACAAGAACGATTCGACCAATCCCGAGTGCGCCGTCGGCGCCGGGAGCTCCATCGCCGTAAAACTCGATCTTTCCGAAGGGGATGCCAATTTCCCCTCCGGCGCAAATCCTTCGGGCATCGCCCAGCAAATGTTTCACTACCTGGGATACGTGGGCATTCCGAGTTTCTCTGTGACGGATGGCGATGGAGCCCTCACACTCGTGACCGACAACCCGAGTTTGACCGTCATCAACCCTACAGAAACGGCGTTGACCCCGTTGACCAACTCGCTTGGCACCGACGGCACTCACAATCCGGACATCGTTCTTTCCTGGGACCCGGACGAGTCGATCCAGGCATCGCCGGCGCCGGTCGTCCGGGCCCGCATCAAAGGCGAGCCGCTTCTTTTTCCAAGCCTCCCTGGTGCCGTTACCCAGGCGGATAACCTTACGGTCACGGTGACAGCATTGAATCTGATTGCGTCGGGTCTCGTGACGAATTCTTCGAACGAACGGATCGAGGTCGTCGCTGCCGGCTATGACGCCCAGGGCGACGTGGGAAGCGGCGGTCAGACGATCCTTTTCGATTCAACCTTACCCAATACGCCCGTGGGAGCCGTTCAGGTGGGAGATTCGCTCCTCCGGGTGGTCCTTACGCAAGCCGTGGACCCCGATCCGGGCAACGGAGTGTTTTCCGGAATCGGCGGATTCTACATCGACTTTACGAATCCCCCAGCTCAACAGGACGTCGAGCGGGCCACTCCCGAGATGTCTTTCAATCTGGGGGGGCTTACAAACAACACTTCGTACACCTTCGACGTTTATGCCATCGACGAGGCGGGGAATGCTTCTGCAACTCCTTTGACGCTGACGGAGACACCTGTGCCGGGGCAGGGGATCATCGAATTGACGGGCGAAGAGGGGTGCGGTTCTCTCCGTGGCGGTGTCGGAATGGGTGCTGCCGATGGTGCCGTATGGATTGCGGCGATCCTTCTCGCGCTCGCCTTGCGGAGGGGAAAATTCTCGCTCCTCTCGAAGAAAAAAGGCTCTGCCGTGATGGGAGTGATTCTGCTCGGCGGTCTCGCCTTCGCGCCCGCCCCCGCTTCCGCCCAGGTTTTTTCCAGGGCCGCTCTGCGGGGAGAAGAAGTTTCGCCCCGGCAGGGCCGGTACTGGGCTGCCTTCGAATACGAGATCACGAAACAAGAAGATTCCAATCAAGAATTGATTTTTGGAAAAGACGCCCACGCCTTCAACGCCGAAGGTGGCTGGCATCTGGTACGGAATCTGGACTTTTTGCTTTCGGCGGGTTTCCGGCGCGACGCAGGCCACCAGATTGCCGAGGGCTCGAATCCGCCGGTCCCCATCGCCAATGAAGACGTTCTTTGGATGGCGCCCTTCTCCGCTTCGCTCCGCTACCGCATTCTTTTCGACCGGGATTTTCCCATCGTGCCCTATGGAAGGGGCGGCGTGGGAGGGCTTTTCTTCCGGAGCGAAGCGGGGGCCGATCCTCAGGACGAGGCGGTTTGGGGTTTTAAATGGGGCGTAAATGCCGGAGGCGGGCTTCTCTTCCGGATCGACCAACTCGATGCGAGCAGCCAGCGATCCCTCCGGGCCGACGGGATCGATGCCCTTTATTTAGATACGGGTTTCCACTGGCAGCGAATCAATAATTTTGGTGGAAAAGGCCTGGACCTCTCCGGCATCGGCGGCCGGGCAGGGCTCGTAGCGTGGATTCGGTAGAGCCGGAAGCGGCTATTTCTTTGTGAGCGCTCCGAGCACGCTCCGCAGGAACCCCTGATTGGCGCCAGCCACGATTTCGAGTTCGCCCGCATCGAAACCGACATAGCCGCACTTGCCGCATTGGTCGACCATGACCTGCCGGTAAGCCACTTCCTTCATCTCATTGCCGCACTTGGGGCAACGCATCCAATGAGCTTTTTTGAGGTTCTCTGCCTCGCGCTGGGCCCGTTCCCCGTCGAGCTTCTTGCGGAGTTTTTCGACCCGGAGGGCGTCTTCCTTGGCGAAAAAATCGTCTTCACCGGCCGCGGGTTTCTTGGTCATGATCTGGATGCTCCCTGGACCCCTGGAGTCGCGCCGTTACCTATACGGGCCGCGCAAGCTCTGTCAATTCACGCCCTTCTCAAATTCGCGAACTTCACCATGAGCTTCTTGACCCCGTGACGGGCGAAAGCGACGGTGACCTTCTCCTGGCCGCCCACGAAAGATGCCTCTTTGACGACCCCTGCCCCGAAAGTGGGATGATCCACCCGCGTTCCGGTGGGGAATGTGAATTTAAAGGAGGACGAGATGGGGCCTTTCCCAAGAGCCTGGGTGAAGACGGGCGTTTCGATCTCCCTTCGCTCTGGGCGATGGCGGACGATCCGGCGTTCTTCCCGCTGGGCCCGGGGTTCGGCAAGTCCCGAGAGCTTTAGAAGGTGCGGCGGGATTTCGTGAAGGAAACGCGAGGGTTCGTTCACAAAAGTCTGCCCGAAGACGCGCCGTTGCTGGGCTCCCGTTAGATAGAGCCGTTCCATGGCCCGCGTAATGCCGACATAGCAGAGACGGCGCTCTTCTTCGAGGGCCGCGTCTTCAAGCGTCGAGCGCTCGTGGGGGAAGAGCCCTTCTTCCAGGCCCGTGAGGAACACGACCGGGAATTCGAGCCCCTTGGCCGTGTGAAGGGTCATGAGGACGAGCCGGTCCTCGGCCTCGGCGTAGCCGTCGATGTCGGCCACCAGGGCGACCCGTTCCAGGAACTCCGCGATCTGGGGATTTTCACTTGCTTCTTCGTATTCGGAGACGGCGTTTACGAGTTCGTCCAGGTTTTCGATCCGTGAGAGGGATTCGACTGAGCCATCTTCTTCCAGGGAGCGGATGTAGCCCGTATCGGTCAGAACGCTTCGGAGAAGGTCCGAAGGGCCGAATTCCTTGGCGATCTTGGAGAGCTTGTCGTAGAGATCGAGAAAAGCCTGGAGTTTTCCCTTGGGTCCGGTTCCCAGGAGATTTTCCTTGGCCGCGATTTGCGAAGCGGCGAGCAGCGTCAAATTCCGCTCGCGCGCGATGGCTTCGAGCTTTTCGATCGTGCTCCCGCCGATCCCCCGGGGAGGGGAGTTCACGATCCGGAGGAAGCCGATGTCGTCGGCCGGATTAATGAGGAGCCGAAGATACCCGAGGGCGTCCTTGATTTCTGCCCGCTCGTAAAACTTCTGGCCGCCCACCAGCACGTACGGAACGCGGCGGCGCAGGAGTTCTTCTTCCAAAACACGGCTCTGGGCGTTGGTCCGGTAAAAGATGGCGAAGTCTCGCCAGTTGCGCTCCTCTTCGCCCCGGATGCGCAGGGCCTGGTCCGCGGTAAACCGCGCTTCTTCGTGCTCGTCCAAGGCGAGGTGGTAGGTGGGATAAGAGCCCGCTTCCCGCGTGGCGCGCAGGACTTTCCCCTTGCGCTCCTTGTTCCAGGAGATGACGCCGTTGGCCACTTCAAGAATTTTTCCGGTGGAGCGGTAATTGCGCTCCAGCTTGATGACCTTGGTGCCGGGAAAATCCTTCTCGAAATCCAGGATGTTCCCGAGGTCGGCGCCGCGCCATTTGTAGATGCTCTGATCGTCGTCCCCCACGACACAAATGTTGCAGCGGGGTTCGGAGAGGAGTTTGACGAGCCGGTACTGGACCCGGTTCGTGTCCTGGTATTCGTCCACGAGGACGTACTGGAACTGCTGGCGGTAACTTTCGAGGACGTCCGGGTGCTCCTCAAAGAGACGAACCGTGAGGAGGAGGAGATCGCCAAAATCCAGGGCGTTCATCTTGAGGAGGCGCTCTTGGTAAGTGGCGTAGATGCGTTGGAGCTTGTCCTCTCCCAGGGTGAAGCCCACGTTCCAGGAATCCGAATCCCGGGGGGTGTGGCCCGCGTTTTTGAGCTGGTCGATCTTCCAGGCCACCGACCGGGCGTCCACTACCCGGTCGGAGATGTCCAAGTCCTTTAAAACTTCCTTTAAGACCTGGAGCTGTTCCTTGTCGTCGTAGATGACGAAGTGGGATTTAAACCCCAAGCGCTCGATGTCCCGCCGGAGGATGCGGACGCAGGAAGAATGGAACGTACTGATCCACAGGCCCCCAAGGCCCGTCCCTCCCAGGAGGGATTCGACCCGGGCCTTCATCTGAGCCGCCGCCTTGTTCGTAAAGGTGACGGCGTAGATGCCCCAGGGGTCTATTCCCTGGTCCCGGATCAGGTGGGCGATCCGGTAAGTAATGACCCGGGTTTTCCCCGATCCGGCCCCCGCCAGGACGAGGAGGGGCCCTTGCGTCGTCTGTACGGCGTCAAGTTGTTCGGGGTTTAGTTCGTGCTCGAGTTCCATCGCGAGGCCTTATAGCGCAAGACCCGCCGTTTCAAAGACACCGGCGAATCCCTAGCTTCATGGTGGATATGCCGGGGGCCGCCGTTGACTTGCCTTGGCCCCGAAAAGTAGTTTGCGCGCCTCTTGGTGAGCGATGGCGCTTCCGCCAGGCGCTCTCCAGGTAAATTCACATCATTCAACTGGGGATTTTCAAAATCATGGAACACAAAGGTTGCACCATCTGGTTCACGGGTCTTTCGGGCGCGGGCAAGAGCACGATCACGGACGAACTCGTAAAACGCCTCAAGGCGTCGGGCATGAAGGTCGAAGTGCTCGATGGCGACGTGGTCCGCACCCACCTTTCCAAGGGCCTTGGCTTCTCGAAGGAAGATAGGGACACGAACATCCTGCGGATCGGCTGGGTCTGCGAAGTGCTTACGCGCAACAACGTGATCGCCATCGCCGCCGCCATCAGCCCGTACCGGGAAATCCGCGACAAGGTGCGCAAGATGGTGGGACCGAATTTCATCGAAGTGTACGCCGCCGCGCCCCTTGAAGAGTGCGAGAAGCGGGACGTGAAGGGCCTCTACAAGAAGGCCCGGGCCGGCGAGATCAAGCAATTCACGGGGATCGACGATCCTTATGAGGCGCCGCTTGATCCCGAGGTCGTTTGCGACACGCACAAGGAAACCCTGGATCAAAGTGTCGAGAAAGTCCTGGCGGCCCTCCGCAAGCACGGCATTTTGAACGCCAAGAACGTGCCGGTGGCCGCGTAAGTTCACGGAGCCTCTGGAAGGAAGCGCAAGCGGACGAGTGGGGAATGTGGCGAAAATCGGTGAAGTCGTCCGGCTCGATACCGACGTCCTGATCGTGGGGGGCGGCGCGGCCGGGTGCTTTACGGCCGCGCGCCTCAAGGCCCAGGCGCCAAACCTCCGGGTCCTTCTTCTTGAGAAAGCCCACGTGATCCGTTCCGGCTGCCTCGCGGCCGGCATCAGTTCGCTCAATTGCTACGTGACCAAGGGGCAGACGCCCGAATCGTTTCTCGAATACGTCCGCAAGGATTCCCATGGCCTCGTGCGGGAAGACCTCGTTTACTCCATTGCGAAGCGCGTAAACGAACAAGTCCCCTTCGTCGAGGGTTGGGGCCTCCCCATCGTCAAAGAAGAAGATGGTTCCTACAAACCCCGGGGCCGGGGTTCGATCCGGATTCGCGGTGAAAGAATAAAGCCCATCTTGGCCCGGGCGGCCGAACAATCGGGGGCGCAGATTCTAAACCGCGTCGCCGCTACGAATTACCTCGTAGAAAACGGCCGGGTCCGAGGCGTCCTGGGTTTGGGCGTGCGGGACGGAAAGCTTTATGCGATCACCGCGCGGGCGGTGATCTGCGCGGCCGGCGGGGC
>JBFLVN010000103.1:0-12290 GCA_040758475.1 Bdellovibrionota bacterium
CTCTTCCGGGAGTTTTTCCGATGGCGAATTTTCCAAAACGCGTGCGGCTTTGCGAGTGCTTCTGCCGCGATGGCCTCCAGAACCGGTCCGAGCAAATTTCAACCGGACAGAAAGTCCGGATGGTGGATTTCTGCACAGAGGCGGGGTTCGACCTGATCGAGGTGACGAGTTTCGCCCACCCCAAATACCTCCCTCAGTTTTTCGATTCGGCCGAAGTCCTGGCGAAGATCAAACGGAAAAAGGGCGTCCAGTACATCGCCCTCGTTCCGAATGAAAAAGGAATGGACCGCTGCCTCGAACTTCTCTCTAAGGGCGCGGGCCCCACGGCGGTGACGGTCATTTTGGCTGCGAGCGAGGCGTACTCGAAGAAGAACGTGAAGATGACCGTCTCCGAGGCGGTGGAAGGCATTAAAAAGATCGTCCCCCGTGCCAGGCAGGCGGGACTCTACGTGATCGGGAGCATTTCCAATTCTTTTGGCTGCCACATCGAAGGGGACATCCCCTTCGAGCGGGTGGCACGGCTCGCGAAGGAGTTCGCGGGGCTTGGGGCCGATGAAATCCAGTTCGGCGATACGACAGGCCAGGCCAACCCCGTGCAAGCGGAAGAATTCTTCACGAACATGAAGAGAGAGGTTCCAGGCGCAAAGCTTATCGCCCATTTCCACGATTCACGGGGTGTGGCCATCGCGAATTCCATCGCGGCCCTGCGGGCGGGTGTCGAACGGTTCGACGGCTCCTTCGGCGGCATCGGCGGCCGGCCGCGAGGAATTGTGGAAGGCGCCGACATGCGGTACACGGGGAATCTGACGACCGAAGATTGGGTCTGCCTCCTGCATGAACTGGGTGTCGAATGCGGTGTTTCCAAGGAAAAAGCGATCGAAGGTGGGAAATTAGCCGAGGAGATTCTGGGCGAGAAACTCTTCGGTCACGTGACGGAAGCGGGCCCGGCCGTGCACGAGGCGCGGCCCGGCGAGGCGTAGAATTTTCAGGCCGTGTTTTTTTGGTGATCCCGTTTCCCGCGTCTAGACTTGAGCTCGTTCCCATTTGGACGAACCCTTGAAGATTCTCGGCCTCACTTCGCCCATTTCCTACAACTCCGCCGCCGCCACGCTCGTGGACGGGCGGCTCATCGCCACAGTGGAAGAAGAGCGGTACGTCCATGTGAAACACGCTCCCCGCATGCTCCCTACCCAGGCCACCCAGTACTGCCTGCGGGAAGCGGAAACCTCCCTGGAAGAGGTGGACCTCCTGGCCATCGGCCACGAGCGGCCGCGGGAACACGCCGCCGGGTTCTTGCGGGAATTTCTCCTCGGGCGCTTCGGCCTGAGCCCCCTCACGATCGAAGGGGAACTGGGATTTCTCTCCACTCATTATTTCGGGACGAGGAACCTTTTCGGCCGCATGGTTCCCGACAAATCGAAAGTCCGGTTCGTCGAGCACCACCTCGCCCACGCGGCGAGCGCTTTTTTCTGCTCCCCCTTCGACCGGGCGGCGATTCTGGTGCTGGACGGCCGGGGAGGCTTTGCGAGCGGCATGCTCGCCGTGGGAGAGGGGGCAGCCATCCGCGTCCTGCGGCGCATTCCGGTGGGACAAAGCCTTGGGATTCTCTACGAAGCCGTCACCGAAATTCTCGGGTTCCGAAAGCATTCGGAAGAGGGGAAGGTGATGGGCCTTGCCGCCTACGCTCAGGACGAAAAGACGCGGCCCTTCGAGTTCCTCCACCGCCGGGACGGGGCTCCCCCGCGGATCGACGAAGCGGCGGCGCGAGAATACTTCCGTTCCATCCCCCACCGGCGCGCTGGGGAAGAAATCCGCGACGAGCACAAAGAGTTATCCGCCCGCCTCCAGGCCACGCTCGAAGCGGCGGGCCATGGCTGGGTGGATTTCCTGTTGCGAGAGACGGGCTCCAAAAATCTCTGCCTCGCGGGTGGCGTCGCGCTCAATTGCTCCATGAACGGGAAATTCTCGAAGCGTCCGGACGTGGAGGGGTTTTTCGTCCAACCGGCTTCCTCGGACGCGGGAACGGCCCTGGGCGCGGCCCTTTGCGCCCATGCCCGTGAAACGGGAAAGCGGCCCGAATTCGTGATGGAGCATGCCTGCTGGGGGCCGCAGTATTCGGATGCCGAGATCGAAGACGCCATCCGGAAAAGCAAGATTGCCAAATTCGAAAAATGTTCCGATATCGCCGCCAGGACGGCGGAGCTTCTTTCTCAAGGAAAGATTTTCGCGTGGTTCCAGGGGCGCTGCGAAGTGGGCCCGAGGGCTTTGGGCGCAAGGAGCATCCTGGCCCACCCGGGACTTCCAGAAATGAAGGACAAGGTGAACAAGGAAGTAAAGTGGCGCGAACCCTGGCGCCCTTTCGCACCCTCGATCCAGGAGGAGAAAATCCAGGAGTTTGTCGAAGCGCCCCGGAAATCCCCCTTCATGCTCGTAGCCTTCCAGGCGAACGAAAACGGAAAAAAGAAAATCCCGGCGGCCGTTCATGTGGATGGGACCTGCCGCGTCCAGACCGTATCGAAAAAACACCAGCCACTTTATTGGAAATTGCTCGAAGAGATGGAGAAACGCACCGGAGCGGCGGCGGTGCTGAATACTTCCTTCAACGTGAAGGGCCAGCCCATCGTTCTGACGCCCTTCGAAGCCATCAGCACGTTTTATTCGTGCGGCCTCGATTATCTGGCGATGGGCAGTTTCTTGATCTCGAAGACCTAGCGGGAACTACTTTTTCTTTTCCTTGGAAGCCTGGCGGTGGCGGGCCACTTGTTCGGCGATTCCGGCGAGGAGTTCGGCGTCGTCTTCCTGCGCCCGGTAGAGGGCCCGTTCGATGCGGCGGGCCGAGCGCTTGAGGGGAGCGGGGGGCTCTTCGCTCGCGAAAAGTTCCGAGAGAGGAACACCCAGGGCCGCCGCGAGGCGCCCCAAGGTGTCGAGCGAAGGGGAGCCACGCCCGTGTTCGAGGCGGCTCAGGAACTCGTTTCCGATCTGGGCGAGATCGCCCAGTTCCGCTTGGGTGAGTCCCGCGCTGTGACGAAACGCGCGAATCCGCCCGCCCAGATCTTTTCGGAGTTTTTCGGGATCGAACTTTACGGCCAAAGGATCGCCCCCGCCCGGCGTTATCGTGCCCCCCCTTAACCCGTGGCGTTGTTCATAGACACTGCGATTTGACAGAAAAAGACCTATCTATAGGAAACGCCCGTTAACCGTCAAATCAAAGACCTTTCGTCCCCTTTTGTGATTTTGAAAAGCTGGATACAGGGGACAGTTGACGGAAAAACCTAGGCACCCTTCATGCGGGAGACAATGCGGTATGCCTCGTTCAATTCCTGCATTTTCTTGTGATCGCCGCCGGGTCGGTCGGGATGGTGTTCCCTGGCGAGCGCGCGGTACTTTTTCTTGATGGATTCGAAATCCTCGCTCCGGCGGGCGCCAAGCAAACGGAACGCCCCGGCCCGGTGGGGGAGGAGGGCGAGTTCCACTTCGACGACCGCTGCCCTTAAGAGGCGGGTGCCCGTACGCCGGATAACGCCGCGGCGGCTGCCTCTTTCTTCGAAATTCGATACCTGGGCGTAGAGCATTTCGACCAACGCTTCGGCCTGGCCTTCGCTGGGGCCGCCCGCTTCTTTGGCGGCGCGTTCCATTTCTTCCCGCAGGAGCCGGCGGGCTTCGGAGAGACGTTCGGAGAGGCGGGGGGTGAGCGAGCCGAGCAAGTCTTTAAGAGCGGAAGCGCCGCCGGAGGTCCCTCCCAGGGCTTCCTCCATCATCGAAAAAACAGAAGTTCGCCGCCGGGCCATCGACGCGGGCTCCCTCACACGCCTCCAGCATACCGGCTGGGGAGGGGTTTTGAAACCGGCTGGCCCCGCCGCCGCCGCGCGGCTATGAAGGGCGGGGAAGTTTCATGCGCCGCGCGGGATTCATTCTGTTACTCGTGCTCGGGTTCGGGCCGTCCTTGGCGGCGGCCTATTCCCTTCCGCCTGAAAAAGCCCTTCAGTACTGGACGCAAAAGCTCTCCCACCTTTCGGCCCTGGAAGTCCGCGCACAGCACATCCTTCACGAAGGGATCGAAGGCACGCCGGAGGTGGCCGAAGCCACGCTCCTCTACCGCCGGCCCGGCCGCTTCCGCCTCCTGCGGACCGGCGCGAAAGGACCCTGGGCGGCCGTGCTCCAGCACGGAGCAGCGGCTGCCGCTCAAGGCGTGGTGCGCGGGGGCGTGCGCCTTTCTTCCGAATCTCCGGCCCGGTACTGGTTTGCGTATTTTTTCGCGCCGGGCGCCGAGGTCTTGGCTCCGGAACGCTCTTTCGCGCAGGAGCAGGGCGTCCTCCTCGACCACCCGCCCACCCTCTGGCTACTCTCGCGCCTCTCCGAAGCGGGTGTCCCTTGGCAGAAGACCCGGCTCGCCCCCTACGGCGGCGGGAAGGTGGCGCTCGTCTTGGGAATTCCCCGGCGCGGCTCGCCGCCGCCTTCGGGCCTTGCGGCCCTGCCGGGCGCTCAGGCGTGGTTCGATAACCGGGACTATTTCCCCGTGGAATTTCATTGGACGGGTCCCAAAGGGACCCCCTACAAGGCGATCTTCAGCGAATACAAGAACGACATCGTCCAGTACTATCCCAAGCGCGTGGCTCTTTGGGTGAACGGCGAACTGGCCGAGGAATTCGTTCTCCTCTCCGTCCGTGAGAATCCCCCCGAAGATCCAGCGGCTTTCGATCTGGGCGCGCTTCTTTTAAACGGCGCTTCCAAGAAACAGACCGGAGGCGTTCCATGATCGCGGAATTAAGTGCTTGGGATTGGGCGTGGACGGCTTTCGTCGTCCTTGGAATCCACGTTCTCATGCCGCTGCTTGAAGGCCGTGGAAAACGCGGCGGCAAGCACTAGTCCGCTCGCACGGGTTTCGTGGCTCACCAGAAAGTCCCTCGCAAAGTCCGGTACGCGCTGGTCGCCGTGCCGGGCGTCCACCAGGGGCTCTTTACCTACCGCGTTCCGGAGGCGCTCGAAGAGCTCGCCCACCCGGGCCACCGGGTTCTCGTCCCCTTCGGCCGCCGCCGTCTCGTGGGAATCCTCTGGAGCCTGGATGAAAAACCGCCGGAGGGGCTCGCTCCGGGGAAAATCCGCGATCTCGAAGACGTGCTCGATTCCTCGCCCATCGTGGGCCGGCCGCTCCGGGAACTCTGCGCCTGGGTGGCGCGGTACTACCACGCGCCTCTGGGAGAGGTGGCCCGTCTTGCAGGGCCGCCCGGAGCCGGGTGGGCGCGCGGCCCCGAGCGGGTGCGTCTCACCGTCCCGCCGGAAGGAGAACTCGTGGATGTGGCGGGCCTGCCATCGGCTACGCGGGAGGTCTACTACGCCGCCCTCGCCCTGCTCGGGGGCGAAGGGAGCCGGGAAATCCCCGCGGCCACCCTGGCCCGGAAGGCGGGCCGGGAGGCGCTCCACCACCGCCTGCGGGTTCTCGAGCGCGCTGGGGCGGTCTCGATCGAGTGGGAAGGCGCTCGTCTTGGTGCCGCCGCACGGGAGAGTTCCTGGTGGGAAGCCGTTCCAGCAGAGCCCGCGGATCTCGAGGCCGCTTTTTCCCGTGCCCCCAAACAAAGCGAAATCTACCGGGCGCTCACAGAGGACGGGGCCAGCGATACGGCCGATCTGGAAGAGCGGTTTCCGGGCGCTGCCTCCGCGCTCCGGGGGCTCGAAGAACGGGGGCTCGTACGCCGCGAAAAGCGGGCCCGTCACCGCGATCCTTGGGCGGAGGTTTCCACGGAATTTTCCGAGGCGCCCGTTCCCACGGCCGCCCAGGCCCGGGCCCTCCAGGCCCTTGAGCGTTCGCTTGGGGAGGGGGGATTCTCGGTTCATCTCCTCTGGGGCGTGACGGGGAGCGGCAAGACGGAAGTCTATCTGCGGGCCATCGAGCGCGTCCTCTCGCTCGGCAAGACGGCACTCGTCCTCGTCCCTGAGATCGCGCTTACGCCCCAACTCGCCATCCGGTTTCGCGCCCGGTTGGGCGAACACGCGGCCGTACTGCACAGCGGCCTTTCCAAGGGAGAGCGCCACGACGAGTGGCAGCGCCTGCGAGCGGGGCAGGCCCGCGTGGCGCTTGGCGTCCGGTCGGCGCTTTTCTCGCCGCTTCCGAACCTGGGTCTTCTCGTCGTCGACGAGGAGCACGAGGGGACTTACAAACAGGAAGACGTTCCCGCCTACCACGCCCGCGACTCGGCCATCAAACGGGCTCAGATCGAAGGGGCCGCCGTTCTGTTGGGCTCGGCCACTCCTTCGCTCGAAAGCCTCTCCAACGTCCGGGCCGGGCGCTACCAGCTTCTCGAACTTCCCGAGCGGGTGGGGGGGCGGTCTCTCCCCACGGTCGAGATCGTGGACCTTCGAGCCAAGGGGAAACAGGATTCCGGAGAAAGAATCTGGTTTTTATCCAGCCGTTTGGAAAAAGAACTCGAACGCGTTCTAGGAGAAGGGGAACAGGCGATCCTCTATCAGAACCGCCGGGGCTTCGCCACCACGCTCCTGTGCCACGAATGCGGGACACAGCTCTCCTGTCCCAATTGCTCGGTGCGCCTGCGCGTGCACGAGGAAGGAGGCCGCCTTCTTTGCCACTATTGCGGGTACGCCTCGGCCGTTCCACAAACGTGCGCTTCCTGCGGCGGAACGCGCCTCGCCCCGGCGGGCCTTGGGACCCAGCAGGTGGAACGGGCGGTCGCGAAAAGATTTCCTCAGGCCCGCGTGGCCCGCCTGGACCGCGACGCCCTCGCCCGCAAGGGAGAGCTTTTCCGGATCGTCGAAAAAATGCGCCGTCGGGAGATCGACGTCCTCGTGGGGACGCAGATGGTCACGAAAGGGCACGATTTTCCGGCGGTGACGCTCGTGGGCGTGTTGCTCGCGGACCTCGCCTGGAGTATTCCGGATTTCCGCGCGGAAGAAGAAGCCTGGCAGAGCCTCGCCCAGGTCGCCGGCCGCGCGGGCCGGGGAGACAAGCCGGGACTCGTCCTCCTCCAGACGTTCGACCCCGAATCGCCTCTCTTATCCAAGGCGAGCGAGAGCCGCCTTTGGGAATTTGCCGGCGCGGAGCTCGAAAGCCGGGCCGCCCTGGGATATCCGCCGGCCTGGCGGCTTGCGGCCGCGCGGATTTCTTCAGGAGTTTCCGCGGAGGCCGAACGCGGCGCCCGGTGGGTGGCCGATTGCCTCCGGGAAGTTCTTGAACGCCCCGGCGTGGAGGCGAAGGTGCTCGGCCCCGCGCCCTCTCCTCTCGCGCGCCTCCGTGGACGGTACCGCTGGCAAGTGCTCGCCAAAGCGCGGGAAGCGAAGGTGCTCCAGGAAGCTCTGGCTTTCCTCGAACGGCGGGCACCGGGGGCGCCATCCCTCCGTTCGGCGCGTCTTTTTCTCGACGTCGATCCCCGAAGCCTCCTTTAACGCAAGAAGGCGTGTGCGGACCCTAGAGGAGAACGCCTCTTGCCGTGAAAAATCGTTAATTTCCCATTTGTTTCGGGTACTTGGGTTGATTTCGCCAGCCCCGTCCTTAACAATAAGAAGGAAGTCGTTCCACTTGGTGGTTCTTTTGTGATTCCCTCATCGACGCGTTACCAGGGCTTTTGGGGCCGCTGGCGGTCCCTCCTTTCACCCCTTGCGGCCCTTGGGATGGCTGGCACGCTGCTCGTGCTCACTCCCCGCGGCGACGCCGCGGGCGGGGCTTCGAGCCTTTCAGCCGCCCAGGTGACGACCGCGACTTTCCAGAAAGTAAGCGAAACCTACCTGGATTTGGGCCGCATTGATTACGGCAAAGGACTCCAGGAAGCCCTGCGCGCTATCGAAGCGGTGGTCCCGGAGTTCGAAGCCGATTACGAGCCGGGCCGGCCGGTGGTTCATGCCCAGATGAACCTGGCCAAGAAGAGCTTTCCCGCCGATTCCATGACCAGCGCGGTGGCCGTCCTGGACGTACTCAAGAAAATCTACGGTTTCGTCCAGCGGAACCTCCGCAGCGAGATCGACCCTTCGGACATCGAATACGCCGCGACCAACGGATTCCTCACGGTGCTCGACCCCCATTCGAGGGTCCTGGCGCCGGAAATTTATCAGGAATTCCAGGTGACCACGCAGGGCTCTTTCGGTGGCATCGGGATCGTCATCGGCATCCGGGAGGAGAAACTCACAGTCATCAGTCCCTTGGACGGAACGCCCGCCGCCCGCGCTGGTATCCGCGCGGGAGACCGCATCACGCGGATCGAAGACGAGACGACGGAGAACATGCCCCTCGACGAGGCGGTCCGAAAGCTTCGGGGTGAAGAGAACACCGTCGTCCACATTACGACCGAACGGGATGGGGAATCCGCTCCCATCGAGCACGCCCTGACCCGCGCCCGGATCGAGATCGAATCGATCGAAGGGGAACTGCTCTCCCAGAACGTGGGTTACGTCCGGATCAAGAATTTCCAGGAAAACACTTCGAGCAAGCTCAAGGAAAAACTCGCCGTCCTCCAGGCACAAGCGGGAGGCGGCGAGGCGTTCCGCGGTCTCGTCCTCGACCTTCGGAACAATCCAGGGGGGCTTCTCGATCAGGCGGTCCAGGTGGCCGATGTTTTCCTCCAATCGGGCGACATCGTGACGGTGGCCGGCCGCGCGAGCCGGGACGTGAAGCGCGCCAAGCCTTTCGGGACCGAGCGCCTCTATCCCGTCGTGGTGCTCGTGAACGAAGGGAGCGCCTCGGCTTCCGAGATCGTGGCCGGCGCCATCCAGAACCAGGGCCGGGGCATCGTCGTGGGGTCCCAGACCTTCGGCAAAGGTTCCGTCCAGAACGTCTTCGAGCTTCCGCAAGGCGGGGCGCTCAAGCTGACGGTGGCTGAATACCTTACCCCCGGCGACCGCTCGATCCAGTCGATCGGCGTGACGCCGGCCATCGCCCTCTCGCCCGTCGAAGTCGCCAAGGAGGAAGCCCGGATCCTCTCCCTGGACAACGGCCGCCGGGAAGAGGATTTGGAATACCACCTCTCCGGGTCGGCCAAGGCTGTTGAAAAGCCCTCTGAATTCCTGGACTTTCTTGTGGAAGTGGAATCGGAAAAACGCGCAGGTGATTCGGAAGAAGAAGCCGAGGCCGCGCCCCCCGAAGAGCCCAGCGGAAAGAAGCTCGATTTGGCCAAGGATTTTCCAGCCGCATTCGCCCGGCGGGCTATTTTGGCGGCCAAGGGGTGGCAGCGTCAGGCGCTCCTGGACGCCGTCCGTTCGATCCTCTCCCAGGAGCGAAGCAAGCAAGAAGCCTCGATTCATCAGGTATTCTCGCGCCGGGGACTCGACTGGTCCTCCGGGAAAACCGCTCTTCCAGCCAACCTGGACGTGAAGTTCGAAGTGACCGACGCCGCGGGCGCGGTCCAACCCGCCGCCCTGGCGGGAGAGAAGCGATTTCTCCGGCTCAAGGTGACGAACCGGGGAACCTCGCCGGTGTACCGGCTCGTTCTCGTCACGAAGTCGGATGTCGCCTCCCTCGATCACCGGCAATTCATCGTGGGCAAGCTCGCCCCCGGGGCGTCCTCCACTCAGAAGCTGCCCGTCCAGTTCCCCCAGGGGATCGTGGGCCGGACGGCCGAAGTGATGCTGAGCCTGCGGGCCGATGGCGGCGAAGTACTCGGGCAGCAGCAGACCGCCGTCCGAATCCAGGGAAAACCCCGCCCGGATTTCTCCATTTCCTACCGGCTCGTGGACGGGCCGCCGGCGCAGGGAGTCATCGGGAACGGAGACGGGCGCGTGAGCCCCGGTGAGACCGCCGCCTTGGAAGTGACGGTCCGCAACGTGGGAGACGGCCCGAGCGAGAGTTCGGTACTCCGCATTTACAGCCTTTCGGGCCCCGGCGCGTCCATTCCGGAAGGGCAAGGGACGGTAAAGCTTCCGGCCCTCGCGCCGGGAACCCAGGGGCAAGGCCGCGTGCTTTTCCAGGTCCGCCCACAGCTCGTGGAAGACGAGGTGAAGCTCGAGATTTCCGTGGCGGATTTGAAGATGGGAGAGGGGATCGCCGAGGAAATCCGCTTCCCGGTGATCCGTTCCGGAAAACAGGCCCCTCCGGCCCAGGCGTTCGAAGCCGCCGCCGCGCGTATGATTTCCCCTCCGCTCGTCGACGTGGGGGGGGACGCGAACGCCGGCCTTCAAGTAAACGCGGCAGAGATTCAACTTACCGGCGAACTCCGGGATGACGGCCGCCTCAAGGACGTCTTCGTCGTCGCCGAGGGGGAAAAGATCTACTACCACTCCTACGAAGCTTCCGCGGGTGCGTTGCTCGACAAGATCCGGTTCAACGTGAAAGTCCCTTTGAAGCCCGGATCGAATCTCGTCTGGATCGTGGCGCGCGACGACCAGAACCTCTTTACGCGCCACCCGCTTTACGTGTGGCGGGGCGCCCCCGCCTCCGGCGAAGCCGTGGCCCAGCAGCCTTCGTCCCCCGCGCGCAAGCAGCCCTGAGGATTTTATTTCCGTAATTGTCGCGGCTAGGATCGCTCTTTTAGAGGCGGGCCGTTCGTGTTTCCATACGCCGATGAAAACCCTTCCCGCACGGTTCCGTTCTTCGTCTACCTTTTTTTGATCATCAACGCCGCTGTTTTCGCCTACGGGGAGCTCTACCAGCCCCTTCCGTACGAGAAATGGGTATTGGAGTGGGGCCTCCGGCCCAAGGAACTCATGGGCGTCGGACTTTCGGGGGAGCCGGGGCCCTGGCTTGAGTTATTCGCTTCTCCCTGGCTCCACGCGAACTGGCTTCATCTCGCCGGAAATCTCTGGTTCCTGTGGATTTTCGGCGACAATGTGGAGGACCAGCTCGGCCACGGCCGCTTCGCGGTCTTCTACTTGGTTTGCGGTTTTCTCGCGACATCGACGCACGTGCTGGTGAGTCCCCGGTCGAACCTTCCCCTTGTGGGAGCCAGCGGGGCGATCGCGGGCGTTCTGGGCGCGTACCTCGTTTTTTTCCCCTGGCACCGCATTCGGGCGATCGCTTTTTTCCTGATCATCGCGTACCGGGTGCAGATCCGGGCGTTCATCTTCATCGGCCTGTGGCTCGTCCTGCAGGTGGCGGGCCAGTACTACTGGGCGGCGGCTCACGGATCGAAAGGGGAGATGGGCGGGGTCGCCTACGGCGCCCACCTGGGGGGCTTCGTAGCGGGCCTTCTTCTCGCCTTTCCTTTTTCGACCGGGCGCCCCCGGCCGAGAAAGCCGCCCCGTACGCAAGTCGCCTGAAATTTCCCAGCTACTTGGAACTCTCCTGGCTGCCCACGACCAGTTCCGGGATGCGGAGCGTGGGTTGGGCGTCGGCGACGGGAACGTCCTGGCCGTCCTTGCCGCAGGTACCGATCCCGAATCCCAGGTCATTTCCGACCCGGTCGATCTCCTCCAGCACGCGGGGGCCGTTCCCGACGAGCGTCGCGCCCCGGACGGGTGGGCCGACTTTTCCTTTTTCGATCAGATACCCTTCCGATACTTCGAAGACGAAATCGCCGTTCACCGTATTGACCTGTCCGCCGCCCATCTGGGTGACGAAGAGGCCTCTTTCCACGCTCCGGACGATGGCATCCGGGTCGTCTTTTCCCGGGAGGATCATCGTGTTCGTCATCCGCACGACGGGCAAGCATTCGTAGGATTCCCGCCGTCCGTTCCCCGTGGGCCGCGCCCCTCCTTTAAAAGCCGTGAGGCGTGACTGGAGATAGCCTTTGAGGATTCCTTTTTCGATCAATACGGTTTTCTGGGACGGGGTTCCCTCGTCGTCAAAACGGTAGGAGCCCCGTTTCCCTTTGAGCGTCGCGTCGTCGGCGATCGTGAGAAGGGGCGAGGCGACCCGCTCGCCCACTTTTCCTTCGTAAACCGACTGGCCTTCCTGGGCCAGGTCCGCTTCGAGCCCGTGGCCAACGGCCTCGTGGACCATGGTCCCTCCGGCGCGGCTCGATAGTACCACGGTCATGGGACCGCCCTTGGGCTTGGCGGCGGAGAGAAGCATGCGCGCCCGGGTGGCGGCGGCTTCGGCCACCCGCTCGCACGCTTCGCCTCCGAGGATTTCGTACCCGGCGGTTCCGCCCAAAGGTTCGTAGGCCGTTTGGACGAGGCTGCTCCGCTCGGCGACGGCCTGGGTGTAGAAGAAAATCTGGGTCCTCTGATCCTCGGCCCACATGCCCTCGGAATTGGCGACGAGCACTTCCTGCAGGCTGTCCCGCAAACCCACGCTCACCTGGCGGACGTGGGGGAAGGAGCGGGCCCGCCGGTCGGCGCGCCAGAGAAATTCGGCTTTCTTCTCCGGCGGAACTTTCGCGGGCGGTATTTTAATTTTTCCCCGCGCGGGGGCT
>JBFLVN010000104.1:0-12205 GCA_040758475.1 Bdellovibrionota bacterium
TTCTTCGCCTTCTTGGGCGCGGCCTTCCGGCGCGTGGGTTTCTTGGCGGAGCGCTTTTTCTTGCGGGGGCTCATACGATTCCCAGTTCCTTGCCGATCTTCCGGGTCGCTTCGAGTATCCGGTCGATCTGCCCTTCCGTGTGGGTGGCCATCACGGTGACCCGGAGCCGGCACGTGCCGGGCGGGACCGTGGGGGGGCGGATGCCGGTGACGAAGACGCCTTGCTCGAAGAGCTTGCGGGCGAACTCCATGGTCGGCCCGGCCTCGCCGATCACCACGGGGACGATGTGCGAACGGGACTCTAGCGTAGAAAAACCGCTCTGGTGAAGGCCCTCCCGCAAGCGCAGGGCGTTTTGTTCGAGGCGCCGGGGGAGGTCCGGTTCCCGGGCCAGGACGTCCAGGGCGGCAAGCGTCGCTGCCAAGGCGGCGGGCGGCAGGCTTGTCGTGAAAATAAGCATTCGGGAACGATTGATGAGGTATTCGATCAGCCGGGCCGAACCGGCGGCAAAGGCGCCAAAGCTCCCCAGGGCCTTTCCGAGGGTTCCCATCACCACGTCGATCTGGCCCGAAAGGCCGAAATGCTCGATGGCGCCCCGGCCTTCCCGGCCCAGGCACCCGGTGGCGTGGGCTTCGTCCACCAGGGTCCAGGCGCCGTAGCGTCGGGCTATTTCGACGATTCCCGGGAGCGGAGCCAAATCACCGTCCATCGAGAAAAGGGAGTCGGTCACAACGAGCTTTTTCTTCGCGCGGGAGGCCTTTAAGAGTTCTTCCAAATGCCCCAGATCCGAATGCCGGTAGACGCTCTTTTTCGCCCCCGAAAGGCGGCAGCCGTCGATGAGGGAGGCGTGATTTAACTCATCCGAAAATACCTCGTCCCCCGAGTCCATCAGGGTGCTCACGATCCCCACGTTCGCCATGTAGCCCGTGTTGTAGAGGACCGCCCGCTCGCAGCCCTTGAAGGCGGCAAGGCGCTCTTCGAGTTCCCGGTGGAGGGAGAGGCTCCCCGAAATGTGGCGGGAGGCTCCCGATCCCACGCCCCACTCGAGGGCCGCCTTGGCGGCGGCTTCCCTGAGGGCGGGGTGATCGGAGAGGCCGAGGTAACTGTTCGAGCAGAAAAGAAGGACCTTGCGCCGCTCGCCGGTCTTTTCGTCCCGCATCGTGACTTCGGGGCCGATGGGTCCTTCGATGTGCCGGAAAAAGCGATAGAGGCCCGCCTTTCGTACGGCGTCCATCCCGCTTTCGAGGAAGGATTCGAAATCGACGGGTTCCGCTGGATGGGCGGAGGCGAGTGCTTGGGCCCGGGGCGTCACGGCGGTCCTTCGGAGGGTTACGCCCTCGCCTCAGCGGAGGCGTGGGGTTCGTCGCATTCGTCCGCGTGTTCTTCCACTACTTCCTGGATGGTGAAACCCAGGTCCAGGATCATCCGGTGGTCGTCCGAGGGCGCGGCGCCGGCCGTGGTGAGGTAGCCCGACGTGAAAATCGAATTGGCTGCGTAGAGGACGAAGGGCTGAAGCGAGCGAAGAACGACTTCCCGGCCGCCTGCGGCCCGGACGTCGGCCTTGGGATTTAGAAACCGGGCGAGGGCTAGGACCTTGAGGCCGTAGAGGGGTTCGACGGGCGCCGCCACTTCGAGCGGCGTTCCGGGGCGGGGATTGAGGAAATTGATGGGGATCGAGTCCACCTCGAGTTCCCGCAGGGCATAGAGGAGATCGAGGATGTCGTCTTCGTTCTCTTTGAGGCCCACGATGCCGCCGCAGCAAGTCTCCATGCCGGCTTCCTTGGCGATCTTCACCGTGCTCACCCGGTCCTGGTAGGTGTGGGTGGAGACGATGTTGGGGAAATTCCGTTCGCTCGTTTCCAGGTTGTGGTTGAAACGGTCGATCCCGGCCTTGGCAAGGCGCTGGGCCTTTTCGGGCGTGAGGATTCCGAGCGAAGCGCAAAGGGTGATGTCCATTTCGGATTTGATGCGTTCGGCCGCTTCGCAGACGACGTCCAGGTCGCGGGTGGAAGGGCCCCGGGTCGCCGTCACCATGCAGTACTTCCAGGCTTTGGCGGCCTTGGCCTTGCGGGCCCCTTCGAGGAGTTGCTCGACCGAGAGGATGGGCTCTTCGCCCACGGAGGTCGTGTACTTGGAACTCTGGGAGCAGAAGCCACAATCCTCCGGACAGCCGCCCATCTTGGCGTTGACGAGGTAGTGGATCCGCACGTTGAGGCCGTGGTACTCGCGGCGCACGCGGAAGGCGGCGTCGATGAGGGAGAGGAAATCGGTGGGGGGGGAGCGCAGGACGCTCTTGGCCTCTTCCCGGGTGAGGGGTTTCCCCGCGAGGGCGCGGTCGGCAAATTCCTGCCAGCGAGCGGCGTTCATGGATAGACTCCTTGGAGGTATTGGAAAGCCGGAGCAGCCCCCGGCGGTGCCCAGTGAACCACGGCCCCATCGGGATTGTCAATGCGAAATTGATGGAGGGTGGACAAGATTCACCGGGGCCAGCTTGCCTTGCTTCCTTTGTGGAAAGCAGGCAGAGGTAAAGGGCTACGAATTTTTATCAGGAATTGCACCATGCCGCCTTCACCATCCCATATCGTTTCTCTCGTTCCGAGCACTACGGAGACGCTCTTCGCCCTGGGCCTGGCCGACCGGATCGTGGGTGTGACGCGTTATTGCGAACGGCCCCGGAGCCTTCCGCCCCACGTCCGGCGGGTGGGGGGGACGAAGAACCCCGACATCGCCGCTATCCGGGATCTAAAGCCCGACCTCGTTTTCGTGAACACGGAGGAAAACCGCCCGGAGGACGTGAAGGCGATCCGCTCGTTCGCCCCCGTGCACGAGAGTTTTCCCAAGACGGCCGCGGAGGGCGCGGCCTTCGTCCGCGACGCGGGAAAGGCGACCGGCACGGCCGCGAAAGCGGAGGAGATCGCCCGGGCGATCGAGCTGGAACTAGAGGGGGTTTCGAGCCTCGCCAAGAAAAACGGATCGCGCCGCCGGGCGGCCTATTTCATCTGGAAAGACCCCTGGATGACGATCAACGGCGACACCTTCATCCACGACGTCCTGGAGCGGGCGGGGCTCGAAAATGTCTTCGCCGATCATTCCGTGCGGTACCCCGAGACGGCTTACGAGGAAATCGCCCGCCGGGCGCCCGAAGTCATTTTCCTTTCGAGCGAGCCCTATCCCTTCAAGGAAAAGCACCGGAACGAACTGCTGGCGCAGGAAGGCATCCCCGCCGCCCGGCTCGGGCGGATTTATCTCGTCGACGGGCAGCACTTCTGCTGGCACGGCGTCCGCCAGATCGAGGGGCTTCGCTGGATTCGGGAGACGCTTTTGAAATAAGCCTGTTTTCCGTCAGCCGATCGTCTCGGTAAAACGTTCGATGGGCCAGCCCTTGGCGCGGGCGAGGGCTTCGAGCTTGGGGGTGGGATTGACGCACACGGGCTCTCCCACCGCTTCGAGGAGCGGGATGTCGGAATCGCTGTCCGTGTAGAAGCGGACCCGAGCGGGGGAGATTCCTTCCTTCGAGAGGGCCTTTAAAACGACGTCGCGTTTTCCCTCGCGGTAGCAAAGCGGCTGGACGACCCGGTCCGTGAGCCGCCCACGGGAATCTCGTTCCACGTCGACACCAAAGGCTTTTTCGGCCGAGAGTTCGGCTTTGAGGATATCGGCCAGGGGTTGTGGCACCGGCGCGGCGATCCAGATGCGCGTGCCCGCCGCCTGGTGCTCTCGGATGCGGTCGACCATCCACCGGAAAAAGCGCGGGCGGATTTCCTTGCGGAAGCACCGCTCGACGAGCTCGTGGGCCTCGGTGGGTTCCTTCCCGGCGAAGAGAGAGCTTCCGAGGATGGCCATTTCCCCGGCGAGGTCGGGCGAAGATGCGAGGCGCGTCGAGAGGGCGAGGAGCTTGGGGACCACCCGCAGGGCGGCAAGGCCCCGCGCCGCGTGTTTGGCCAGGAGCGGCCCCGTGCTTCCGGCGACCAGGGTCTTGTCCACGTCGACGACGGCGATTTCCGGTTTTTCAGGCACGAAGGAGAAGGCCCCCCTGAACGGGGCGGCAGGTTAGCCGCCTGGAAGGAAGGGGCAAGCCGTTAGCGGTCCGCGAGTTTCGATTCGTAGGAGGTGCGGTCGTCCTCGTCCGAGAGGACTTCGTAGGCCGTCGTCACTTTCACGTAAATGGCTTCCACTTTGTCGCGGGAAGAGGGGTCGACCGCGGCGCCCACTTTTTCCGGGTGAAAGAGCTTGGCGAGGCGCAGGTAGGCTTCCCGGACTTCGGCGCCCGACGCCGTGCGGGTGATTTCGAGGACTTGGAAATAATCGTCCGTTTCGAGCGTGGTGTATTTGCGGGCGATCCGTTCGACGAGGGAGAACTCCTCTTCGGCCTTCGGCGAGCGCTCCACGTCCCGCGCACCGGCGAGTTCTTTTTGCGTCTGGCGGGTCGCTTCAATCTCCTCCGGCGCGGGCGTTTCCGCGAGGCGGAGGTTTCCGGAAATGGCAAGCAGGTAGATGAGGCGCAGGAGGAAGTCCGGCTGGTGAACGCCCTGGAGAGTGCGCTTCAGATTCCCCGCGCCGTCGATCTGGGCGAGCAGCACCCGGGCTTCAGGGGGAAGGCGGAAGGCCGCCAGCGGCTGGAGCGGCAAGGGCAGCCAGACGGGGAAATGCTCCGCCAGGGGAGCCATGCGGTCCCGGATGAACTCGAAAGGCACCCGTTCAAGGACACCCTGGGTGAAGAGAACCGGCGTGTCGGGACGGTGGAGTTCGACTCCCCGGGGAGGGATCGCCCCGCGGGCGAACACGTAGTTGCCCGTACCCCAGGAAAAGACGCTCAGGATTTTCTCCTGGTGCTGGAGGGCGAGCATGGTGGCCAGTTCCTCGGCCGTGAGCAGCTTGAGGTCGACGAGGACCTGACCGTGAAGGCGGTTCCGCTGCTTGGCGATGAGGCGGGTGTCGTCGATCTGCTGCTGGGAGAGCCGGCCCAAGCTGACGAGAAGCTTGGCGAGGGTTTCATTGAGAAGGTTGGATTGGACGAAAACGGGGACGCCTTCCTGGAAGTAGAGGGTCTTGCGTACTTTGCCCCGGCGCAGGTGGAGGGCGCCCGTCTCTCCGTGCCGGTGGATTTTGAAGAAGACGGAGGCGAAGGGTTCCCGCTCAAGATCGCCCTGCGCTTCCTCTCCGGCCCGACCCTCGGCGGTGTCGACCGAGGGGGATGAGACTTCGGTTTCGGCGTCGGGTTGCTCGGCGATGGGAGTGGGGGAATCCGTGTGGAGGAGGACGCTGATGCGCTCCCGCAGGAGATTCAAATTAAGCGGCTTGGTGAGAAAATCCGTGGCGCCGTATTTCACCTTGGCTTCGTTCTGGACGGCCAGCGATTTGTAGACGGCACTCATGAAGAGGATCGGGACGTTCTGCCCCGGCGGCTGGCTGCGGATGTTCTGGCAGAGGTCGAACCCGCTCATCTTGGGGAGAAGGACGTCCACCAGGATGAGGTCGGGAGGCGATTGCTGGAAGAGCTGGAGCCCTTCGAGGCCGTTCGTAGCGAAGACGAGCTGGTGGGGGAGGTCTTGCAGGCCCTCCTGAATGTAGGCGCGGGCCAGCCGGTCGTCCTCGACGACCAGGATTTTCTTCCCCGAGGATGAATCGGCGGCCTGCAACATCAAATGCCCGCACGGGATTCCCGGGGCGAGTTCAGGGTCCTCGCCGCGGGGAAAATCCCGCCACTCCATCGCTGGGCGGCTGTGGGCGGGGGAAGAACCCTCTTCTTCTCCCCGTCCCGATCGTGTCCCCGCGATCCGGTACCTAAGGAAACTTCGTTACTCGTCCGTAATTATAAGAAGACACTCCGGGTCATTTCAAAGCCCTTAATGCCGAACCACGTCCTCGTCGTCGGAACTCTCCTCGGAGGCCGGGGCCGCCGGAGCGGGCGGGGGGGCATCGGCCGGCGCGGGGGTCTGGACCGCCACCGGCAGGGCCGTAAGCGCGTGGGCGAGCACTTCGTCCATGTGCTCGACCGGGACGATCTGGAGGCCGGCCTGAATCTTCTTGGGGATTTCGGCCAGGTCCTTTTCGTTGTCCTTGGGGATGAGAACCTTCTTGAGGCCGCCCCGGTGGGCCGCGATGAGTTTTTCCTTAAGGCCGCCGATGGGCAGCACCCGCCCGCGAAGGGTGATTTCCCCCGTCATGGCGACGGTGGAACGGACGGCGATCTTGGTAAAGGCGGAAGCGATGCTCGTCGCGAGCGCGATACCCGCCGAGGGACCGTCCTTGGGGGTCGCCCCTTCGGGCACGTGGATGTGGATGTCGAGTTTCTGGAAGAGGTTCTTGTCGATGCCGAGCCAGTCGGCCCGGGAGCGGACGTAGGAGAGGGCCGCCTGGGCGGACTCCTGCATCACGTCTCCGAGCTTTCCGGTGATCGTCACTTTCCCCTTGCCGGTGACGGTGGCTACTTCGATGGTGAGAAGTTCGCCGCCCACTTCCGTCCAGGCGAGGCCGGTCGTGAGGCCCACCTGGTCCTTCTCCTCCGCCTGACCGTGGCGGTACTTGTAGACGCCCAGGTACTTGTTCACGGCGCGGGGCGTGACGGAGACTTTCGTCACGCCGTCGTCGGCCACGATGTCGCGCGTCGCCTTCCGGCAGATGGAGGCGATTTCGCGCTCCAGGTTCCGGACGCCCGCCTCCCGCGTGTACTTGCGGATGACCTCGTAAACGGCCGGGCGGGTGAACTCGACCTGCTCGGGCTTGAGCCCGTGGGACTCGACTTGCTTGGGGATGAGGTGCCGGCGGGCGATTTCGAACTTTTCCTCCTCCGTGTAGCCGGGAAGGCGGATGAGCTCCATGCGGTCGAGGAGCGGCGCCGGGATATTCTGCTGGACGTTGGCCGTCGCGATGAACATCACGTTCGAGAGATCGTAGTCCATGTCCAGATAATGATCGTTGAACGTGTTGTTCTGCTCGGGGTCGAGCACTTCGAGGAGCGCCGAAGCCGGGTCGCCCCGGAAATCAGCGCTCATCTTGTCCACTTCGTCGAGCAGGAAGACCGGGTTGCACGTGCCGGCTTTCTTGATGGACTGGATGATCTTGCCGGGCATGGCGCCGATGTAGGTCCGGCGGTGGCCGCGGATTTCGGCCTCGTCCCGCACGCCGCCCAAAGAGACGCGGACGAACTTGCGCCCGAGCGCCCGGGCGATGGACTTGCCGAGCGAGGTTTTCCCGACGCCCGGCGGGCCCACGAGGCAGAGGATGGGGCCACGCATCTTCTTTACGAGGCGCAGCACGGCGAGGTACTCGACGATCCGGTCCTTGATCTTGTCGAGGCCGTAGTGGTCGGCTTCGAGGATTTCCTCCGCCACTTTCAAATCCAGTTTGTCGTCCGTGAACTCTTGCCACGGCAGGGCGAGAATCCAATCGATGTAGTTGCGTACGACCGTCGCCTCGGCGCTCATGGGCGACATCATCTTGAGTTTCTTGAGCTCCTTGGTGACCTTGTTGAAGGCTTCCTCGGAGAGCTTCTTCTCGCGGATCTTCTCTTCGATCTCGGCGAATTCGTTCTTGAACTCGTCGCGTTCGCCCAGTTCCCGCTGGATCGCGCGCATCTGCTCGTTGAGATAGTACTCGCGCTGGGTCTTCTCCATCTGGCGCTTGACGCGCGACTTGATGGAACGTTCCACCTTGAGGATTTCGATCTCCTCGTTGAGTTTCTGGAAGATCGAATTGAGGCGCCGCGAGGTGTTGGGTTCTTCGAGAAGGGCCTGCTTGTCGGAGAGCTTGAGCTGGGCGAGGTGCGTGACGATCGTGTCGGCGAGCCGCCCCGGCTCGTCGATCTGGGAAACCGAGAGAAGCATCTCGGGGGGGATGCGCTTGTTGAGGCGGACGTATTGCTCGAAGGAGGATTTCACGCTCCGGAGGAGAGCCTCGATTTCGAGCCCCTCGCTTCCTTCTTCCGGGATCTCGTGGGCTTCGACCAGGAAGTAATTCTCGCTCGGAAGGAACCGGTCGATCTGGACGCGCTTCTTGCCCTCGACCAGCACCTTCATCGTGCGGTCGGGCAGGCGTAGGAGCTGGATAATGGAGGCGAGCGTCCCCACGGGATAGACGTCTTCCGGGGCAGGCTCGTTCGTCTTGGCCTTCTTCTGGGCGGTGAGAAGGATCTGCTTGTCGCGGTTCATCGCTTCTTCGAGGGCGGCGATGCTCTTTTCGCGGCCCACGAAGAGGGGGACCACCATGTGGGGGAATACGATGATGTCCCGCAGGGGGAGGAGCGGGAGCGTAAGGCTTTCTCCCCCCGTTCCCGCCGGATCGCCGTCCCCTGGTTTTTTCTTGGTGTCGTCGGTTTTGAAGAACATGAAGTGATCCTCGCTTCAAAGTATGAGACGGGCGGCCCCAGGAATCAATTTAAGGAGGGAATTCGGGCCGTCAACGAAGAATCTGAAGGGCTGTGAATAAAAAAAGCGGGGCGCGGCATGCCGCACCCCGTCATGAAAAAGCTCCCTGAAAATAGGAACTTCTAGGCCGTCTGTTTCTCCAGGACGAGCAGGGGGGATTCCTTGCGCTCCACGACGTCTTCGTTGATGACCACTTCCTTGATGTCCTTACGCGAGGGGACGTCGAACATGACGTCGAGCATGAGGGTTTCGAGGATGCTCCGCAGGCCCCGGGCGCCGCTCTTCTTGCGGATGGCTTCCCGCGAGATGGCCCGGTAGGCGCCTTCCGTGAACTTGAGTTTCACGTTCTCCATCTCGAAGAGGCGCTTGTACTGCTTCGTGATGGCGTTCTTCGGGCGCGTGAGGATGTCCACGAGGGCGTTCTCGTCGAGTTCGTGCAGGGTGGCGATGACGGGAAGCCGCCCGATGAATTCGGGGATGAGTCCGTACTTGAGAAGGTCTTCCGTCTCCACGTGGCGGAGGATTTCGCCGATCTTCTCTTTTTCCTTCTTGCCCGCGATCTGGGCGCCAAAGCCCAGGGACTTCTGGCTGGTCCGGCGCTGGATGATGTCTTCGAGGCCGTGGAACGCGCCGCCGCAGATGAAGAGGATGTTCGTCGTGTCGATTTGCAGGAAATCTTGCTGCGGGTGCTTGCGCCCGCCCTTGGGCGGAACGTTGGCGAGCGTCCCCTCGATGATCTTGAGGAGGGCCTGCTGCACGCCTTCGCCCGAGACGTCGCGGGTGATGGAAGGGTTCTCGCTCTTGCGGGAAATCTTGTCGATCTCGTCGATGTAGACGATGCCCCGGATCGTGCGTTCGGGGTCTTCGCCCGCGTTGCGGTAGAGATAGAGGATGATGTTCTCGACGTCCTCGCCCACGTAGCCCGCTTCGGTGAGCGTCGTCGCGTCGGCCATGGCGAAGGGGACGTCCAGAATCCGCGCGAGCGTCTGGGCGAGAAGGGTCTTTCCGGAACCGGTGGGGCCGATCAGCAGGATATTGGATTTCTGAAGTTCGATCTCGTTCGATGGGCCGGGTTTGGCGTCGATCCGCTTGTAGTGGTTGTGGACGGCGACGGAGAGGACTTTCTTGGCGTGCTCCTGGCCGATCACGTAATCGTCGAGGACTTTCTTGATTTCGAGGGGCGTGGGGAGCTTGGACTTGCGGTCGCGCAGCGAGCGTTCGTTCTCGTATTCTTCGGCGATGATGTCGTTGCAGAGCTCGATGCACTCGTCGCAGATGTAGACGTTGGGGCCGGCGATGAGCTTCTTTACTTCCCGCTGGCTCTTGCCGCAGAAGGAGCAGGTCAGGTTTTCGTTGCCGCGTTTGTCCTTTTCCACCGGGTTCTCCTGCTCCCAGCCCGTTCCCTTTGGAGCGAATGCCCTATGCGCTCTTGGGGGGTTCCGCTCCGTTTGGCCCCCTGCGCTGTTCTACGACCCGATCAATGATACCGTACTTCACGGCCTCTTGTCCGCTCATATAATAGTCGCGGTCCGTGTCTTTTTCGACTTTGGGAAGGGCCTGCCCCGTGTGGCTGGCCAGTATCTGGTTTAGCTCCCCTTTGAGCCGCAGGATTTCCTGGGCCTGGATGCTGATATCGGTAGCCTGCCCCTGGAACCCGCCCATGGGCTGGTGGATCATGATCCGGGCGTGGGGGAGGGCCATGCGCTTGCCCTTCGTACCGGCGGCCAGGAGCACGGCCCCCATGGAGGCGGCCTGCCCCACGCAGATGGTGGCGATGTCGGGCCGGACGTATTGCATGGTGTCGTAGATGGCCAGCCCCGCCGAGACGGAGCCGCCCGGGGAGTTCACGTAGACATAGATGTCCTTGTCGGGGTCTTCGGATTCGAGGAAGAGCATCTGGGCGATGGCGATGTTGGCGATCACATCGTCGATCTGGGCGCCGAGGAACACGATCCGGTCCCGCAGGAGGCGCGAGAAGATGTCCATCCACCGCTCACCGCGGGGGGACTGCTCGATCACGTAGGGCATCGTGATGCTCATGTGCCCTTGCCTTGCGCCTCCGATGGCGGCCTCCCCGCGCGGCGCATTAGCGCGCGAGGAATCGTCAAAAACCATGCCAATCCGGCTACTTAGCGGAGTCTAGCTTTCTCCAGTACAAAATCAAGCGCCTTCTCCAACCGGAGCTGATGGCGGAAGGTTTCCATCCACCCGCGTTCTTCGTAAAGCGCCCGTACCTTTTCGGGCGTTTGCCGGAGTCCTTTAGCGACTTCCTGGATTCGCTCCGAAATCATTTCTTCCGTCGCTTCGATCTTCTCCTGCCGGGCGACGGCATCCAAAAGGAGATCGCGCCGCACGGTTTCGGCCGCGTCGTCGCGGATGCGGTCCTTCAAATCCTGGGCGTCGGAAGGAGAGAGATTCATCCGCAGCCCCTCGGCGGCGAAGCGCCGCTGGGTCTGCTCGATCATCCGGCGGCTCTGGGCCTCGATCATGGAAGGAGGGACCTCGATGGGGTTCTTCTCCACGAGTTTCTTGGCGGCTTTCTCGCCGAGCTTCTGGCGGGCCTGGGCCTTGGCGTCTTTTTCCAGTTCTTCCCGGATTTTGGCTTTGAGCGCGGCGAGGCTATCGGCCTGGAGGCCTTCGAGGTCCTTGGCGAATTCGTCGTCCAGCTTGGGGAGTTCCTTGCGCCGGATGGACTTCACGTCGAACGTCAGATTGACGGCCTTGCCCGCGAGGTCCTTGTTCGGAAGGTCCTTGGCGAGTTCGTAGGTGACTTGCCGCTTGTCGCCGGCTTTGACGCCCTTGAGCCGTTCGTCGAGACCCGGCAGGTTGGTCTTGGAGCCAAGTTCGAGCTTCGTGTCTTCCTGCGGGTTGCTCTGGACCGGATTTTCCCCGATGGTGCCGGCGTACTGGCAGAGGAGCGTATCCCCCAGGTCGGCCACGTGGTCCTCGGGAAGGCCCCGGAGCGTGGCGTGGGCCTGGCGGAGGGCTTCGATCCGTTCGTCCACGGCCGATTCCTCCACCTTCGCGTCTTCTTTTTCGATTTCGAGGCCCGTGTAGTCCTTGGCTTCCACCGTGGGACGCACTTCGAAGCGCGCGGTGTACTTGAAGGGCTGTCCGCGGGCGATGGCGGACGCATCGAGTACGGGTTCGGAGACCGGGATGATGGATTCCTTTTCAAGGACTTCGGAGAGGCTCTCGCTGACGAGGTGCTCCTTGGCGTGGGATTGGACGTAGTCGTTGTACATCTTGAGGATGACCGACTCGGGGGCCTTGCCGGGGCGGAAGCCCGGGATTTTCGCCCCGCGCCGCAGATCCTGGACGACGTGATCGAGTTCCTTGTTCACGGTTTCCGGGGGGACTTCGACCTGGACACTTCGTTCGTGTTTACCGATGGTTTCGACTTGGGCCTTCATGGTGGATTTTCTAAAGACTCCTTGCGAGGGACTGGGGATTTTCGCCCATTTTCCCGGGCGTCGGGGGGCCTCATACCAGCATACGGAAGCTGGCAGGTAAACGGCGCTTCCTCGTTTCTGGCGGCCTCCCAGCGGCTTTGCTATCCCCTTCAATTTTTTCCCGAAAATCCGGGAGATCTGGGGTATCTGCCCGCCTTCGCCGGTTTACCGCGCCTCCAGCCTCTGGTGCCCGCACTCGAATTTCTGAAGAGTGGGGAGGGGGATTTCCTCTGGTGCCCCTCTCCCCTTGGGAGAGGGTGGCCGAAGGCCGGGAGAGGGCGGAGATGCGGGATGGGCCCTCTCCCGCCGCTCCGCGGCACCCTCCCCCAGAGGGGGAGGGGCATTCTTTTTTTCCTGGAAATCCGGGTGATCTGGGGTATCTGGGGCCTT
>JBFLVN010000105.1:0-12185 GCA_040758475.1 Bdellovibrionota bacterium
GGCTAGCCACCCGCTCCTCCACCACCAGGAAATCCACGTCGCTCTCCGGCCGCGCCTCGCCCCGGGCGTGGGAACCGAAAAGAATGATCCGCCGCGGCCGCGCCGCGTCCCGGAGAATCCCGACGGCCCTCTGGATGGTCGCTTCATCGATCATAGGAATAGTGTAACTGGAGAAGGGAAAGAGCCTCAAACCCCGCCGGGCCGCCCTTGGAACGGGAAACCCCCTGCCCTGGCGGGCCCGCCAGCAAACCGCGGCTACAGCCAAGGAAAGAGGTTTCTAGCCGATTCCCCTCAAAATCAAAGCCCCCTCCGCCTTCCGGCGGAGGGGGCTTCTTAGACCCTTGCAGGATCAATTCGACTCGATGAGCAAGTCGCCAAGGCCCGTAATGAGGCTGATGAAGTTCGGGTCCACGGCCTGAGTCGAGTTCACGGTCCGCTGGGTGAAGGTATCCTCCTGGCGGGCCGTGGTGGTGCGGTTCGACTGGTTGTTCACCGCGAAGGCCGGGTTCTCGTTGGCGATCACGTCGGCGAGGCCATCCAAGAGGGCCGCGTCGATGCCGCTCACGTTAAAGACCGTCACTACATTATCCGTAGAGGTAAAGCCCACCGCCGCCCGGATGGTCGGGTTGGCGCCAATGTTGGTCGGTGGCGTCGAGGTCGCCACGTCGCAACGCTGATTGGCACAAGTTGCAGCGTTGTTGCCCCAGTCATCCGTCGTCGAGCCATTGGGCGTGGCGGCGCCCTGGTGGCAGTTGATCACCAGGTTATCCAGTTCGACGAGGGTGGTAGCCTGGGTGCAATCCGAGTCCAAGTCGTTGAGTGGCGAACTCGTGCCCGTCCCCTGCATGGCAAAGCCCGCGCCGTTCAGGACGCCGTCGCGGTTCAGATCGTCCGTGAGGAGCGGATCGAACCGGGCCAGGTCCGTATTCGGGATGAGCCGCTGAATGTCGGCCAGGAGAGCGTCGGCCACCCGGTCCGCGTCGGCGGGATTCGCCTGGTAATCCACGTACTCGGTGAAGCGGTTCGTCGATTCGTCGCCCAGGAACTGGAGCTGGTCGTCGAAGACCGCCGAGATGAACGGCAACGCTTCCGAGAGGGTCGAGCTCTGCCCCTCGGAGGCCGGGAAGAGGCCCGAGAGGGAGTCGAAGGCCCCCTGGTCGAAGATGGGCTGAACGGGCCGCTCGACCAGGACGCCCACGTCGCGGAAGACGGCATCCACACCCTCGGCTACTTCGCATTCATCCGGCGGCGTATCGGCGCCTGCGCCGCCACGCTGGATGCCAGCCGTCGCCCCGTCGCAGTCCGTCGGGTCTTCGATCAGGGTGTTCATGAAGTCGGCGATCACGTCCATGGCCGACTTGGAGGGCTGTGCCAGATCCACAATGTTCCGCCGGGCGAGGCCCGCCTGGAGCGAGAGGATGGGGCCGATGGCCCTGCGGGAAGACCCCACGGCGCCGGTCGAATCGCGCTCACCAGGGAATGTGCCTTCATTTGTCCGAGGCCGTTCGTCACAACCGTTGGGAGCACCCGCGAGGCACGTGCCCGTGTCCCGGTCCATGGTGATCTCCCGGACGATCCGGAGGGCCTGGTTCAAGCGATTATCCCCGCTCCGGGCGCCCGTGATGCGGGCGACGAGGTCTTCAAGGCCCGTGAACCGGCCGCGCCGGATTCCGACGCCGTTGGCCGTATCGCTCGTGTATTCGAGGAGCATCTGGAAGATGCCCCGCAGGAGAATCTGCTGGGGTCCTTCCAGGACGCCATCGGTCGCAGCCCCGGCGCAATCCTGGCCCGGGTCTTCCAAAACAGCGCCCATCCGGTTGCAGGGATAGGCCCCCGGGAAGGCGGTCGTCAGGAGTTCATCGTCCACCAGGGACCAGATGACCGCGTCGCCGTTCTCGGCCTGGGTCAGGCGCTGCCACACGTCGGCGATCATCTCCCGGTCCAGGAGGGTTTCGTTGGCCCGAATCTGGCGTGTCCGCTCATCCCGGTTCGGATCAGCCGTGAAGAGCGCGCTTCCGTTGTTCCCCGAAAGGTTTGGAGTATCCCCCAGCGCGCTTGTCGCTTCGGCGATGATCTGGACGCCCGGCAGGAGATCCGTGATCAGATCGGCCTGGATGAACTGGGACATGATGAGGAAGAGGACTTCCGGATCGTCGCAGTGGCCATCGAACCGGAGGTTCGAAGAATCGATGTTGGGAGCACCGAGCCGTCCGAAGACGTCGCACCCCGTGCTCGCGACGGGCCCGTTGTCCAAACCGTCCGAATCACCCAATACCCCCAAGGGACCCCGAAGCGCCACGAGCTGGTAATCGACCGCATCGTGGATGCCGTTGCCGTCGCAGAGGGGGCCGCCGCAGGCACCGCCCCAGTTCGAATCGGGATAGGTGTCCTGGACTTCCGGCGTACCGGCCGGGTTCGCCGGCCGGTTCGTGAGGCGGGCAAAGAGCGTCAGGAAGGACGAAAGGGTCTTCCTCGTCTTCGTGTCGTTGAACATGGCCTGCACGGGGCCTTCCTCGGAACCGCCCACGCCCGCGGGGCCAAAGAGGAAGTTCTTGGCGATGGACTGGTCGCCCGAGAGCGGGTCCTTGATGGCGGTCGAAAGGAGGCTCTCGATCCGGTCGAGGAACCGCTGGGTGCCGAAGATGTTCCCCTCGTCGGCCAGGAAGTCGGCCGAACGCAGGAGCAGGTCGAGGCGCGAATCCCGGAAGGCGTTGGGCGTTCCCATGCCGCCGAAGAGGGCGAAGGAAGAGAGATCGCGGCCCAAACCTTCATTGGCGATGGGCGCGCCCGCCTTGCAGCCGTTGAACGGCTCGGCAATCTGGCGGATGCGGTAGGAACAATAGTTTCCGCTGCCGGCAAGGCAAGCGGCCATAAACGCACTCAGATCATCCGGTGGCCCAGCGCCGGGTTCCGAGCGCCGAATTGATTCGTCCGTGAACGGAACCAGGTTGGCGTTGGGACTCACGGGCGGCCGGGCACGAACTTCGGCGCAGATTTCGTTGTAGGGGCTCAGCTGCTGAGTCACGCACACGTGGGCGTTGCTGATTTGAAGAGCCCCGTTCGCATCCAAAACCGTTGTAGAGCCGACGCCGAGGGTCCGGAAATCCTTGGCCGTATCCCGCAAGCAGAAATCGGTCGCGCCACCGGCAGGGCACCCCGAAGCGCCAGCAGCAACAAGTTCGCCCCGGTTGCCGCCGACGATGACACCCAGGCCCGAACCGGACCGGTCGCCACTGGCAACTGGCTCGCCGCTCGTCGCGTCCCCGTCGTTGTTGAAGAGGGGGTTCGAGTCGAGGACGCCGCCGCGGCCGCCGCGGCCGTTGGCCGAGGGGCAGGTAGCCGTGCCGCCTTCCGCCACCGTCGGATTGGTCTGGCCGGAGGCGTGGTCCAGGGCGATCAGGAGAACGTTCTCCTGGGTCTTCATGAGATTGCCGCCCTTCACGTCCACCTGGGGCGCGGCGCCCGCGTAGCCGCAGGTGCGGATGGCGCGGATCAAGTCGAGAATCTGCTGGGTCTGCCCGCTGGCCGGGATGAGCTGGATGATGGGTACGAGGTCGTCCAGGACGCCGTCGGTCGTAGGATCGCCGTCCCCGTCCGGATCGCCCAGGGCCCGCACGGCCGAGGCCGACTTGGCGATGTCGTCCGGGTTCGGGATGCTGGTCGTGCCCGTGATGGGCTGGGTGTCCTCTTCCAGCTTGGCGAAGAGGAGGAGGATCTGGTTGACGGCGTTGGCGTTATCCAGGTTCGAGATGGACTCGAGGAACTGGCGCGTCACCGACTGGTCGAACACGAAGAAGCCGCCGGAGCCCACGGACATGGGCTGGTCGAGCTGGAGGCCGATATCGCCCAAAAGCCGCAGGTTGGAGAGGAGCCGGCCGGAGGCGCCGATGGCCTCTCCCGGTGGCCCACTCTCTATTCCGGCATTCACCGCGCAACCGTTAACGGGGAAACCACCCGTGCAGTTCTCGAAGATCGAGACGAGGGGCTCGGAAGGCTCGTTGAAGTCGAACCCGAAGCGCGCGACCGTGTTGAAGAGTTCCGGCAGGATATCCAGGGTCTGCTGCGCAACCGCCAGCCGATCGCCGCCCCGCGGGCCGCGGGTGCCGGAGGGGGGACTGGCGATGACGTCGTCGTTGCAGATGCCATCGCTGAAATCTTCGTACTCCTGGTTCGCGCAGGGGTTCGTGGGGAAGTCGTCGATTGCGTTTCTAGTGTTGGTATTGACCGCGGTTCCACCCATGTCGGCCGCGGCGGGATCGTCGAACAAGCCGTCCAGAAGGATACGCAAAAGCGTCCGGTTACCCGCCGAACCGCTGTAGTCCGGGAACGTGCGCTCCCGGACATCGAAATCCTTGGGGTCTTTCTCCTGGGCGTTGAGCATCTGGGCCAGGATGTCGATCATGATCTCGGCCGGCGTGCGCCCGCGGAAGAAGCTTTCGTTGCAGATCGGCGTATTGACGGCGTTGCCGTCGGCGTCCTGGTCCACGTCGGGCTGTCCATCGAGGGAGGGGTCGTCGGGGCCGATGCTGGTCAGCAGCAAATTGAACGCCCGGGTGAGGGGCTCGGTCGGCTGCTCGTCCAAACCAGTCTGGGTACCCGTCATATCCACGTCGATCGTCGCCGCGGTCAGTTCGGAGAGAATCCGAAGGAGCGGCGGATTGATGGTGTAGGGGTTTACCGCCTGGGTGCCGCTGGTGGGGTACTCGCTCACAGTGCCGGTGCTCTGGAACGCGGCCAGATCGGAAACACCCGTGCCCGGGTCCAGGATGCTGGAAATCTGGTTTAATAGATCGTCGAGCCGCTCGTCCCGCAGGAGGAGGTTCACCGGCCCGTCGGCCCCGAGGAGCCGCTCGCCGATGCTCCGCTGCGGGCCCGTGCCCGGCGCCCGGAGAGTAAAGCCGCCCACGCCCGGCGTGTCGGCACCCACCGGCTGGGAGAGAATACCGCGAGGATTATCATCCGGATCGTCCGCCAAATTCCGAACGAGCGCGATCAGGGGGATGATACCCCGCTGGGTCGGATAGTCGGCGGTGCCGTCCCCGTTCACGTCCACATCGATGGAAGGAGCGCCAAGGGGCTCACCCATCCACCACGCCCCGCGCAGGAGGAGGTTGAGGCGCGTGTCCCGGCGCCCCGCGAAGCCGCCCGTCGTCGGCGTCGCCAAGAGACCGTTGGGCGTCAAATAAGCGGCAGGAAGAGAAGTTGCGTCGTTGTTGTTCAAAAGCGCCACGGCGATGGGCACGAGGGCCTCAGCGTAGGTGCTCTCGAGGGGAGAGGGCGGCGCCGGTGAAGGAGCCGCCGAAGCCCCGTCCTTGAGGAGTTCGTTCACGATCTTGATGACCTGGGAGATGAACTCGACGCCGTTCTGGGTGCCGTCGGGGTCGCTCCGGGCGGCGGCCTCCTGGGAACCGGCGTCGTCTGCCAGTTCGCTAAAGAGGTCCATGAACGCCTGGAGGCCTTCGGAGTTGTCGATTTGGTCCGTCGTCCTCGGGCATCCGCCGTTGGCGTTGCTCTCCGAGGGGAGATCGCTCCGGAGGAACGGGCAAACGAGCGAGCGGTTGCGGAGGTCCAGAACCGGCCCGGCGGGAGTGGGGTTGAGCAAAAGCTCTTCGCCCGCCGCCAGGAGGGCCTGCAGGAACTCGCGCTCGCCGCCCAGCGTTTCGGCCGTGCCGGTGCCGGCGGCGTTCTGGTTGTCGTAGCTCGTAAAGGCCAGGAGGTCGGCCAGTTCCACGGCCGGGATGAGGGCCGGGCCGTTGGGATGAACGATCCGGAACGTGCAGTTTCCGGCCGCGCCCGTGCAAGCCGTGAGGCAGTCCGGGCTCGCCGTCGGGAAGGGCTCGACGACCAGGGTGTTGCGGCTCGCCGCGGCGGGGTAGTTCACCACTTTCCGCGCGATGCCGGCGCAGACACCGCTGGTGATGACCACGATGTCGCCGGGCTGCACGTTCACGACCGATTTGCAGATCGCTCCCGGAGTGCCGCCATTGCAAGTTCCTTGGACGGGAGCCACGTCCGTTCCGTCGATCGGCAGGAAGCTCGCCCCGGCGGAAGTGTCGACCGCGTCGTCCGTGGAAACACCGCCCGCCTGGAGATCGAGTTGATCGCCCGAGAGGCGGTTGTCCAGATCGCTCGCCGTCGCGCCGTTGGTCTCCTTGTAGCGGAGGGCGAAGCCCGCCAGCTGGTTCGTAATGAGGTCGCCGAAATCCAGGGTGGCCTTGATGGCCGGGAAGGACTCCTTGATGATGCCTTCGGCGTGGTAGCAGGTGCGCGCGGTGCCGTTGAGCGTGTCCGTGCCGCAAGTAACGGGCGGCGGAACGGCCGTGCCGCTCTGGTTGATGACCAGGTTCCGCATGAACTCGGTCGAAAGGGACATGTCGCCCCGGGCGGTGCCGGCGCCCGTACGCGGGTCGAGAATCTGGACGTTGTCGAGGATGGGCAGGAGGTCGTCGGTGACGCCGTTGTCCATCAAAATACGAAGCACGTTGGCGAGCGTCACGGCCGTCGATTGGCCGGGGCCGCCGCCGTCCTGATCTTCGAGGATCGTCCCAAGCAAGTTGCCAAAAGCCTCCCGGCTTCCGCCGGGGCCGTTGTATTCGAACGCCCGCGGATTGGTCGAAGCCTGATCGTTGGGCCCGCCCAGGAGCTGGGCGAGGCGCGAGTTCGTGTTGAACAGGACGCCGGAGAGGGAGATCTGATCGAGCGAAAGGTTGGAAAGGTCCGTGTTGTCGGCAATCAGGTTGATGACCTGGGGGTTACCCGAAATAAGCCCCATCGCGCCGCCAAGGAGCCGCGTTTCGGCCGATTCCACCACCTGGAAGCTCACCGTCGTGTTGGCCGACTGGCCGGTAAGGTCGAAGGCCCGGACCGCCACCGTATAGGCCATGGGCGTGCCAATGGCGCAAGCCGGGGAATTCCGGCAGGAAGGATCGCCGTCGAGGGGATCGGCCGGGGTTCCCGAAGGAGCCGGGTTGGCCGACGCCGCGAACGTGCTTCCGAGCACCGTCGCCACCGAAAGAGATGGCGGCGTGAAGCCCGCGATAGCCGTCGCGCTCGCCGGCCAATCAGGCGGCGCGCCGTTCCCAAGCACCGTTGGAATGGTCAGCGGGCCGGTCCCGGGAAAGCCATCGTCGTCGCTGATGTCGTAGCGGAGCTTGGCATTGGCCGGATCCAATGCCGGAGTCGAAAAGTCGTCACCTAACACGATAAAACCGTATTCGTAAGCCAGCCGGTTGCCCGCGAATTCATCCAAACCGTTCGAATCGGTCCGGCTCACGGCGATGTACGTATTGCCCAACGGAACGTCCCCAGTCGTAGGAAGGGACGCCGTGTTGATGCCGCCCAGGAAGAGGGTCGAATCGGTCAAAAACACCTCGGGCGTCGCGCTGAAGGTTTCGAAGCCCGAGACGACGCCCTGGACGACGATGGAGGGAGGTTGGGTGTCCCGTAGCACCGTGAAGGAACTTTGGCGCGTATTGCCAAGGGAATCGACCGCCGCAAAGACGAAGGCATTCAATCCTTCGGAGGGCACGGGTACGTTGCGGGCCGACCAGATGTATTCGGCTTGCACGAACATGCCGTCCCCGTCCACCGGGAGCGAACGGTCCAAATAAACCTGCACGCACTCGTTGGCCGGAACCGTCAGCGGATCGCAATCAGCGCCCGTGGAATCGGCCAAGGCCACGATCCGGTAGAGGCCCTCGTTGCTGGCCTGGGCGCTCGTCGAAAGGGACAAGACGAGAGCGTCGCCCACCCGGAGCTGTTCGTCGGTCTGACTCGTGGAGTCGTCCTGGGGCGTTCCGTGCGTCGCCACCGCCGGGATCACGATGAGGTTTGACTGGGGGTTGTGCGCCGACACGGTGGTGAAAAATCCGGCTGGATATACGCCACCCGCCTGATAACCATGCAGAATATTGAAATTGATGTCGCCCCCGACGGCGCCCACGTCGAACTGGACGTCTCCCGGCGTTACCAGCGTTTCATCCCCGTTGATGGAGATATGCTCGGGAAACATGCCGTTACGGGCCAGCGTGCGGCCCGAGAGGGTCACCCGGTCCGTGCTCACGATGGCCTGATCCGAAGTGGGGGAAAACGGAGAGAAAGCCCCGTCCGGATCGTGGGCCAAGGGAAGGAACTTGGGCGTGTTGTAACGCTCGATCAAACTGTTGGGAGCACCCGAACAGGCGGCGGTGAAAGTGAGCGACCAGACACCAGTCGCGTAAACGATGGTACCGCCAGCGACCACATCGCCAACGAACGCCCCGCTGCCGTTGTCGCGGGCCGAGAGGTTTCCGCACCCAACGAACGCGGTAAGCGGCGTAATGCCGCCAGCTCCCATGGTGCCGGACTGGGCCGCAGCCGCCGCACTCGCGGAAACCTCCGTCACACCCGTCGTGCTGAAGTAATTTTGCCGCGTGTGCAGATTGTTCGTGTAAAGACCACCCGCGATATCCTCTCGCATGACCGGATCGTCGCCGCGTTCGGCGAGCGACCCAATGAACCCCGCCCGCAGGTTGATGGGGGAGTTGGGGTTGGGCGAAGCCGTGTCCTCGGCGCAGGGAACGTTCGTCGCCCCCTGCTTGGGAAGGCCGTCCACCACGCAGTCGAGCGCGAAAGATGGGATCGTATCCGTGCTCGCCGGAATCTGGACGATGGTGAAGGCATAAGAACTGATGTTGCCCGCCTGGTCCCAAATGGTGATGGTCACGCTCGTCGTGCCGCCGAGGCGCAGGGGGACGGAAAGGAAGTTGAACTCGCCCATGCCGGCACCCGTATCGCCATTCACATAGGGAATCGGATTACCCAGATCGTCGAGCCCATCAGCGTCGCTGGCCGAATCAAAGCCATTGTCGGTCACGACGCGCACGTGCGCCCGGCCCGAATCGCCCAGGCGCACGGTGGCGGCCGTAGCCGCGGCATCCGTCCAGACGGCCGTCGTATCATAAGTGGAAGTCCCGGGGATGAAGTCGCGGATCTTGCCGCCGATCCCCACGTCCACGCCAAAAGATTCGTAGACACCGTCCCCCGCCGTCCCCACGGTCGCGCCCGTGAGGCACACCGGTTCGTTGGCGTACGTCACATCGGGACAGAAGCTCGGCTGGCTCGTAATCCCCGCAGGCGTCGTATTGGCATCGGTATCTAAAAATGCCGGGGCCGTATCCAAAGCCACGTCCTGCGTAAGCTGGTTGGCGGCGGCGCCGGTGGAGAGATTCCCGCCGCCGTCCGTCGAATCCACTTCAAAGCGCGTGCGGCCCTCGGAGAGTTCCACGCTCGCCGCGAAACAGACGTCCCGCTGGGTGGCCGCTTCGTTGACGAGCGCCGTCGCGCCGTTGTCGAGAACGTTGAGGCCCGGAGGCAGGCAGAGGTTCGGGGCGTTCCAATCCCGTTGGCCGACGGTGATCGTGGGCCACGTGGATACGAGCCGGCCCGGGGAGGCCGCGTCGGTCGTCTTGGGATCGAGGCCGCCCGCCAGCGCCGTGGGGGCGCCGAAGGCCACCGCCACGGCGGTGCCGTTCGTCGTACCGACAGCGGCGCCCGCGAGGGACGCCCGGATCTTGCCCGTGATGTTCGAGTTCGTAACGTTGCCCAGGTTGAGGGTAACTGAGCCAGCACCAGCCAATCCTGGCGCTCCCCGCACCACCGCCCGAATCAGAGCCCCCACGGTTCCGTGGGAGTTGATGGCAGCGGCCACTTGGGCACCCGTCGCTGTAATTCCACCCGCGCCCGCCGTATCGGCGAGATCCACGCTAATGGTCAGCGTTGCGGGGGTATAAGTAACCGTCGTAGTAGGTGTGTTATCCACCCCTTCCGCCAAAGTAACGACGAACGCGCGAGACTCGGGAACCGCCAGCGCGACGAAAGTAAAATCCGATGCGCCAGCGGTAAGCCGATTGTACCGCGGGATACCGATATTAATGGCGTCGATCACTTCGTTGACCGTGGCCGATCCGGCGCCGGCGCCCGTGAGGTGCGGAAGTTCAGAGAGGTCTACCTCCACGATCGCCGGAGGACCGGCCGTGAAGCGAAGGCCCGTGTAGGCGGCATCCGTCGCATCGATCTGGACTTGCAGCTGGTTGTTCTGGGGGGCCTCGGTGTTGTCGTCGTCACCCACCGCCTTGTCGACGAAGAGAATTCCGTTCGTCGAGTCAAAGAGCCAGTCGTAGGTCCCCAGGGTGATGTCCCGCTGGAGGAAGGTCTCGATCGTCCCGATCTGCTGGGGGTTCGCGGGATTGGTCGTGCTGATGGACTTCACCTTGATGCTGTTCACGTTGTTGTCGGCGTCGTTCACGCGGCCCTGAACGGCCGCGCCGCCGCCGCGGACGATGTCGAAGTTCGCGTCGAGAGCGCAGCGCGTGCCGGCCGCGGGGGAGGCGATGCAGGCCACGCCCGCGTTGGCTTCCCGCTCGCGGCCCGTGGGCGCGACGCTCACGTTCACGTTGGAGTGGAAGATTTCATAAGTAATGTCGGTCCCGCCGCCCGGCAGGTAGTGGTTCAAATCCGCCGTGGAGGGACGGCTCCGGGCGTAGTTCGTGGCGTTGGCGATGGAAAGAATCCGGGTGGCGCCCAAGGTACCCACCTGGTTGTTGGTGACGACGGCGGTGGCGAGGTTGGCGCCGACGCTGATCGTATAGGGGACGCCCGCGAGGTCCGACGTGACACGCAGGGAGTCCGTATCGAAAATCGCGGCCGTCACGTTGGGGGCCTGGGCGCCGCCGTTGATGGAACCAATGAGGCCGTCCCGGATTTCATCGGCCGTGGCCGAAGCGTCGGAAGTGAAGTTGTTGGCCGTGCCGTTGATCGTCACGGTGTAGAGGGTGCTGTTGAGCACCGCCGTCACGTCCACCTGATCGACCTGGGCGACGGCCGCCGCGTTCGAGATCGTCAGCATGTCGCCGGTCTGGGCGTTCGAGGCGCGGAAGCTGCGTTCGGAGAGGCTCACCGAAACGGCGCCGGGCGAATAGGAAAGGTCCGTCCCCACTTCCCGAACGGACAGGGAGGAGAACGGAAGGGGCTGGAGGTTCATGCCGGTCGTCAGAACGCCCGTGCCGGAAGGATTGTCCTGGGAAACGGTCACCGTGGGGGCGCCCGAATCGTTGTAGGTCACGAGGTCGTGGAGTTGGCCCGCGCCGGCGAGCCCCAGGGGCGGGGAGGCCAGGGAGGGGAACGTACGGGAAGTGTTGGAGTCGATCAGGGCGCCCGCTTCGTTGAAGAATTCGACCCGGTACTGGGCATAGCCCGTGGCCGTAATGACGCCGCCGCCAGCGGTGGCGTGGAAAGCCTGCCAGCTTCGCCCGCTGCCGCCTGTCGAGGCCCTCACCCCCGCGCAGTTGCCCGCCACCGCGGGATAGGCCGGTTGGGCCCCCGAGGGGATCGACGAACCGCCCGGGTTCACCCACCCGCCACCGGCACCGGCGGCGCAGGTGGCGCCGATCATGGGATTAAGCCCGCTTGTGAAGCCGTCGTTGCTGATGCCGCAGAGGGTCGCGGCGCCTACGTCGGGATCTGTATCGGTGCCTCCACCGAGCGTATCAAACATCTTGCCCGAATCGAGAACCACGAAGTCGACGCCGGCGTCCGTGTAATCGTTGTCGCCGTTGCCGTCCATGAAGACGACGATGCGGTTCACGACCGTTGTGCCGTTGAGGCCGCCCGCGCAGCGCCCGAGGACCGTGCCGATGACGCCCATGCGGCCCGTGCCACCCGGATTGATGGGGACGAGCTGGCCGCTGCTCACCTGGTTGCGGGGGGAGTCGATCGTGCAGCACGCGCTCACGCGGCCGTCGGTCTGGTCCGGGGACGATCCCAAATCCGGCCCGCCTGGTTCACCATCCGGAGCCCCGCACGCGCTGGCGCTCGCCAAGAGCGCTCCAACGAAAACGCCACGAACCCACTTGCTGCTTTGCATAACGACCTCTCCACTTCCCCTTGGGAAAGCTTCTCTTGTCAGAATCCCCCGCGGGCGCCTGCTAACAGCCTCGGTGCGCCCGCGAATCTGGTACACATTCGGGCCCCGCTGCATGGCTGGCGAGGGCAGATGGTTTGCACTCAAACTGCCTAAGCCAGCCCCGGCCAGGGCTTTAAAGACACTTTCCTAGAAACTCTAAAGTAGAATTCTACGGGAGAACGCCCGTTTTTAGCAACGAAAAGGGGGCTTTCGGGCTTAAATTTACATTTCTTAATAAAGCAAA
>JBFLVN010000106.1:0-12184 GCA_040758475.1 Bdellovibrionota bacterium
GCCCCCTCCCGCGCCCCCGCCAAGCCCGGAGAGGGGCCCATCGTCCGGGTGCGGGGCGGTGCCGAGGACGTGTTGATCCGCATCGCCCGCTGTTGCAGCCCCCTTCCGGGGGACAAGATTCTGGGATTCATCACCCGGGGCCGGGGCATCAGCGTCCACCGGGCCGACTGCGTCCACGTCCACGAGATGATCCCCGAGCGGCGCATCGAAGTGCAGTGGGACGAAGGCTCCCGCGCCTCCCGCCCCGTCACGGTCGAAGTGGTCTGCGTGGACAGGCCGGGCCTCCTCGCAAACCTCTCCCGCTCCATCACGGCCGAGGACGCCAACATCACGAAGGCCCAGGTCTACACAACCAACGACGCCAAGGCCGTCTCCACCTTCGACCTCGCCGTCAAGGACGCGGGCCACCTAAAGCGCATCTTGAACGCCTTGGAGCGCATCCAGGGCGTCTACAGCGTCCACCGCGTCGATGCGAGGCCGTGGTGAGTTCGATCTTCTTTTCTTGAAACCTCATTCTGGATAGCCCGCTCTTTGTCATTGCCAGGGGATACGGCAATGCCGTATATTCCACCTCTCTTCTGGGGCGGAACTCCCATGAAAAAGCGTGACCTGGGCCAGGAAATCCTCGAAGGAATCCGGGCCATCAAAAAAGGGAAGGGAACACGCCGTTTGGCCGAGCAGCCCCCGGACGCTAGAGAACTCCGGGAACGCCTGGGCCTTACCCAATCGGCCTTCGCGGCCCTGTTGGGCGTAAGCCGCCGGACGCTCGAAGACTGGGAGCAAGGGCGCCGGACGCCCCGAGGCCCCGCCTCCTCGCTCCTTCGCGTCGCAGCACGGCACCCCGAGGCGTTGCTGGGGTAAGAAGACGTGAGCGTCGAAACCCAAATCAAGGCGGAACTGGAAGCACTTGAAAAGCGAGAGGGCCTCAAAGTCCTTTATGCCTGCGAGTCCGGTTCACGGGCTTGGGGGTTTCCTTCTACTGACAGCGACTACGATGTCCGTTTTCTCTATGTGAGGCCCATTGATTGGTACCTCTCGGTTCAGCCACGCCGGGACGTGGTTGAATGCGAAATGAAGGGGCTGTTGGACATTAGCGGTTGGGATCTTCAAAAAGCCTTGCGGCTTCTTTACAAGTCCAATCCGCCGCTGCTTGAATGGCTGCGCTCCCCGATCGTTTACCTGAAGCAATCCTCGGCGCTCGAACGTTTGCGAACGGTGGCGGGAAGTTATTTTTCCCCTCGTTCCTCCATCCACCATTACCTCCACATGGCGGAAGGGAATTATCGGGAATACTTGCAGGGGGAAGAAGTCCGTTTGAAAAAGTATTTTTACGTCCTCCGGCCTCTTTTGGCGTGCTCCTGGATCGAGCGGACGGGGGAAATGGCCCCGATGGAATTTCACCGGCTCGTTGAATCGGAGCTTCCCACGGGAGAGCTCAAAGCCGGGGTGATGGCCCTGCTGGAACGCAAGATGGCGAGCCAGGAATTGGACCTGGGGCCCAGAATTCAGGTCGTTAACGATTATATTGAAGACCGCCTCGCTACCCTTAAAACGAACGCAGACAAGGCCCCCAAGCCCCGGGTGTCGTACGACGCCCTGGATGAATTATTTCGGGCGGTGGTGCGGGAAGTTTATTGAATGATCTTCTCGCCCTGGGCTCTTGACATCAGCACCGATTTTGATATCATCCGATATCACTTTCTCTCGATATCGAAAAATAACCGTATATTTGTACCGGACGGAGGGGCGAATGACCGGAACGGCGAAATCGAAATCCCAAGACTTTCTCCTGCGGCTGACATCGGCGGAGCGGCGGCTCTTGCAGCAAGGCTTCAATAATTCCTATGAAAAAAGTCTCCAATCCTATGTGAAAACTCTCTTGATGCCAGCCCTTTCAGCGCGGTTGCCAGAAGCCATCCAAGAGGAAGACGCTCCTTACAAGTCGAGCGCCGACATGCTCCGGGAACTCCCCGAGAAGAAATACCGGACTATCCTGGCCGATCCGCCTTGGCAGTTTCAGAACCGTACCGGGAAAGTGGCGCCCGAGCACCGGCGGCTTTCGCGTTACCGGACAATGGAACTTCCGGAGATAAAGGCCCTTCCGGTTAGCGCGCTGTGCGCCGAACAAGCCCATCTCTATCTTTGGGTTCCTAACGCCCTTCTCCTGGAAGGCCTTCAAGTCATGGAGGGTTGGGGTTTTACCTACAAGACGAATCTGGTCTGGCACAAGATCCGCAAGGATGGCGGTCCGGACGGGCGTGGAGTGGGATTTTACTTCCGCAACACGACGGAACTCGTCCTGTTCGGGATTCGCGGCAAGAACGCCCGGACCCTCGCTCCAGGACGCAGGCAGGTCAATATCCTCAAGACGCAGAAGCGGGAGCATTCACGAAAACCCGACGAACTTTATGAAATTATCGAGGCGTGCAGCCGGGGGCCCTATTTAGAACTTTTTGCCCGAGGATCGCGGCGAGGATGGGACGTTTGGGGAAATGAAACCGAAAACTACAGGCCCCGTTGGGCGACCTATGCCAATCACTCTCAGCGGCATCTATCGCTTTGAAAACGTCTAACCCTTCGGGTCATACAGGCGCTTTGTAATTCCAAAGATGAGCAAGGGGCATCCCCCACCGCCACCACCGTTGATGCGAGGGAGTAGCTTGCTCATGTGCGTCGTGCTGTTTCCATAACTTGAACCTCGGCCAAGGGAATCGAAAATCTCCTGCAATTCATCACATCGGGTGAGGATGATACCCACGCTGATCACGCGGAGGTCGAAGAGCAAGCGGAAGTTGTTCAGGTCACGGTCGAAGAAAGGATCCTTGTTGTTCCATTCGATTTCCAGGGCGATTCCGTTCTTGAAACAATCGACCTTGTGAGTCGGTGAACTAGTACTGACTTTATCGACTGTGATTTTCGTATCGAACTGCTTTTCCCGCCAGCCTTTTTTCCCCAGTTCTCCGTCGATCCATTTGGCGAGTTCTGTTTTACTGCCCCCGCCTTGAGCGATCCAGGATTTTTTCACGCGGAACCGTGTGAGAACGTCCAGGATATCGGCCCACTCGGCCGGGAAATCGGTTTCGAGAATGGCGCAAGCATGCTTCCATTCGTGGATTTCGTAGTGCTTGCGGAGGAGTGCGGGGAGTTGATCGATCGCCATTTCGTTTTGCCTGCCCTTATTTTATACATTCTCTTGAAGTGTCCGTAAATACCCTCTCTCGGACTTGGCCTTGCCATAAAAATAGATTAAAATAAACCATCACTCAGTCCATCTGCCGTATGCCGAAAGTAGGCATGGACACCGGCGGACGTTCCCGGACATCCCTGGAAACAGGAGGAGCAGAATGGAGGCCACATGACCCAGGTACCCCAGATTTCCGGAAAACTTGCAGGGGCCATTCGCGAATCGCTCCTGCCGGACGCCCTCGGACAACGATGGAATTTTTCCCAAAAAAACGATGATCTTCTTGATCATCTTCCCCTCGAAAAAATAGATGATCACCTTGACCATCTTCGAGCTTCGGCCGGTTTTAGGCGGTTTTACCGGGTTCCCAAGGCGATCACTGGCCTGTGGCAAGATGATCAACTTGATCACCTTCTCCGTAGCGGGGACGGATTGGGCACCCTCGGACGACGCCGGACGGGGGCTCAAAAAAATGATGACCACCTTGCCGGGGAAGATGGCCGCGAAAAAAACTTTGGCCATCTGGCCACCTTCATCGGTTGGCCAGTTTTGAAGGGTTCTACGGCCTCTGCGGGTGGGCCAAGGAAGATGGTCAAGTGGCCACCTTGCTCGGCAGAAGAGAGGCATCCGGATATTACATATATTGACAATAATTTCTTAAATTTGTAATATTTCTTCCATGGCCACCCCATCCCCCCAGGTGACCCCCAAGAGCCTTCTATTGGACCTCGTGCGCGTGGCACCGGGCGGGGAAGTGCCCGTGAGTTCCCTCGTCGGCGCGGGGGCCCTCTTCGGCATTACGGGGAACGCCATCCGCGTGGCCCTGGCCCGCCTTCAGGCCGCAGGGCTCATCGAAAACACGGGCCGTGGCTCCTACGCCCTCTCGCCCGCCGCGAAAATCTTGGGGCGCCAGGTCGAAGAGTGGCGCCTGGGTGATTCTCGCCTTCGCCCGTGGACCGGGGCGTGGCTCTGCGTCCATTTGCCCAAAGCTGTGCCGGTCGCCGCCCGCCGGGCCTCGCTCAAGGCGCTTCTTCGCCTGGGGTTCCGGGAAGGGCTCGCGGGAATGTGGGTCCGCCCCGATAATTTGAAAGGCGGCCTTTCTTCCGCCCGGGAAAAACTCTCCGCCCTGGGTCTCGAAACCGGTGCCGCGATCTTTTTGGGCGAAGCTTTTTCCGAGGAAGTGACCAGCCGCTGGGAAAAAGACCTCTGGCCCCTGGAGGAAATCGAAAGGGCCCACGAGCGAGCCTTTAAGGATTTGGAGAGAAGCACGCCCCGGATCGCGCGCCTCTCCCGGCCCGATGCCTTGGCCGAGACGTTTCGTCTGGGCGGCGCGGCCATCCGCTCGCTCGCCCACGATCCGCTTTTGCCCGATGAGGTTCTCTCCGGCGAGGCCCGCCGGGCTTTGACCGATGCCATGAAAGAGTACGACGTCCTTGGAAAACAGATCTGGGGCGCCGTGATCGACGAATCCCGGCCGCGGCAGCTCGCGGCGGTGGGATAAGGAGTTTTCCATGAGCACTCCCGCGACCGCTACCAAACAGGGCTATCTGACGGCCGAGGAACTTGCCGCCTGCCGCAAGGTTTCCAACTGGCGCGGCGCCCTCTCGATCCTTTGGACCTGGGGATGGATCGCCGCGGGTTTCGCCCTCTACATCGCCCGGCCGGGCGTTCTGACGTTCCTCGTGGCCTGGGTGGTCCTGAGTGGGCGGCACCTCGCGCTCGCGATCCTCATGCACGACGGCGCCCACGGCCTTCTTTTCTCGAACAAAAAATGGAACGACCGCCTGGGGCAGTGGCTCACGGGCCATCCGGTTTTGAATAACATGCTTGTCTACCGGATGATCCACCTTCAGCACCACCGTCACACTTGGACGAAGGACGACCCGGACTTGGCTCTCGCCAAGCCTTTCCCCATTACGAAGTCGAGCTTCCGCCGGAAGGTGATCCGGGATCTCACGGGCCAGACGGGGTACGAGCGCTACCGGGCCATCATCCGAATTTCGGCGGGGCTCTCCGCCAAGAAGAAGGGACTAGAAGGAAAATCCTTTTTTGCGTGTCTCAAGGCTTTCGCCAAGACGCAGAAGGGCTTCTTGATTACGAACGGAATCCTGCTGGCCGCCGTGAGCGCCTTTGGACACCCAGAGGCCTACGTGCTGTTGTGGGTCATTCCCGCCATGACGGGTTTTTCGCTGGTACTCCGCATCCGGAGCATCGCCGAGCACGCGGCCATTTCGGACCCCACGGACGAGCTAAAGCAGACCCGGACGACCCTGGCCCCCGGCTGGGTGCGCTTTTTCATGGCGCCCCACAACGTGAACTACCATTTGGAGCACCATCTCTACATGTATGTGCCCCAGTACCATCTTCCCAAGGTGCACAAGACTTTGAAAGAGCGGGGCGTCTTCGAGCATGCCGAGATCACTCCGGGTTATTTGGCTGTCATCCGCCGGGCGACGAGCAAGCCCGAAGGAAGCGCGGAGAACCACGCCCGCGCCAGCGTTCTCCCCTTCAGCGGGGGATGAGCATTACAGGACGAATTTGGGATCGGGAGACCGGTAAGGGGTAAGCGCCCGGGCGTCTTCTTCGCCGTCTTTTTTGCCAAGCAGCGCGGCGGCTAGGCGTTTCCCTTCCTCTACGGCAGGCTGGTCCAGGGGATCGATTTCGAGAAGAAGCCCCGCGAAGGCCGTCGCGACTTCAAAGAAGAAGAAAAGCTCCCCGAGGGAATGGGCCGAAATCGCCGGGATGCGCAGGTCCAGAAGGGAGACGCCGTTCCTGGCGAGGGCCGCCTTGGTGGCATCGCGCTCCGCATCGAAGAGGGCGCCTAGTTTCTTTCCGTAAAGGAAATTCACGCCCGATTCCTTGGCTCCGGGAAGAGACGCGGGAATGGCTGCGTCGGTCCCATGGGATTCGACGGAGAGAGTTGTAATCACCTTGTCCCGGGGGCCGTCCAAATAGAGCTGGAGCTGGGAGTGCTGGTCCGTCGTCCCGAGGGCGACGGTGGGCGTTAGTCCGATTCTCTCGCTCCCTTTTTTCTTTCCCAAACTCTCCCCCCAGAGCTGGCAGAACCAGCGAGCGAGGAACTCGAGTTTTTCCGAATAGGGGAAGAGAACGTTTACGTTCCCCCCTTTTTTGGCAAGCAGCACATGGGCCGCCGCGAAGAAGTAGGCGGGATTTTGGAGGAGGTTTTCCGCTCCGCACCGTTCCTTCATGGAAGCGGCGCCGGCGAGGATTTTTTTCCCGTCGATCCCCAGGATAGCCGCCGGGAAAAGCCCCACGGCCGAAAGGACGCTGTACCGTCCGCCCACGTTCGGTGGCACGTCCAGGGTGAGGACGTTTTCTTCCCGCGCGAGGCGCCGGAGTTCCCCTTTTTCGGGGTCGGTCGTCAGGACGAAGTGGTCCTTCCATTTTTTCCCGAGGGCTGCGCGGAATTTCTTGGCGAGCAGAAGGAACTGGGCCGCCGTCTCTACCGTCGTTCCCGATTTGCTCACGACGTTGACGAGGGTCTTCTTGGGATCGAGGGCGTTCAAGACCGGGAGGAGCGTGCCCGGGTCCACGTTGTCGAGGATTCGGACTCGGACTTTGCCGGGTTTGGGAGCGCCGGGGATGGTTTCGGGCGCGAGGGCTTGCTGGAGGGTTTTCGCCCCCAGGGCCGACCCGCCGATGCCGAGGATCACGAAGTCGGTAAAATTCTTTTTCCAGGCGGCCTTGGCGGCTTTGGCTGACTCCCGCCACGCGGGAGTAGCCGGGTCGGCCAGGGTGAAAAATCCAAAGCGCTCCGTCCGGGATAGTTCCCGGTGGGCTTTGGCGGATGCTTCCCGAAGGCCCTCGAAATCCGCGGGAGAGAGCCCCCCCGTGGAAAGCTCCCCCGCCCGGACCCAGCGGGTATCGAGGCGGATGAGGGAATTGGCGGGGGAGGGGCTCATGGCTCGGTGTTTCTTGGACCCCCAAACTGCCCCGGCGGGGCCTTTAAATCAAGCCGTTTGCCTTTTGCGGCCCCCCGTGGTACGGAAGGCCCCCTCCGGCGCCCCTGCTTGTTTGGTGGGGGGCCCCGGTCCGAGCAACCAGGAAAGAACCAGAGGAATAGGAAAATGGCCAGAAAGTGCGACGTGTGCGGCCGCGGCCCGGTTTTCGGGCACAACGTGAGCCATGCCAACAACAAGACGAACCGCAAGTGGCAGGTCAATCTCCAGCGCGTGCGCGTGGAGGAAAAGGGCCGGGCCGTCCGGAAGCGCGTGTGCACTTCCTGCCTGCGTTCGGGCGCCGTGACGAAGGCCCCCCGGGTGAAGAGCTATTCCAAGACGGCAACCCCCGTGCCAGCGGCGTAACGCCTTTATTTGAAGGAACCAGCGGAAAGGCCCTTGGGACACCAAGGGCCTTTTTCATTGCCGCCGTGGTAGGATGAGCTAGTCAAAAGCGGGGGATTTTCCGGCCCGCGGGGAGGCTCCGTGAAACACTCTCAAAAATCCTTTTTTACGGCCCTGTTCGACTTTTCGTTCGAGGAATTCGTCACCATCCGGATCGTCAAAGTCCTCTTCGCCCTGGCGATCCTGGGATCGGCCGCGGCGGCCCTCACCTTCGTGATTTTCGCGTTCCAGGCCGGGGGCGTCCTGGCGGGCCTCGCCAGCCTCGTCGTGGCGCCGCTCTTTTTCCTGATCTACGTCCTCATGTCCCGCGTGGGGCTCGAAGTGATCATGGTCCTCTTCCGCATCGCCGAGAACACGGCGGAGGAAGAAAAGCCGTCGGGGAACTGAATACCCCGCCCCGGCCTCCGGCCACCCCTCCCCGCTAGCGGGGAGGGGACGGGGGTGGGGTTGCATCAGTCGGTGTAATTACTTCCCCAAGTAACAAATCGCGTCGATCTCGACCCGCGCGCCGCGGGGCAAGGACGCCACGCCCACGGTGGAGCGGGCCGGTGGATTCGATGGGAAGAACTTCCCATAGGTTTCGTTCACGGAAGAAAAATCCCCAAGGTCGATCAAAAAAATCGTCGTCCGGACGACCTGGGAGAGATTTCCCCCCGCCGCTTCGATCACGGCTCTGAGATTCTCAAGGGCGCGCGCCGCCTGCTCGGCCGCCGACTGCCCCATGAGTTCCCCCGTCTTGGGATCGAGGGCCACTTGCCCCGAACAGAAAAGAAAATCCCCCGCCCGCATCCCCTGGCTGTAGGGGCCGATGGCCTTGGGGGCGTTGGGGGTGGAGATGGGCTTGATGGACATGAGGGAATCCTTATTCACCGGGCAGAACGAATTTCTTGGAGAACTTCTTCGACCGAAACGGTGTTGCCAGCTAACGCTTCCGCGAGGGAAGCTTTAAGTTCCGCGTGCAGGGCCGCCCGCTCTTCTTCGTCTAAATCGTCTTGTTCGTCAGCCGGAATGGGATTCATCGCCGCTTTCCTTAGCTTTCTATTCCTTCGGCTTGCTCTCGGAAGTTTCGCCGCTCTGGATGGCCGTTCCTTTTTTGGTAAGGAGCCAGCCGTTCCCGCTCATGCAGGAGTGGCGCACGCGCGCCCACACGCGCCAGGGGGCCCAGAGATTCTGACTCGAAAGATCGCTTAGGGCTCTCCCCTGGGAAAAGTCTTTCCCCAGAATCCGCACGGTGATTTCATCGGGCGTTAAGGCCACGCCCGCCAGGACGAGGCGCTCGGCGTCGGCGTCCTTACCCGCGGGCTTGTAGGCGGAAAGCAGCGGCGCGAGGGCCGCGGCCGCCTGCACGTCGCATTGGGCCGAATCGGCAAAATACTCCGTGTCGCTCTTGATCCGGTGCGTGTAGATCCCCTCGGGCGGCGCGCCCGCGAGCATCAGCACTGAAACCACGGCGGTCAGCATGATTGGAGTCCTCCCATCTCTCTAATTCTGCTCGGCAACGGATTATTTTGCCAGAGATGGAGGGGAAGCAACCCTTTCGTATATCATTCTTGAGATTCTTGAGATTCAGCCGGTGGTATGTAGGGAGCTATCATCAGCACGACGAAGTTATTTTTTAATGCGATTTTGCCCAATGCAATGATGTCTTCCAGCGGAACAGAAGACTCGACAGCTATACTTACTTCTATCATGTAAGGAAGTTTGTGCCGGATCATTTCCAGCGTTCGGTCGACGTGGTTCAGGGCGATTTGTAGATCACTGGTACGCTCAATTAAGGGGAATAATGCCCCATGACCGGCTAGCTGAAATGATTTTTGAGTTACAAGGATGAACAATGTTTGCATGCTTAGCGGTTTTAGTTCATCCGGTGCTGGTAGGGCGAACGGAATGCCATCGCAAGAATTCCCAATTCCTGATGCATCCCTTATGACGACCGTATCAAATTGGTTTTTCCCAAAAGTGACGAGTATCGGGCGAAGTAATTTGAACGGTGTGTCTAGCGCTCCATTTATACAAACATGTCGCTCCAGTTCTTTTCTTTCTTGAATCCCCGCTGCAATCCAGGAAGATTCTTTTTCCCGAAATCCTTCGATCAGTCTGGTCAGACTTTCTTCTATTCTGGGATCGTCTGGGCGGGTCGAGACTTGGAACCCCCGGAATGTCGTTGGAAAACCAAGTTTGATTACAGGGTAAGGCGGTGGATTGCAGAGGGATTGCAATTGATCATTCGTGAAGCCTAGGTAGGTGATGAGTTCGGGGTCAGGGTTCGGCTTGCAGACCGCCGCTAGCCCTTCTTCTTTTGTCTTGTACGTGTATTTATCACCGCAAGCTGAGAACAAAAGTACTAAGGTGCAACAACCAAGGGCGGCCAGAACGGCATTCTTGCCACAGATGATTTGCTTCGGATCCATCAATCAATATTGATTGAATACTTCCTACGCCACCGCGCCCTTCTTCCGGAATTCCGTGATGCGATCCTTGGAATACCCTAGTTCCCCGAGGATTTCGTCCGTGTGCTCGCCGATGGCGGGGGCGGGGCGGGTGTAGGTGGCCGGGGTGGCCGAGAGTTTGACGGGGAAGGCGATCTGGGTGATGGGGCCGCCCGTGGGGTGCTCGGTTTCGTAAGTAAGCTTGCGGGCTTTGACGTGGGGATCGTTCAAAGCTTCTTTGGGAGTGAGCGCCGGGCCCACGCAGGTTTCTTCATTCTCGAGAAGGTCCAGCCAGTGCTTCCGCGGCTTGGTCTTTAAAAGCGCCGCCACTTCTTTCCGTACCTTGTAGGATTCTTCGAGTTCCTTGGGGTAGCGCTTTTCGATCCACTCGGGCTTTCCGACTTTGTTGCAGAAAGTCTCCCAGAATTTTTCTTCCAGGGGCCCGAGCGTGAGCGATTTGCCATCCGAACATTCGTAGACGCCGTAGCAGGGCACGGAGCCCGTGAGCTGGGTTCTTCCGCGCTTAATATCAAAATCGGGGATGGCGAGCTGTTCGGCCAGGGCGGTGAAGTTCACGGCGAAGGCGCCGTCCATCATGGAGGCGTCCACGAACTGTCCCTGGCCCGTCCGCTCCCGCGCCTGAAGGGCCGCGAGGACGCCGAGAGCCGCGAAGAGGGAGCCCCCCGCCAGATCGGCCACCTGGACGCCGGGGAGCGAGGGGGGCTCGCCCGGCTCGCCCCCCATCTCGACCAAACCCGCATAGCCCACGTAATTGATGTCGTGCCCGGCCCGGTCCACGTAGGGGCCGTCCTGGCCGTACCCCGTGATACCGCAATAGATGAGCCGGGGATTTTCTTTCTTTAGCGCTTCGTATCCCAAACCCAGGCGGTCCATGACCCCCGGCCTAAAGCCTTCGAGGAGAACGTCTGACTTGGCCGCGAGTTTCTTGGCGACCTCCACGGCCTCTGGTTTTTTGAGATCGAGAGATAATCCGCGCTTGTTCCGGTTGAGGATGAGGAAGTTGTAGGCATTGCCGCCGCGAAGGAAATTCTTCCGCATCGTCCGCGCGTAATCACCGATGCCCGGCTGCTCGACTTTGATCACGTCGGCCCCCAGGTCGCCAAGGAGCATGGAGCAATAGGGGCCCGGAAGGAGCCTCGTAAAATCCAGGACGCGGATGCCGGAGAGAGCGGATGAAGGCATGGAAGAAACCCCCATGAAGAGATTGAAACCGAACCTCACCCCCGGCCTTCGGCCACCCCCTCTCCGTTTACGGAGAGGGGGCTGGGGGGGGAGGTTTGCTTGCTATTCCGTGCTCACCTCAAGAACTGCCCGTAGGGATCGTAGATTCTCAAAAGTTCGAGTTCTTCTTTCGTGGGTGCTCCGATGGCGTCGAGCTTCTCTCGCACTTTCAAATCCCATCCCACGAGATTCTTGATCTCTCGCACCGCCTCTTCGGCGCTCTTGTACGCCGTGGGGCCGTGGGTGTAGTAGCCGGTTAAAACGAGTTCGCTTGCGCCAGGTTCCTTTTCAAAAACGCCCCGATCGGTGACGACCAAACGGACGTTCTTTCCGGGAGAGGTCACGTAATCGACTCTCTCTTTGAACTTGTCTTTGCCCAGGTACGCCGTCACGCACACGGCCTTGGCGCCGCTCGCCACGTCGTTTCCGCCGCCCGAGCCCATGAAGTGCATTTTCCCGGGGATGCAGGTGCTGTTCACGTTCCCATAGCGATCGACCTGGGCGGCCCCGAGCGAGCCCAAATTCCTGCCGTCGGGAACCAGCATCCCGAGCACGGTCAGAATGTCCGTCGTCGAGACGCAGGTGGGGGTGTTCCGGAAATTGAAGATATAGGGGTCCGAAGGGCGGGGCTCGTAACCGAAGTAGCCGATCTCAGCCATGGTCTCGATGGAGCGGCCCTCCGCGCGGAGGTGGTGGAGGCAGAGCCAGGCCGAGAGGTTCGCGGCCCCCACGCCCGCCAGGATGTGAGCGAGCGAGAGCTCCTTGGAAATCGCCGCCATCTTGCGCCCGGCGGCGCAGATCATCATTTCCGAGCCGATGAACTGGGAGACGTCGGGGGATAATTTGGCCGGTTCCCCTGCGTCGCTCGCCTCGCCCCGGGCCACGGCTTCCAGGTCCGAGTGCCAGCTCTGGGGCTCGGCCCGGCGGCGGATTCTTTCGAGCCGCTGGTGCCCGAGCTTGTGGAT
>JBFLVN010000107.1:0-12023 GCA_040758475.1 Bdellovibrionota bacterium
GATTTCGTGAAGGACACCACGCCCCCCTTGGCCGCCGAATAGGCGACCATGGTTTTTTCCCCGATCCGCGCGGCGTCGGAGGCCACGTTCACGATCTTGGCGTATTCGAGTTTGGTCAATTCGGGGATCGCCGCGTGGGAGAGGTTCATGGTCCCTTTGAGGCAGACGTTCAGTTCCGCTTCCCAGTTTTCGGGGGAACTTTCCTGGAAGGGCGTTCCCACGAGGACGCCCGCCACGTTGCACAGGCCGTAGAGGGGGCCCACTTCTTTCACCACTTTCTGGACGATCGTCTCGCAGGCCGTGTGGCTGGTGACATCCAGCGGGAAGGACGCGGCTTTTCCGCCCTTTCCCTTGATGGCCGCTTCCGTATCGGCGAGACCCTTTTGATTCACATCCGCCAGGGCCATGACGGCCCCTTCCGAGGCCAGGACTTCGGCGGTCCTTCTTCCGATACCGGACCCCGCGCCCGTGATGAGGATGACTTTTCCCGAAATGCCGAGGTCCATGGGTTTTCTCCTTCGCGAAAGCGGGCGAAACGTACAAGGGGGTTTTGTATCGGGCAATGGCGGGAGCATCCGATTGACTCGCCAGTCAATTTCTGGAAGTCTTGCCCCCGGCCTTGATGACTCAAGGCCCGGAGGGGCACATGCCGGAAGAAGTCGAGAAGAGCAAAGATTCGCCCGAGCAAGCCGAGTTTCGCCAGTACTGCCGGAAGTGGATTGCGGAGAACAAGCCGCCCAAACCCTCCTTCCGCCTTCCCCAATCGCCCCTGGAGGTCATGACCGACGAGCAGCGCGTCTACCTCCAGGCCTGGCAGAAGAAGTGCTACGACGCCGGGCTCGTCGGGTGCGATTACCCCAAGGACTACGGCGGCGGCGGGAAGAAGGGCTTCCAGCGCATCGCCAACCAGGAACTCGCCCACGCCCAGGTCCCGTTTTTCATCAACGTGATCGGCCTCGGAATGGGCGCGCCCACGATCCTCCACCACGGTTCGGAGGAGAACAAGCGGCGCTACATCAAGGGAATCCTCTCGGGCGAAGAGATCTGGTGCCAGGGCTTTTCGGAGCCCGGCGCGGGTTCGGACCTCGCGGGCGCCCGCACCTTCGCCGAAAAGAAGGGCGACGTGTGGATCATCAACGGCCACAAGGTCTGGACGAGCCTCGCCCACTTCGCCTCGTGGATGATTTTGCTCGCCCGTCATTCGAACGACGACAAGTACGAGGGCCTCACCTACTTCATCGTCCCCATCAAGAGCGCTCTTGGAAAAGGCGTCACCGTCCGCCCCCTCATCAAGATCACCGGGGAGACGGGTTTTAACGAAGTCATTTTCGAGAACCTCGAAGTCCCCGACACGCTCCGCCTGGACGAAGTCGGCAAGGGATGGACCGTCGCCATGACGACGCTCCTCCACGAGCGCGGCGCGGCGCCGCTCGTGACACCTTCGGCCGGCGGTGCCGGCGGGGATAGCGTGGGCCGGAGCACCGACGACCTCGTGGCCCTCGCCAAATCTTCCCTGCGCGATGGCAAGCCCGCCTCGGAAGACTCCTACATCCAGGACAAGATCGTCCAGATCGCGATCTGGGAAGAAGGGCTCCGGCAGAACATGCGCCGCGCGCGCGTCCCATCCCTCTGCGACAACCCCATGCGCATTCCGCTCCAGGGGAAACTGGTCGGCACGGAATTCCTCCAGGCGCTCTCGCACCTGGGGCTCGAAATCGAAGGGCCAAAATCTTCGCTCTACCTCGGGGACGACAATGCTCCCCAGGGTGGCCAATGGCCGCTGGCCCACATGAATTCCTACGGCGGGACGATCGCCGCCGGGACGAGCGAGATTCAGCGGAACATCCTGGGCGAGCGCGTCCTGGGAATGGCCAAATCGAAGTAACGCCGCCGCGCCACCTTTAACGAAGAGGGAAAAAGAAAATGGCTCAACCCAAAGATTTCGGTTTCGGCTCGGAAGAACAGATGATCCGGGCTTCGGCGAAAAAATTCCTCGACGAGCACTGCAACGTGGAAAAGCTCCGGGCCCTCGTGGCGGGCGACCCCCGGCCCGAACGGGAGAACAAGGCCGCCTGGGACGAGACGCTCTGGAACAAGTGCGTGGAACTCGGCTGGACCCAGCTCGCCGTTCCCGAAGCCGCGGGCGGCGCGGGCATGAAGATGGTGGCCATCGCCGCCCTGGCCGAGGAGATCGGCCGCCACGCTTTCCCGTCCCCCATCCTCTCCACCTTCTTTGCGACGTTCGTCCTTCGCGAATGCGGCACGGACGCCGCCAAGGCGGCTCTCGGCAAAATCACTGAAGGTGCGCCCATGACCCTCGCCATTACGAACGCGGGCGGTTCCTGGAACGCATTGGATACGGACGTGGAGGCCAAGGGGGATAAACTCTCCGGCACCGCTTCCTTCGTGCAGGACGCCCGAAAAGTGAAGTTCTTCGTCGTCTCGGCCCGCTCGGGCAAGGACGTGGGGCTCTATCTCGTACCGGCCGATGGGAAGGGCGTTTCCATCAAGGCCGACCGGATCGTGGACCTGACCCGCGATCAGGCCCGGGTCGAGTTCAAGGACGTCGCCGCGACGGCCCTCGCTCCGGCGGGGCAGGGAGGAAAGGCCCTCTCGAAGGCCCTTCCCTCGATCCTCACGACGCTGGCCGCCGACCTGGTGGGCGGCGCCGAGTGGGCCCTCCAGACGACGGTCCAGTACGCCAAGGTGCGCGAGCAGTTCGGCCACCCCATCGGGTTCTTCCAGGCCGTCAAGCACCCGCTCGTCAACGCCATGATCGCCATCGACCAGGCCAAGAGTCTCGTCTACAACGCGGCCTGCGCCATCGACACGGAACCCGAAGAGGCCGAGAAGTTCGCCCGCATGGCCAAGGCGGCGGCTTCGGATGCGGCTTCCTTCGCTTCCGACCGGGCCGTGCAGCTCCACGGCGGCATCGGCTTTACCTGGGAGTGCGACGTCCATATTTTCTTCAAGCGCAACAAGCACGGCCAGTTCCTCTTCGGGGACGCCCCCCAGCAGCGCCGCAAGCTCGCGCCCATGATCGTGCGGTAGAGAACCGGGGAGAACGTCCTGTTTCCGGCGATTGTCGTTTCCGGTCCCATCGGATAACTTCCGGACACCCAATGAATCGGGGTTTCTGAAGTTTCCGGGGCGAGACCAGAATGCGTACAGCAACAAGGCGTTTTCGCGTCCTTTGGGCGGCGTTTTTATCCATCGCTTCTTTAACCTTCGCTCTTTCCGCTTTCGCCGCGGACGATTCCCTCCGGGACGTGGGCGACCTTTCCATTGAGGACTTGCTCAACACCGAAGTGGCCGTGGCTTCCTTCCGGAAAGTGAAGGCCCGCGAAGCGCCGGGCGTCGTCACGGTCGTCACGCGGGAGCAGCTCCAAGCATCGGGTGCCAGGGATCTGTTGGACGCCCTTCAGCTCATTCCCGGATTTTTCATCGGTTCCGATGTGAGCGGCGTCGCGGGGCCGGGATTCCGGGGTATCTGGGGTTACGAAGGGAAAATCCTTCTCCTTTGGGACGGGCACGAGATCAACGAGCTTTCTTACGGGACGCTCCAATTGGGCGGCCATTTTCCCGTCGATTTGATCGAGCGGATCGAGGTGATCCGGGGGCCCGGATCGGCCATCTACGGCGGCATGGCGGAAATCGCCGTCATCAACGTGGTCACCCGTTCGGCAGGGGATTTCGAAGGGGTCTCGGTTTCCATCGGCGCCGGCGCCACCGAGGACATCTTCACCCGCCGCGCCGCGAGCCTTTCCTTCGGTTCTCTCTTGTCCGGAGATTGGCGCTTGGGAGGGGCTCTCTCGGTTTCAACGGTTCCCCGCAGTGACCAGACGTTCACCGATTTCAGCGGCGCGAGCTTCGACATGGAGCGCGATTCCGGTCTCGAAAACGTCCACGCGAGCCTCTCCCTTTCGAGCGAGCGGACGAAAGTCCGGCTCCTCTTCGACGATTACAACGTCTGGCAGCGCACGAGCTACGGCGCGAATCTCCCCCAGGCGATCCCCCTGGGTTTCCGCTCGTTTTTCGCCGATGCCTCCCACAAGCTCCGCCTGGGAGAGGGGCTTTCGATGGAGCCGTCTTTGGGCCTTACGCGGCAGTCCAACTGGCACTCTCGTTTCGGGACCGACGCGACGGACGACGATCATTTCGACGTCGTTGTATGGCAACTTCGGGCGGGGCTGCCCGTGTCGTGGGAGATCACCGATTGGGCGGCCCTTCTCGCGGGCGCCGAATACGAACTCACGTATTCGAAATACGGTCCCACGGTCACGGAGAATATCTATCCCGACGGAACGGACGACATCGGTTTTTCAAATCTTTCCCTCTTCGGCGAAGGCAGCATTCAACACGAAATCGCCAACGCGACGGTGGGGGCGCGCTTCGAATACCACGAACAATACGGGGCCTCCTTCGTGCCGCGCGTGGCCCTCACGCGGCAGTTCGAGCGGTTCCACCTCAAGGGGCTCTTCAGCCAGGCTTTCCACGCGCCGACCATCGAGAATCTTTCGACCAATCCCGGCCTTGATCCCGAGCGGACGACCGTGTTCGAGGCGGAGGGAGGGTGGAAAATCGCGGATGGGTTCCTGCTCACCGTGAATTTCTTCGACATCACGCTCAAAAAGCCGATCGTCTACGATATCGCCGGGGGGGATTTGTACCAGAATTTCTCCAAAACCGGTTCCCGCGGCATCGAGGCCGAGTTCCGGAGCGAGGGGAAATGGGCGAGCCTCTGGATCGGTTATTCCTTCTACACGACGGCGAGCAAGAACAAAGTGCCCCTTTTCGACGTTCCAGGGGAAAACGGAATCCTGCTCGCCGCCGCCAACCACAAAGTGACGTTCACGGGGAGCATCCCGGTCTACAAGGGATTTTACTTCGATCCTTCGTTCGTCTTCTTGAGCGACCGGTGGGGTTATTTCACGGCGACGCCCTTGAGCCCCAAGACGTTCGGCCCGGCGTACCTTCTGAACCTCCAGCTCCGTTGCGAAGACCTGTTGATCGACGGGCTATCGGCCCGCTTTTCCATCCACAACGTGCTGGGCGACAAGGACGATGTTTACATCCAGCCCTATCTCTCGACGGACCCCGGCGGGTTCGGGCAAATCGCCCCGATCCCCGCGCTCTCGCGGGAATTTCTCTTGCGGCTTGCTTACGAGTGGGAAAAGCCGAAGGCCGCCACGCCGAGCGACGTCATTCAATAACTTCGGCTACCCGCAGCAGGGCGGGATCGAGGAAGACTTTCTCTTCCCGCAGGGCCGGCAGGTTCAAAAGCAGTACCGCTTTTTCCCCTCGCAGGACGAACCCTACGCTCAGGCCCGAACGGACCTGGGATTCTACGCCGCTCACGGAGAGGACCGAGAGCCTTCGGGTTTCCGCCCGGATGGCGCCGAGGTGCGCTTCGAGGCCCCCGCAGACGTAGATCGCGGCGGCGCCGAGTTTTTCGAGCCCCGCCCCGAAGGACTCGGCGGTCTGGAAGGGGGCGTGGATGATCTGCACCTTGAGGCCGGCGACCGTCATTTCCTTGGATTGGGCGTGGAGGGCCGAGAGGACCGCGCCGCAGCTCCCGCCGGGGTTTTCGGTCGGGGAGACGAGCACCACGACGACGCGCTCTTTCACGCGGCTCTTGAGATTTTTGTCCTGGGAGAGGGTCTTGAGGAGGAGGAGGGCCTGCCGGTCGGCTTCGAGCTGCTCCGGGGCCGCCTGAAGGGCCCCCGGCCCCGGAAGAAGGCAGAACGCCGCCGTCAAGACAAGTGCCTGGAACCGCGTCATGAAAGTCCCTGCTGAAGTTGCTCTGGTTGCCAGACCGGACCCGCACACCGATGGCTGGAACGTCCGCAGTATATAGAGACGATTGGCCCGTGCCTAGCCCCCTCGCCGGCTTCCGGCCGCTGTTCCTGGACTGTCGGAAAATCGTGTTTAGATTTTTCCAAGGAGCAACGGTGATGGCGCAGTTCATTAAAGGCCCTCTAGGCGAACTTCTGGTGGGGCTTGCCCTCAAGGACCCCTCCAAACCCCCGGCCCGGGAAACCATTCCTACCGGCGAGGAAAGCGAGGCCGACCGGCAGGCGGCGCTCGCCGCCGACTACGTGGAGCGGGTCGTGCGGGCCCAGCTGTGGAGGGACCAGCAGGCGGGCGTCGAGAGCACCTTCGTTCCGAAAGCCTGACACGGCGAATTTTTTAAAAAAACTGAAGGCCGCTTCGAAGGAAGTGGCCTTTTTCTTTGGCTACCGGCTCACGGGGTACTTGGAGAGCTTGCGCTGGAGCGAGCGGCGGTGGAGGCCAAGCAGCCGGGCCGCTTTCGAGATGTTGCCGCCGCAGTCGGTGAGCACGCGGTTGATGTGTTCCCATTCGGCGCGGGCAAGGGAGGGGACTTCTTCGGGCGCTTCTACGGGCTTTTCGGGCGATGAGGGGCGTTCAAAAGCCTTGAGAATTTCCTCCACGTCCGCGGGTTTCGTAAGGTAGTGGGTCGCGCCCAGGCGTACGGCTTCGAGGGCCGTCGCGATGCTTCCGTACCCCGTAAGTACGACGACGCTCGTCGCCGGGTCGATGGCCTTTAATTCCCGTACGAGGTCGAGCCCCGAGCCCCCGGGCATCCGCAAGTCCACGAGGGCCCACTCGGGGCTCTCTTCGTTTGCGAGCGCCAGGGCATCCGGCGGCGATTTGGCGGAGTGGACTTCAAGGCCCCGCTCCGAAAGCGCCCGGCACAGGCGCGAGCGGAACGTCTCGTCGTCGTCGACGACCAGGATGGACCTGGCCTGGCTCATGGAAAATTCCTTTTAGCGGCCGAGGGGGAGGAGCAGGACGGCCCGGGTCCCGCGGTTCTCTTCCGATTCGAGCTTCAGGGCGCCCCCCAGGCGCTCGGCCACCGTGCGGGCGAGGAAGAGCCCCAGGCCCATTCCCCGGCCGGCTTCCTTTGTAGTGAAGAACGGCTCTCCGGCCCGGGCAAGGACCTGCGGCGCCATGCCGCACCCCTTGTCCTCGACGACGAGCCGTACGTGCCCCTGGGCCGCCTCGGCCCGGACTTCCACCCGCGAGGGGGCGGGAGCGGCTTCCAGGGCGTTCTTGAGAAGGGAGAGGAGCGCCCGCCGGACGGCGCGCCGGGGGAGCTTGAGGAGAGCGGGCGCGAAGGGCTCGAGGCTCACGCGGGCGGCATCGGCGGGGGGAAGGTCCGAAAGCGCCTCGCGCACCAGTTCGTCGGCGGCCACGGGGACGGGCAATTCCCCCGGGAGGCTCGCCGCTTCTTCGCCCATGCTATCGAGGATTTTCCGGCACCTTGTCACTTCCGCGCGGATGAGGCGCGCGTCTTCGAGAAAGCGGGAGTCGCTCAGGGCGGAAAGCGAGCGTTCGAGTTCCCCCGCCGCGAGGGCGATGGTGGCCAGGGGCGATCCGAGTTCATGCGCCGCCCCGGCGGCCAGGGTCGCGAGCGAAGCGAGCCGGTCGCTTCGCGCCGCAAGATCCCGGGCCTTTGCCACCTGGGCGTCTCGCTCCCGGAGGGCCTTGGTGACGAAGAAGGCGATGAGGCCGGCCGCGAGCGAAAAGGCGATCCACATCCCCTGGAGGTGCACGGAGAATTCTCTCCCGTGGCCGTGCATGCCTTCGTGGAAGGCTTCTCCTCCCAGGGGCACGTGCCAGCGGAAGAGGGCGGCAAAGGAGATCATGGAGAGGAGTCCCAAAACCCACGTCCACGCCGCCGAGAGCATGGCGGCGGCCAGCGTCACGTGGACGAGGTAGAAGATGCTGAAGGGGTTGGCGGCACCGCCCGAAAAATAAAGAAGCCCGGTGAGGAGGAACGTATCGAACCCCAGCACGGCCGCCGCCGTGGGAAATTCCGGAGGAATCCTCCCCCGCAGCAGGACGAGCAGCGCGTTCGTCGCCGCCGTTCCGCCGATGAGTGCGAGGATCGGAAGGGTGGGAACCTGGATGCCCAGGGCGTACTGCGCCACGAGAAGCGTCGCGAGCTGGCCGCCGACAGCGAGCCATCTGAGGCGGATGAGCCAGGAGAGAGCGCCTCCGGGAGAGGCCGGTTCTTCCAGGAGCGGATTCATTTGTTCAGCACCCGCGCGAGCCAGAAGATCAAGGTCAGGACGGCGCTGATCAAAAGCGATGTTGCCAATGGAAAATAGAACCGGAAATTTTCTCGCTCGACGGCGATGTCGCCCGGGAGGCGGCCCAGTTTGAGAAACGATCCGCCGAACTCATAGAGCAATCCGAGGGCGACGAGCACGAGCCCGGCGATGATCAGCGCTTTTGAAACGGGGTTCACGGTAAAACCAGCTTTTGAATCCACCGAAACTGCTTTAATGCTCTCCGTGCCCGGGTGGCTGCTGCATTTCGATCTCCGGATGGCGGATGTGGCCGCCCAGGTTGCCGGTCCGGGCCATGGCCGCGGCGGAGAGCAGTACGAATCCCAGCGCCAGGGGGACGAGCCACGAAGGATGCTCCTTGGGCGCGCGGAAAAAGAGGAGCCCCCCCAGGGCGATCCCCGCTGCGAGCAACGTGACGATGAGGGCGGGTTCGGCCGCTTCTTCGTGTTCTTCGATGGTGCTTTCGGATACGCCTTGGACGTCTTCTACGACTTCCTCCGCCTCTTCGCCCGTCAGGTAAGCGGGCACGGCCGTAAGGCCGGCCAGGAGGGTGAGGACGAGAGCCGCTGTCCGGGCTTCGGCGCTTTTGCGGAAAAGCGCCCATCCAAGCGCCGCCGCCGCGAAAAAGAGGCCGGCGATGGGGAGATGGATCAAGGCCAGGTGCAGGTGGGCGCCGTTCACTGGAAATACCTCCGCCGCAAAAGCGGCCGCGAGCTTTCTCCATAACACATCCCCCGCGGCGGGGTATGAGGGATGTCAGGAGAGGGGGACGCCCGTTTCCCAGATTGACCCGTCAGTCAAAGAGCGGGATAATGGGGCCGCAAGGGTTTTTTCATGGCCGTCCGCCGGTTTTCCCGCCGCCGATCCGAACGCACCCCGAGCCTCAAGGCCAGCGCCGCCGGGAAGCGAAAGCTCATTCTCGACGCCGCCGTCAAAGTCTTCGCCCGCAAGGGCTATTACGGCTGCCGGGTTTCCGACATCGCCGACGAGGCGAAAGTGGCCTACGGGCTCGTCTACCACTACTTCAAGAGCAAGGAAGACGTCCTCAACTCGATCTTCCAGGAACGCTGGACCGTTTTCATCGAGCTTCTCCGGCAACTCGAAAAACTCGAAGCCCCGCTCGCTGACAAGCTCACCCGCATCGCGGGCGCCCTGCTCGACGCCTACCGCCTCAACCCCGAGATGATGGAAGTCGTCATCATGGAGATCGCCCGCAACGCCAAGTTCTTCGACAAGGCCAACATCGATCTCTTCACCCAGGCCATGGGCGTGATCGAACGGATGATGGCCCGCGAAGCAGCCGAGGGGCACCTGCGCCGGAGCGTCCCTCCCCGGGTGGCGGCCTATCTTTTCTTCAGCAGCATCGAGGCGCTCCTGACGGGGTTCGTCGTGGGTGCGTTCACCGCCCGTTCTCCGGGCGAGCAGGCCCACCTGCGGGACCAGGTGGTCGAGGTCTTCCTCAAGGGGATTCAGGCGTAAAAGCGGGGCTTTCCTCTCTTTTCCTCCCCTTTCCCCCGGGCGCCCCGCCCGGCTAGGTTTCCCGGGCGATGGCGGGTCCAAAGCAATCTCAACCCCTGGGGGAGTATCTCCTCGCCCAGCGCCTGTGCACCCCCGAGCAGATCGAGCGGGCGCTAAACGCCCAGGTCGTCTACGGGGGCAAGCTGGGGACGGTGCTGCTCGAACAAGGGGCCATCGACCTGCGGGCCCTCGCCAAAGCTCTCGGGAAAATCCATCACGTCCGGGCGCTCGACCCCATGCAGCCCATCAAGATTCCCGAGAACATCATCAAGGCTCTTCCGCCCAAGCTGGCCAAGCAGCACCAGGCCGTCGCCTTCGCTCTCGAAGGGCGCCGCCTCTACGTCCTCATCCTCGATCCCACGAACCGCCGGGCCCTCGAAGGGATCAGCCTCGCCACGAAGAAGGAAGTCGTGCCCGTCGTCCTCCCCGAAGTGCGCCTGCGCCTTCTGCTCGAACGCTACTACGGGATCGAGCAGGACCTTCGGTACCTGACGCTCGCCAAGAAACTGGCTGAAAACGGGGGGCGTCTCCCCCAGCAGGCCCAGCCCGCCGCCAAGGCCCAACAGGCGAGTGACGACCTCATGCCCGAGGAGGTCTTCAACGAGCAGCTCACCCAGATGGCCGCCCACAAGGGGGACGGGGAGCCGGACGTCCCTTCGCCCGCGCCGCCGGCCGCTTCCATTTCGTCGCCGGGCCTCACGGTTCCGGCCATGACTCCCTCCGCCGGGCTTCAGGTGGTCGACCGCGCGAGCCTCGCCGCCGAGGAGGAAGACGCCGAAGTCCTCGACATCCTGGATGAGGAAATCATTCCTCTCGGGGACGACGAGGAAGAAGATTGGGCGGTCTACATGGGCCCCGAGCAGGGAGCGCCCGTCGATTTGCCGGTGGATAGTTCTTTTGAATCTTCTGCCGCGCAGGCGCAGGAAGAGGAACCCGAAGAAGCGGGCCCGCCGCCGCTGGCGCCCGCCGCCCTTCCGGAAGCCTCGGCCTTGCTCGAAAAATCCGCCGACCGGAACGACATCGCCCGCGCCGTGCTTCAACTGGCCATGGGCAAGTTCAAGCGGGCGGTACTCTTCAGCGTCCGGGGTGGCGCCGTGAGCGGTTGGGACGCTTTCGGCGACGGCGTCAATCTTCCCCTGATGCGGAGCCTCATCGTCTCCTTGAACCAGCCGAGCACCTTCAAGCTCGTTTGCGATACGAAAGCCCATTTCCTCGGGAAACTTCAGCCCGGCGAAATCAACGACGGATTCCTCAAACTCCTCGGCGGCCCCGATCCCAAGAGCGCTTTTATCTATCCGATCCTCTTCCGGGGCAAAGTCGTCAACCTGATCTACGCCGATGGTGGCCCGGGGAAGAACGCCCCCGTGGACGTAACCGATCTTCTTCTGATCGGCCCGAAAGTCCCTCAGGCCTTCGAGCGGATTCTCAAGGCCAAGAAACAAAAACGCCCGGGCGCTCCGGGCGCCGTCGCGGCCACCCGATGAGTTCCAAAAAAGGTGCCGCAAAGCACGATCCCGCTCGGTCCAAAAAACTCCGCAAGCGGAGCTACAACCTTCCCGAATTCGCCCGCGACCTTCTCGAACTCGCCCCCCACCTTCCCGCCGGGCTGGCTTCCATCCGGGGTACTTCCGCGCTCCTGCGGGAGGAAGTCTTCCTCGCCGTCGCTAAGAAGAACGGTTGCCGCTACTGCACCTACATCCACGAGGGCTTTGCCGCTTACGCCGGGGCGAGCGACGAAGAGATCGCCACCTTGGAAGGGGCCCCCCTCCATCACTTCGATCGGAAGCGTTGGATCGCCGTCCAGTACGCCGTGGCCTCCCTGGGCGGAAGGATCGATCCCCATTTGAAGAGCGAGGCGAAGAAGCATTATTCGAAGGAAGACCTCGCCCAACTCGAAGCCCTGGCCCGGGCCATGAATTTGTCCAGCCTCTGCGGCAACACGGTGGATTCGCTCCTCTGGCGCCTTTCCGGAAAACCCGGCGCGAGGCGGGGCGCTTCGGCGGCCGAGGAACTCTTCATCGCGCTCCTTGCCGCCCCCATCGGCGGCCCCGCCCTTCTGGCCTCCGCCGTCCTCAAGGCGGGAGGGCGCCTTCGCCTCCCGGGCCTGCGGCGGGAGATCCGCCCGGCGCCGTGAACGGAAAAGCCTCGGGCGAGGGGATGCTGGCGGGGGTTTGGCGGAAAATCGCCCGCGGCCGCTCCCTTTCGGAAATCCCCGAAGGGGAGATGAATTTCTATCTCGCTGTGGGGATGACACTGGCTCACGCAGGCGTCGTTTTCTTTTTCGATCTTTACTTCCACTCTCCTTTGCCGGATCGCGCGGCCCTCTCGCGGCACGTCCCGCTTTTGATCCAGGTGGGGTACGGGCTTCTTGTTCCCTATCTCTTCCTTCTCGTCCTCTGCCGGCTTCAG
>JBFLVN010000108.1:0-11875 GCA_040758475.1 Bdellovibrionota bacterium
AAAAAGGCGGCCTGGGTCCGGGGCGTGTTCCACGACGGCCGGGCCGGGACGCGGTAGATGCAGGCCGAAGCGTAGACGCCGGCGAGGCCCGAGAGCGCCACGAGCGCGCCGATCGCTCCCCGCAAGGGCGGGGGCGCCAGGGGGAACCAGCGAAGGGCCGCGTGCAGGAAGGCGAGCCCGGCGAAGAGGGCGAAGAAGAGGACTTCCCGCGAGAGCCAGGAGCGGCGCCACATCTTGAGGGCCCGCCACGCGAAGAGGGGCTTTCCGAGGTGGAAGATGGAAACCCCGAGGGCAAGGCCAGCGGCGCCGAGCATCACGAGGGCCCCGGTCTTGAGGACCGATTCGAAGGCGGGGGGAAACGAGAGAAGCTCGCCCGCCCATTCCATGAGGAGGAGCGAGAGGAACCCCCCCACGGCGAGCTGGGTGAAGACCGTGAGCACGATGAGCGAGTAATGGGCTTTTTCGGGCTTGATCCTGAAATCGTCGATCCGCTGGAGCCTCTCGCCGAGCGCCGGGGGAAGGGTGATCCGCGTGGCGGAGACCGTGATCCCCGCGTCGGGAAGTCCCGGGGCGTTGGCGCCCGAAAGATCGCGGCGCCACTCGGCGGGCTTGAAAGCTTCGATCTGGATCGCCCCCGAGGGGCAGGCCGCCACACAGGCGGGAAGCTCCCCGGCTTTCAGGCGGTTGTGGCAGAGGTCGCACTTCGTCACGACGCCCCGCTCCTCGTTGAACTGGGGGGCGCCGTAGGCGCAGTTCCAGGTGCAGTACTGGCAGCCGATGCAGGTGCTCGAATCGAGCAGAACGACGCCCGTCAGCGGGTCTTTCTTGTAGGCGTCCACCGGGCAGCCCGAGAGGCACGTGGGCTCCAAGCAATGGTTGCAGGCGATCGACGTGAAGAAGTGCTTGGTATCGGGAAAGACGCCCCCTTCGACTTCGCCTACGCGGCGCCATTTGACGTCCGGCGGGTTGTTGTTCTGCTCGTGGCAGGCGACTTCGCAGCACTTGCACCCCACGCACAGGGACATGTCGAAGTGGAAGCGCCAGTTTTCGCCGGGCTGGAGGGGGATGGCGGGGCGGTGTTCTTCGCCGCCCGGAACGACGCGAAGGGGCTGGCGCTCGGGCTCCTGGGCGATCCGCCGCTGGAACGCTTCGATCGCGGTTTCTTCGGCGGCCGTGCCCATCGCCTTAGGCCACCTTCTCCCGGGCGCAGGCGTGTTCGGGGGCGGCGAGTTCGGCCGCCGGGGGGAGATGGGCGAAGACTTCGCCCCCCGCCACTTTCACGGGGAAAGTCTGGATGGCGTATTGCTCGCCGCTCAGGCACTCCCCCGATTCGAGGGAGAAAGTCTTTTTGTGGAACGGGCAGGCGACCTTGGGAACGCCCCCCGCGTCCCCCACGATCCCCCGGGCAAGGGCCATCTGGTTGCGGTGGGGGCAGAGGTTTTGCGTCGCGTACCACCGGCCCTGGCTGGCGAGGTTGTAAATGGCGATCTGCGCGTCCCCGTACTTGAAGGCGATGCCGCCGTTGGCGGGAACGTCGCTGGCAGCGGCGACGCGCACCCACGCGCCGGGCTTTTCTTTGGGCGCTGGTTCGGAAGAGGAAGGGACTTCTTCCCACGAAGAGGGGTCCGGGTACTTCTGCCCCCGCTCGCGTTCGAAGCGGACGGTGGGGTCCCCGCCCTTGTCGTTGACGAAGTGGCGGAAGAGTTCCTGCTTCTCGGGATCGTTTACCACCTCGGCCCACTCGCACTTGTAGGTCGCCACGAGGTGCTGCATCTCGGCTTCGAGAGCGGTGCAAATGCCGAGGGAATCGCGGATCACCACGTCCCGGATGGTCTCGATCCCTTTTTCGAGGGTCTCGATCCAGACGGAGGTACGGGTAAGGCGGTCGGCCGTCCGGATGTAATACATGAGGAAGCGGTCGATGTACCGGATGAGGGTTTCATCGTCCAGGTCGGCGGCCAGGAGATCGGCGTGACGGGGTTTGGCGCCGCCGTTGCCGCACACGTAGAGGTTCCAGCCTTTTTCCGTGGCGATGACGCCGAAGTCTTTCCCCTGGGCCTCGGCGCACTCGCGCACGCAACCCGACACGGCGGATTTGATCTTGTGGGGGGCGCGAAGGCCCCGGTAGCGGTTTTCGAGGCGGATCGCCATGGCCGTCGAGTCCTGCACGCCGTAGCGGCACCAGGTCGTCCCGACACAGCTCTTGACCGTCCGGAGGGCCTTTCCGTAGGCGTGGCCGCTCTCGAAACCGGCGGCCACGAGGTCTTTCCAGATGTCGGGGAGCTGTTCGACGCGGGCGCCAAGAAGGTCGATCCGCTGGCCTCCCGTGATCTTGCAGTAGAGGTCGTATTTTTTTGCCACCTGCCCGAGAACGATGAGCTTTTCGGGGGTGATCTCGCCGCCCGGGACGCGGGGGATGACCGAGTACGTTCCGCCCCGCTGGATGTTGGCGAGGTAACGGTCGTTCGTGTCCTGGATCGTATCGTGCTTGAGAATCATTTCGTTCCACGTCGCCGCCAAGATGGAGGCGACGGCGGGCTTGCAGATTTCGCAGCCATCGCCCCGGCCGTGGTTCCGCACGAGCTCGTCAAAGGTCTTGATCTTCTTGATCTTGACGATCTCGAAGAGCTGCTGGCGCGTGTAGGGGAAATGTTCGCAGAGGTTTGTATTTACCGATTTCCCCGCGGCCTTGAGTTCGGCATTCAAGAGATTCGTGACGAGGGGGATGCACCCGCCGCAGCCGGTGCCAGCCTTGGTGCAGCTCTTGAGCTTTCCGAGAGTGGTGGCTTCTTCCCTGCGGATGGCGAGGCAGATGGCCCCTTTGCTCACGTTGTTGCAGGAGCAGACCTGGGCTTCGTCGGGAAGGGTGCTGGGGCCCATGGCCGGAGCGCCTGCCGAAGAGCCGAGGAGAAGGCCCTCGATCCGCTCGGGGAGGGCCTGAGCGCTTTTGTAGAGGCCAAGGAGCGTTCGGTAATCGGAGGCGTCCCCGACGAGAATGCCCCCCAGGAGTTTCGTGCCGTCGGCGCTCAGGACGAGTTTCTTGTAGATGCCCGCCCGGACGTCCTCGAAGGATGCGACGTTCGGGCTCTTTGCCGCTTCGTTGAAGGCGTCCCCGAAGCTCGCCACGTCGACGCCGAGGAGCTTTAGCTGGGTGCTCAGGTCCGCCCCGGTAAAGGCGGCGTTCTCCCCGCGGATGGAAGCGGCGGCCGTTTTCGCCATGTCGTATCCCGGCGCCACGAGGCCGTAGACCATCCCCTTGTGCAGGGCGCACTCCCCGATGGCGTAGATGGAGGGATCGCTCGTGCGGAGCTGGTCGTCCACCTGGATGCCGCCCCGTTCGCCCACGGAAAGGCCGCAGGCTTTGGCGAGGTCGTCCCGGGGCCGGATGCCGGCGGAGATGATCACCATGTCCGTATCGAGAGAATCCCCGCTCGCGAGTTTCACCTGAGAGACGGCGCCCTCTCCTACGAACGCGGCGGCGCTCGTTTGCAGGTGGACGCTGATTCCGAGGGCCGCGATCTTGCGGGCGAGGAGCGCCGCCCCCTTGTCGTCCAATTGGCGGGGCATGAGGCGCGGGGCGAATTCGAGGATGCGGGTTTCGAGCCCCAGGTCGTGGACCGCCTTGGCGGCTTCGAGGCCCAGGAGCCCCCCGCCGATGACGACGGCCCGCCGGCTCTTTTTCGCCCAGCTCCGGATGGCTTCCACGTCGTCCAAAGTCCGGTAAACGAAAACGCCCGGCAGATCCTTGCCCGGCGTCGGGGGAACGAACGGGACGGAGCCCGTGGCGAGCACCAGGGTGTCGTAGGGGATTTCGCCCTCTTTGCTCGTCCGGAGGAATTTTTTCTCCCGGTCGATGGCGAGGGCGCGCTCGCCCGTGCGGAGCGCGATCCCTTTTTCCTCGTACCAACCGGCGGTAGCGAGGAGGAGGTCGCTGGCGGTTTTTCCTGAGAAAGAATCCGTGAGGTGGACGCGGTCGTAGGCCGGGTGGCGTTCTTCTCCCAGCACCGTAAGCGATATGCCCGCGCCGCCCTCCACAAGAGCTTCGCAGAAGCGGTACCCCACCATTCCATTTCCGATGACTACTACCCGCCGCGCCGCGTTCATGGTCCTTCCTGAGCCTCCAAGTCCCGAAAAAGAAGGCGCCCACTTGCCGGAGGCCAAAATGCCTCGGGTGAGTGGGCGCCATTGCCCAAAGCCGGCTTACCCTTTGCCGGCTCATCAACGTATCCGGAATTTTCAGGTCCGCCCCCGGCGTTGGGGGCTTCCTGTCGCGTTGCTTACTTCGCAAACCCTGTGCCAGCGCGATTGCCGGTTTTCGGGCTTAAACGGGGGATTTAGAGGGTTTTTGAGGCATTTCGGCGGGATGGTGCGGGTTAGCTGCCCAAATCGCGGGCAGGCGAGGTGGAAATTGGGCAGGGAAGAGAGGAGGCCGCTTATTTCAAGAGAATCTCGAATCCCTCTTGTTCGAAGTGCCGATCGCTGGTGAGGGCGGTGGAAATTCGGCGCGACCGCATCAGGTTCATGGAGATGCAATCAGCGAGGCTATAGCCTTTGTCGAGGCGTTTTTCGTACAGGTCCAGGCCGGACAGGAAAGATCGCCGGGTTTGGGAAACGGCTTCGACGTGCGGTGATTTGAGGATGGCCCGGACGAAACCGGCGGCCACCTGCCGGAGCCTGACGCCGCGGCCGGAGAAGGCCGCCAGGACTTCCGTTAGAACTTCATCCGTGGTGATGAGCCGCGCGCCGCCAAGGCTTTGCTCGGCGCCGCGGGCCTTGCCCGCCCATTGGTCTTCCTCGTCCACGCAAGCGATCCAATAGGCGGTGTCAGCGAAGACCTCTTTCATTCTTTCTTAGGGCTTCCGTACAGATAGTGATCGTGGTTGTAGGATAGATCGGAGGGGAGTTTCGCCCATTCCTCGCGGGGGATAGTGGAGGCGATTTCCCGGAGTACGTCCCAGATGGGAGGGCTTGCAGAGAGTTTCGGGCGCGGTTTGGCGGCGGGGGCCGTTTTCCGGTGCCTGCTCGCCGTCTTTCTATGCGTTGCGATTCCCATGGAGGACTGAAGTTCCAACTGCTTCAAGCCTACTCGAAAAAGGGTCCTTTGGAAAACCGCCCCCCAACCCCCGCATCTGACAGCCTTGCCTGATGGGCCTCTCACCCCAGCCGCTTCAAATCGAACGCGGGTTCGGAGATGGGGGATTGGTCCAGGTAACCGCGCAGGTTGGCGGGGTCGAACGAGAGGCCATCGAAAAAGAGGTCGGGCCCCATGGCGAGGCGTCCGGTGGAACCTTCAATGGCCCAGCGCCGGTCGTGGGTTCCTTCGGTTTTGTAATCCCCGTCCGGTACGGGAATGCCGAGGCCCGCCGCCACTTCGCGGTAGAGGTCCGTCCGGTAGACCTCCTCCGCCACGCGGGCGAGGCCGATGGGTTCGGGCAGGCGCCCCCAGCGGGCCATCTGGGAGAGGAACCAGAGGGCGTGGGAACGCCAGGGAAAGGTCGCCCCGTAGCGGTAGAAGACGTTGAAGTCGGGAAGGAGGCGGGGCGCTTCATCCTTGGCGTAGCGGAAGGAGCCGGTCATGGACATGGAGAGGACTTCCGTGGGAGCGTTTACGTAACTCTCTCCGGCCAGGACGTGGACCGCTTCCAGGCGATTCTCGGGTTTATCGAGCCACTGGGCGGCTTCGAGCAAGGCCGCGAGGAGCGCCCGGTGGGTCCGCGGGTAGGTAGATGCCCAATCGGCCCGGACGCCGAAAACTTTTTCCGGCGAATTGTTCCAAAGCTCGTACTTGGTCAGGATCACGCGGCCCAGGTCCAGGTACGCCGCCATCTCGTTCCACGGCTCGCCCACGCAAAAGCCGTCGATCCGCCCGTCGCCAAGGGCCCGCACCATCTCGGGGGGCGGCACGACGAGGAGCCGCACGTCCTTGTCCGGATGGATTCCCGCCGCGGCGAGCCAGTAGCGGAGTTCGAGTTCGTGGGTGGAAGAAGGAAAGACGGAAGCGAAGCAGAGCGGGGGCTTCCCCGCCGCCTTGTCCCGTTCGATGAGTTCCTTGAGGGCCTTTCCCGCCGCGAGGCCGCCGTTTTCGAGGGGGCCCGCTTCCGCAAGGCGCCGGTAGAGGTCCTTGGAAATAGTGATGGCGTTCCCGTTCAGGTCGAGGGAGAGGGCCGTCACCATGGGGACGCGCGGGCCGTGGAGCCCGAGCGTCGCCGCGAGCGGCAGGGTGGCGAGCATCTGGGCGCCATCCAAAAGGCCCGTGGCGACTTTGTCCCGGATGTTGGACCAGGAGGGTTCGACCGAGATGGAGACTTGGAGTCCGTGGCGGGAGAAAAAGCCCCGCTCTTTGGCGATCACGATCGGGGCGCAGTCGGTGAGCCGGATGATCCCCAGGCGCAGGTCGGTCTTTTCGAGGCTCCGCAAGTTGGCCGGAAAACTGGGCCAGAGGTTTTGCGAACTTCCCGTCATGGACGCCTCCCTGTCCTTAGAGGACTTCCGAAAAATCAATGATCCCCCGCGCCACGTCGGCGAGCCGCTGGTTTCGGTCCATGGCCATGCGGCGAAGGAGCGCGTAGGCCGCCTCTTCGTCCATCTGGCGCCGCTTCATGAGCACTCCCTTGGCCCGCTCGATGAGCTTGCGCTCGGCCAGGGTTTCCTTGGTTTTTTGAAGTTCGCCGCGAAGGGCCTGGTATTCCCTAAAGCGCGCGATGGCCGCGTCCAGGATGGGCTTGACTCGCGAGGGATTTAAACCGTCCACCACGTAGGCACTCACCCCCGCCCGGATGGCCTGCTGGGTGAGGAATTCCTCCGTCCGGTCCACGAACATGACGATGGGCCGGGGCTGGTCCTCGTTCACCTGCCGGAGGCATTCGAGCGTGTCGCGGTCGGGGGATTCGATGTCGACGATCACGACGTCGGGATTTAATTCCCGCACGCGTGAGAGGAGATCGTCGCGGGACGCGAGCGTTCCTGCGATCTGGTAGCCTTGCTGCGCGAGCGTACGGCTCAGGTCGCCAGCGCGCTCCGCATTCTCGTCGATGAGGAGGACGCGGATGTTGTGTTGGGGCATGGTGCGCCGGTAGCGTCTTTCCGGCCCCACCCCTCCCGGTGGCGGCCACGTTCAAGAAATGGGAAAAGAAGAGGCGAGCCGCAAAGACCTCCGGCTTCCAGAAACAAAGCAAGGTCCGTACCCTAGAGTAAATCAGGCAAGAGAACGCTAAAACAGGCGTCCGTGGATGCTTTTTTGTCGAAAATGCCCCGCCTCGTCCGCACCTGTTCGCCTGTGGACACGGCAGCGTGCCTAAAAATTGAACAGGATTTACCGCCCCCAGTACAAAATTCCCCGCCACGAGGACCCCGGATGCGTTGGGGGAGGGGGACGTCTCTGGACCGGGATCCCCGTGACGGGAAGTGAAAAACCACGGGAACCCGGGATTCGATGGTGGACCAACAAGATGCTGTCCAGAATCCCCGTGGCAATCTTGGCTAGAAGTTCGCGGCCATCCTCTCTCCTTGCAGGCGCGCGAGTAGCGCGGGAGCGATGCGGTTTAAGGGAAGCACCGCGCTCGCGCCGCCGCGGCGCACCGCTTCGGCTGGCATGCCGTAGACGGCGCTCGTCGCTTCGTCCTGGGCGATCGTAAAGCCTCCGGCCCGTACGATTTCCTTCATCCCTTCCGCGCCGTCCGAGCCCATGCCCGTAAGGAGCACGCCGATCACTCGTGACCCCGCCGCCCGCACGGCGCTCCGGAAGAGGACGTCGATGGCGGGCATGTGCCGGTGGAGAGGCTTTCCGAGGTGCGAGACGGCCAGGAGCTTTCCGATCCAACGCGTGACTTGAAGGTGCTCGCCCCCTTTGGCGAGGATCACTTCCCCTGCCTTTAGCGGCAGGGCGCCCCTCGCTTCCACGACGCGCACGGCGCTCCGCTGGTTGAGCCGCTCCGCGAAACCGGCCGTAAAGCCGGGGAGGATGTGCTGCACGATGAGGGTGGGTGGAAAATTTTCAGGGAGCGCCGGGAGGATTTCGGAGAGCGCCTCGATCCCGCCCGCCGACGCGCCGATCACCACGAACGGACCTTCGTAGAAGGCGCCGGGGGCGCGCACGGGAAATTCCCGTTTCTTGAAGGGGATCGGAGCGCTGGGTGGGGGCGGAATCACGGGCATGGTGGGAGGATCCTTCAACGCGCGAGCAACGGATAGAGTTTTTGTTCTTCGATCTGGATGCGCTGGGCGAGGTGAACCGTCATCTCTTTTAATTCCCGGTCGAACCGGCTCGGATCGGAAGAGGGCTCGGTGGCGCTCCATTTCCGGATGAATTCCATGGCTCCCTGGGCGAGGATGGCCATGGTCTTTCGAAAGCCGGCCGCGACGGCTTGGGAAGCGGCGCCTTGGGCGACGAGGGCGGGATACAAGGAACCGTCTTCGAGCGTGAGGTGTTCGAGCAGCAGATTGGAGAACGTCCGGATTTCCTCCGAGGAGGGCCGGACGCGGGCGAACTTCCCGAGCATGGCCACGAGAACCTTGTGCTGGGCCTTGAGCTTTTCTACCGTCGCGTGATCCTTTGGTGGCGGCTCCGTTCCCCTTGCTTCGTGTCTTGGCGAAATGAACATCGTTTCTCCCTTCCACCTTGCGGACCGTCAGCGGTCCAGCAAGGAATTAACCATTTCTTCCTCGATCCGGATGCGTTCGCCGAGCTGGGCGATGACGAAGGAAAGCTCGTGGCGGAAGCGGCCCGGATCGTTCGCGGGTTCCTGAAGGCTCCAGCGGCCGGCGAAGGCCGTGGCGGTAACGGCCAGGCAAGAGACGGCGCTCTGGAATCCCATGGCCATGGCGTGCAGGACGGCGGCGCGGTTGAAGAGGATCGCGTAAAGGGCCCGGTCCTCGAAGTGGAATTGCTCGCGGAGTTGCTTGGCGAATTGCCGCATCCGGGCCGAGGTCGGGATGGGGCCGCCCGCCAGAGACTTGAGCGTTTCGGCCAGGGTGAAGTGCCGCTCGCCCAGGGTGTCTACGAGGGCCGCGGTTTCGGCGGGTATCCGGGATGGCGGAGAGGGGCAGTGGGTGTTCAAAGCGAACGCGGTGTTCATGGGATCATTCCGATCGGGCTCCCGTTCCGGGCGGCCTTCCAGCCGTCGAGGTGGCTTCGCAGGTCCCGCAGGAACCGGGAGAGTTCTTCCGGTTTGGCGGGACGCCGGGCGAATTCACGGACCCGGTTCACGAGCGCCTCGCGGGAGGGGACGGGGGGATTGGGATTGAAACCGCCTTCCATGGCTGGCTCCTCTCCCCGCCTTCGAAGGGATGTAAAGCAGCTTCCGTGCCAACCGTATTTTCCATTTAAACAGGCTTGAGGGGCGGTTATACGGGGTCCGCTCAGAAATGGACCAGTCCAGAATGGAGCGGCGGTCCATTTGTTGTAAGGGGGGAAACGGGGAAACCAATTCAATTGCTACGCCGCCCGGCGCTTTTCGATCCGCGCACGCCAGCGCTCGGGACCTTCTTCAAGCATTTCCCAGAGGAAGCGGCCCTTGCGCCCGTTTTCGAGGAGTTCGTAGAACTTGAAAGGATCTTCGCCGGTGACCAGCACGAACGCGCCGCCCGGCGGCAGGGCGCCAAAGCGCAGAAACACGAGCGTCTCCTGCATAGCGCGGGAAACGCGCCGCAGGTCCAGGACGCCCACGGCCGAAGGGGGTACGGGAAAGCCCGGATTTGCGGCGAGGTAGCCGGTCAAGGGGAGGGTGAAGGGTTTGGCGTTTGGTTTCATGGCTCTTTCCTAATCCAGGGGTTTGACGATCTGGGCGATCCAGCGGCCTGGCCCCTCTTCGAGGTCTTCCCAGAGGAGGCGGCCCTCCTGCTCCACGTCCAACTGGTGGTAGAAAGGTTCGATGTTCTGATCGCTTACGAGAATGAAAGAGGCGCCCGGTGCCAGGGAGCCGAAGAAGAGGGAGACGAGGGGCGAAGTCCGGGGAGCGGAAACTTCTCTTAGATCGAGAACGCCGATGGCGGCGGGACGCATGGGAACCTCCGGGGCCAAACTCTCGTGAAAGGCTACGCCCCGCTCCTCTCTGCCGGCATGAGCGGCGTCAGGCTGGATGGAAAATTCCAGCACCCATAGGGGCAGCGGGCGGTTTTTACTGAAAAGCAAGCGGCATTGATTCGGTGCATCATAATCCGGTTCCTTGGCATGAACATTTCATTTTGCCGCTAGGATTTCCCGTTGGATGTAGGGGATTTCCCTTTCGGCGTTCAGGGGCATTTTCTTCCGGTCGGTGAGCAAGAAGACGTCGTGGGCGAGGCCCGCCGCGGAGTTCACCTCCGCCCGCGTCACGCGGATGCCCAGAACAACGAACGCCCGCAGGATTCGGTAGAGGAGCCCCCGCGTGTCGGCCGCCCGCACTTCGAGCGCCGTGTAGGGACTTCCCTCCGGCGTGTAGCCCGCGATCTTGAGGTCCCGCACTTCTTCCAGGAACGGCGTCCGTTTTCCGGCGGGGGTTCCGCCGAAGCGGGCCAGGAGCGTCTCGCCGATCCCTTCAAGCTCCTTGCGGGTGGGACCGTGGAACTGGGCATCGAAGAGGAGGCTTCCGTCCGAACGGGGGTAGAAATTCCCGCTCCGGATGGAGCCGCCGTGCAGGGCGATGGCCGCCACCGTATCCAGGGCCGCCGTCGGGATGTCGGCCGAGAAGGTTGTGAGCGCCCACCCCGCCCCGAAGGGTTCGAGGGAATGGGAAACCGGGCAACGGACGAAGCTGCGGCGCGGGGAGCCGGGATGCTTACGGATAAGGGCGAGGTGTTTTTCCCGTTGCGGCGCCGCGAGTTCCTGCCACTGGGACGGCATGAGGGCCGTTTCGGCGTCCGGCGGCTGAAGGGCCACTAAGCCGGTGGCCACATGGGGCTGGAAGGGGGACGTGGAAGGGAAACTTTCGAGCACCATGGAAGACGGCCTCCGCCCGTAGGCGGTTTAGATAGAGCAAGACCCTGGCCACGCTCGGGGGAATCAGTAACCCCTCGTTTCCAATGGGAAATCTGTTTTCTGAGGGAGAACGAGGGGCTGGAGCCGCTCCAAAACGGAGCAGACTGTCACGAAATTGAAGGGCATTGCGGCCCCTCTTAACAAGACCTTTCCCTCCCGGGTGGCGGGTGTATATAAGGTTCTTCCCGTGCCCATACCGGGATGGGCGTGTACCGGGTTTTTTTGGATGAAGCGTGGAATGAAAATCTTTCTCTTGCTCCTTCTTATAGGAGGAGGCATTTTCGCCGTAGCCCTCGTTCGGGCGTGGAATGAGCTTTTCCCTTCTTCCGTGCCCCTCGTCGTGACGAAGGCCCCGGCTAGGCCGCCTGCTCCCCCCGAAGAGCCCCCGCCTGCCTTTGATCCCGTTTCCGAATCCGTTCCCGAGGCGCCTTCGCTCTCCGCCGCCGTACCGGCCAAACCGCCGGAACTTGTTTCCCAACCCAGTTTCCAGGACGCAGGGCTCCCGGCGGAGGAAGAAAAAAAGAGCGAGCGAAAAAAGCGGGACCCTTCGGAGCGGCGCCTCGGCCGCAGGGGATTTGGCCGCTTCGGCCGGGATCGGGGGGCCCCCTGGCCCCAGGGCTCCCCCGAGGAGACGCGCTACCGGGAACTCTGGAGCGCTTACGAGCAGGAAATGGCCGGGCTCAAAGCCCAGGGCGAAAAGGTGAGCCGGGGCGAGCGGGAGGCCCTCCGCCAGAAAGTAATCGAACAGGTGAGGCAGGAATTTGGTGAAACGGCCGGAGAAGAACCCGAAAGCGGCGCGAATGTTTCCAAAACGCCAGATGAATGATCCGTGATCGCCTCTTAAAGCGCGGGAAAGAGAAGAGGGCCTCCATTAGGGCGGCCCCGGGGGTTTTGAATAAAACCCGGGGAGGCGGGATAAGG
>JBFLVN010000109.1:0-11800 GCA_040758475.1 Bdellovibrionota bacterium
CCAGGTCGAGAGGCTCTCCCGTCCGCGGGGGGGAATCCGGAAGGCCCGTCAAGGGGTTGATGACGAGGGGGGCCGCCCCTTCCGGCGCGCGGCGCCCCACCCGGGGAGAACGGACGTAGGAAAGGTCGAACGGGTCGATGAAAAGATCGTAACTGCGGGACCGGACGGCGGCCTGGGCGGCGCCAAGCCAGGCCGGAATGGCGCCGGAAGCCCCGGCAAAACGCTCCCCGGAAGGCGAGATCATGGGCCGGTTGTCGTCGTATCCCACGTAGGCGGCCATTGCGAAGGAGCGCCGGGGATCGAGGATTCCGTCCGTCTGATCAGGGGCGAAAATGGGAAGGAACCCCGCGAAGGTGGCATTCGTATAGTCGTCGGCCGTGCCCGTCTTTCCGAACGCGGGAACGCGGATTTTCCGGTCCCGCAGGAATTTGTCCCGCTCCGGCTCCGTCGAACGCAAGAAGAGTTCCTGGTCGACCCGCCGGGCGGTTCCAATCTCAACGACCAGACGGAGGATTTCGGCCAGGGGATCGGTGAGTTCCTTGGAAAGAGCTTCTCCTTCGGAAACCGCCAGGCGGTAAATCACCAGACCCTCCGCGTCCCGGATTTCCTGGATCAGGGGCGCCCGACCGGAAGGATGATCTTCGTCTACGCCGTACCATTTCCCGGTCCCCAGGGTCTGATATGCCCGGGCCAGTTCGAGGAGCGTGACGACGTTCGTTCCGAGGGGGAAGGAAAGGACTTCCTGGAGAGGGGATGCGATCCCCAGATAGTGGGCGAGCCGCACGACGTAGCGGAGGCCGAGGAGAACCCGAAAGTCCCTCACCCAAACGAGGGTCCTGGGGTCGTAGGGGTCTTCTTCCGAAAGCTCTTCCCGCTCGTCTTGGATTTCCTCTGAGAGCTCTTCCAGCGTGTCCGGCGAAAAAACGCCGCCGATGAGTTTTTCTTCCCCCACTTCGCAATCGCCCGGGATAAAACCATCGGGCCGTTCTTCGCACCTCCGCCAACGGTCTTTCCATTCCATCCAGGTGTGGGAGAGGATCGCGATCTGGGTGTCGAGTTCTTTTAGTTCCCGGTCCCGGCCGGAGCGGGAAGCCGCCCGCTCCCGCTGCTTCACAAGCTTTTCCTTCTGGGCGGCGAACCCTGTTCCGTAGTGCATCCGCCGGAGGGCCTTGGCTTCGGAGAGCTTGGCCTCGAACACGAGGTTCGTCGCGATTTTTTCCTTCGCCCGCAGGAAAGCCGCCTCCGAAAGGGTTTCCTCGTTGACGACGATCCCCTCTTGGTCGCGAATTCGTTCGGTATAAGCTTTATTGGACTCCCCTTTCCCCGGGGTCAGTCCCAAGTTTTCCGCGAGCGCCACGAGTTGGTCGGCGGTCAGGCGGTCCACGAGGTGATAGAGAAGCCAGATGCTTGCGATGTTCTCGCTCATTGCTCCCGCTCCGGCCAGGGAGACGGTGGGCGGCCCTTCGTGGTCGCCACGGGGAAAGTAGAGCTGCCCCTGGTATTCGAAGGCTTCGCGGACGTTGGGGAGTTCGTCCACCAGGGACCAGCCAAGCGAGAGGGCTGCCACGTACACGACGGGCTTGAAGGCCGACCCCGGCTGCCGCAGGGCCTTCGTAGCCCGGTTGAAATTCGTATTGTGGTAGCCCCCGACCATAGCCCGGACGCGCCCCTCTTCCAGCACCACGAGCCCGCCTTGGAGCGTGGACGAGGGCGAAGGCTCGACGGCGCATTCGAGGAGGGCGAGATTCTTCCCCTGGGGAGCTTCCCGGACGAAGGCATAGAAGAGTTCTCCCGCTTTGCGTCCGCTTAAAAAAGCCCGGACGTCCGAGTCCTTGATCTTGTAAGAGTGCCCCTTGCGGCCCTGCTCGAAGGGAACGATGCAGGCCAGGAGGCCCTCCTTATCTACGATCCCTTCCGCCCCGCCAAAGCGCACGAGGAGCGAGAGCCCCTGGGAGTCGATCTTCTCAATGGCCCCCCGGTAGAAGCGGCCTTCTTCCAAAGTGAAAATCTTTTCCGGAGAAAGGCTCTCCCCCGGCAGCATGGGGCCCAAAATCTCAGGCGCGGCGTCGGGAGAAGAAGGCCCCACCTCCCCCGGCGGGTGGTAACCCTCCAGAAGGAGGGAGAGGCGGGAGAGATTGCGCCGGACGGCGGCGAGCGCCCCCTGCTGGATTTCGGCGTCCAGGGTCGTAACGACCTGGATGCCAGCCGTATTCAGGTCCGCAACGCCATAAGCATCCAGGATGCCGGCGAGTTCGGGCTCCGCGATCTCCCGTTCGATCTCATCCAGAACCACGCTCCGGGGAAACCGGAACTGGCTGATGCGGAAAACGACCGGCGTTTTAAGGGCCTCCTGGTATTCGGCTTCCGCGATGTATTTCTCCTTGAACATCCGGCCCAGGACGTAGTTCTTTCGGATTTCGGCCCGCTCCTGGGCGGCCTGGGCCGCCTCGGGAGAGCGTTGCACGGCGGGGTTGTAGAGGTCCGGCCCCTTCACGCTTCCGGCGATGAAGGCACATTCGACGAGACTCAGTTCCGAAATTTCCTTGTCGAAAAAATACCGGGCGGCGATCCCCGCTCCCCGGCCGTTGGCGTTGACATAGAACTGGTTCAGATAAAACTCGAGAATCTCTTCTTTGGAGTACCGGGATTCGAGCCGCAGGGCGTTTACAAGTTCCTTGAGTTTTTCCCCCAGCGTGCGCCCCTTGCGTTTATAAAGGTTCTTGGCCGTCTGCTGGGTGATGGTGCTCCCTCCCTGCACCATCTTGATCCGCCCGGAGAGGATGCTCGCTTTCAAATTGGCCGCCATGGCCCTCGCCAACGCAAGCGGGTTGAAACCGGGGTGCTTGAAGAAGGAAGCGTCTTCCGCCGCCACGATGGCGTGCTTGAGGCATTCGGGGATTTCGGCGTAAGGGACGTACTGGCGGTGCTCCTTGTCGAAGAACGTCCCCAGGAGCGTGCGGCCGTCGCTGTAATAGACGGGGCTCTCCTTGCTCACGAGCTGGAGGATGTAGTCCCGTTCCAGGTGCTCCGCCGGTATCCAACGGACGAAGGTGAGGTAGAGGATCGAGGCGAGCAATGCCGCCAGAGCCGACGCCGCCGCTCCGATCCAGGCCAGCATTTTCGCGTTCGGGTCCATCGCTACGGGAGCTGCCGTTCGGCTTCCCGAAGGGCGCGCTCCACCTCGAAGAGCCGGTTCTCCAGGAGCTTGAGTTCCGGCGGGTTCTTGGCGATATCCAAAAGTTCTCCGGCCGCCCCGAGCAGGACGTCCCGCGCCCGGGAGGCGGCCGCGGAATCGATCCTGGCCATTACTTGCGTTATGTCCGTTTCAAGCAATTTGGAAGCGGGCCCCTGGGCCGTGGAAACGAGGCGCCGGTAGTTGTTCAAAGACGTGCGGATTTGTTCGATCCCCTCACGAAGGAGCCGGGCGTCTTCCGGAGAATAAACCACGGCCGGAGTTTCAGCGGGTATTTCCTCTGGGGCGGCGGCTGCCGGGGGCTCGAATCCCTCGGGCGGCCGGTGGATCGAAGGAGCACGGGCCTTGAGCGTTACCCGGCGTTTCCATCCGAAAACGTTCTGCACGGCGGGGATTTCGAGCCGGATTTCCTGGAAATCCTTCGATGCTCCAGCGAGGGGCTTTAGCTCCAAGCGCACCCCCGCCCGGTCGATCTCGAAACCGGCGGCAAGGGCTTTGGGAGAAAGCCACTCGTAAAAGGCGGTCATCTGCTGGCCGTTGGCCGATTGGAGGTAGAGTTCCACGTCCGATTCGAGGGCCGTAGGCGGTGACCAGAGAAAAATGTACGCCAGGAGTACGGACGCGGCGAGAAAAAGAATTCCCCCGCCCACAAGAAAAGACGACGCCTTCTTCGCCGGCCGCGTGATCTTCGGTTGGGCGGCGGGTGGCTTTTTCTTCAGCCATTCGCGCCCCGTCCCGTCCTTGGGGCCCGCAAACGGAGGCGGTCCCAAGGAGGGCCCCTGCTTGAAGAGGTTTTCCTCCTTGGCGAGGTCCGGCGGCGGCGGCGGGAGGGAGGAATCCCGCGTCGGAGCGGGCTTGGGCTGGGCGGAGTTCTTGCGAAGCGCCTCGGGCCGGGCGGCGGAGAGCCAGGAATAGAAGCGGCCAACCCGCTCGGAGCGGGACTTCACCTCGGCCGCCGGGAGACCCGTCTCCTCCCGGGTGAGTTCGAACCACTCGCGGCGGCTACCGTCCACTTCGCCCGGCTGGCGCCCTTCGAGAAAGCGGTGCCAGTCCTCCAAGGCCTGCCGGCTGGCGTGGGTCTCGGAAGAATCGAGGGTCGAGAGGTATTCCTCGTAGATGGAGGGGAGTTCCGCCATAACCGGGACGCACGCTAGCAAGGAGGGGCGCGGACCGCCAACGCGGCATCCCGAAGCCGTGGCCTGCCGTGTTGAACGCCGAAGCGCCCCTAGCTAGCCTCTCCCGGCCCCCCTTCCGAAGAGGGGCCTGTCAAGGAATGGACACCTCCCCTCCCCCAAGCGACTCCAACGGTTCCCGGCGCGAAGGCCGCCTCCGCCGCACCGTTCAGCGCGGCCTCCTGCGGAACGCCCACCTCGTGGAGCGGGTTTTCGCCGGGCCGCTCACGCCCCAGGTCCGCACTTACAGCCGCACGGTCTTCATGTGGGAAAACGCCACCTTGAAGCGCTACACCTGCCGGGCGCCCCGCAAGTACAAGACGCCGGTCATCATCGTCCCGCCCCTCATGGCCAATCCGGTGATCTTCGACCTGCGGCCCGGCCATTCCATGGTCCACACGCTCCTTGACGGCGGGCTCGATACTTTCATGCTCGATTTTGGCGCCCCCACGGAAAAGGACCGGGACATCACGGTCGAAGACTACGTGACCGACTTCATCCCCAAGGCCATCGAGCGCGTCCGGGAAGAAACCGGCCAGCCGGGCGTATCCCTCATCGGCTGGAGCATGGGGGGGATCATGACCATGCTCTACGGCGCCATCTACGGCGAGAAATCCCATCTCAAGAACGCCGTGATCCTGGGATCGCCCTTCGATTACTCCAAGATGTTCCCGCTGAACCTCCTGGCGGGCGCGTTCGCCGGGCCCACGGCCCAGATCATCCAGCGCTTCGGGAACATCCCCGGGGAAATCTCCCGGCGCGGGTTCATGCTGGTGGCGCCGCTCGGAACGGTCACGCGCTGGTGGACGCTCCTCAAAAACTACCACGACCGGGAATACGTGGCCGCGTGGGAAAGCATGGGGGATTTCCTGAACGGGTTTCTCGATTACCCCCAGGAAGCGTTCCTTCAATTCCTCACCGAATTCATCCGGGACGACAAGCTCCGCCACAAGAAACTCTTCATGGGCGGGAAGTACGTGGATTTGGAGGACGTCCTGAGCTCGATCCTCCTCTTCGTCGGCACGACCGACAAGATCGCCACGCCCGAATCCGTGAGCGCGCTCGCCGGCCTCGTGGGTTCCAAGGACGTGACCGTCAAACACGTCCCCGTGGGCCACATCGGCCTCGTCGAAGGCTCCCGGGCCCCCAAGCACATCTGGACCCCCATGACCGAATGGCTCCAAGCAAGGTCCTGAAACCCGAAAGGTAATTTTTCAAAATTCCATGTTCCGCAAACTACGACACGCTCCCTATCGCCTCTTCCTCATGGTGACGACCCTCGTACCGATCTACGCCCAATACCTCTGGATGTGGGGCTCGGAGAAATACCTGCGCCGCCGGATTCCCCGGGAACGCTGGAACGAAGTCCATTTGGCCAACGCGGAAAAGTTCTTCCTCATGGCCGTGAAGCTCAAGGGCGCTCTCATCAAGGTGGGGCAGCTCATCAGCGCCCGCGTGGACATCATGCCCCGCGCGTGGACCAAGACCCTTTCCAAACTCCAAGACCAGGTGATCCCGAGCCCCTGGCACATGATCGACAAGCATTTGACCAAGGAATACGGCCGGCCGCCGGATGAAGTCTTCGAGAAGATCGACCACGAGGCCGTCGCCGCGGCGAGCTTCGGGCAGGTCCACAAGGCCCTTACGAAAGAAGGCGACACGGTCGCCCTCAAGATCCGTTATCCCGACATCAAGCTCAAACTCGACATCGACATGATGTTCTTCCGGGTGGCGACGACCCTCTTCAACATCTTTGTCCCCAAGATCGGCCTGAAAACGATCTACCAGGAAATCAGCAAGGCCCTACGCACCGAGCTCAACTACAGGCAGGAAGCCGATTACACCCGGATCATCGGGAAGAACATGCAGGGCTTCCCCCAGCTCATCATCCCCCGAGTTTTGGACAAATACACCACCGACAGCGTGATCTGCACCGAGTACTTCGAGGGCTTCAAAATTACGAACTTCGAGAAGATGGAGTCGCTTGGCATCAAGCGGCGCGATGTTTTGGAAATCGTCCTCAACGCCTGGACCAAGATGATTTACGAGGACGGCGTGTTCCAATCGGACCCCCACCCGGGAAATCTCTTCTTCCGCTTGAAGGACGGAAAGCCCGAGGTCTGCGTCGTCGACTTCGGCCAGTGCAAGATCATGCCCAAAGAGTTTCACGAAAAGCTCATGCAGGCGGTCTTCGGCTTCATGAGCCGGGACGTGGACAAGTTCCTTCCCACGATCGTGAACCTGGGGGTCATGAAGACCGAGGATACGATCCACGCCCGCCCGATCCTCAAGGATTTCTTCGAGAAGTATTTCGAGCTCTCCCCCTCCCAGGCCCGGAGCCTCGACTTCGACAAGATCCGCGACGACGTGCAGCAGGCCGTCTCCAAGATCAACGGCATCTACATCCCCAACGACATCATTCTCTACGGCCGGACGTTCTCCCTCCTCTCGGGACTTGCCACCCAGATCGACAAAACGGCCAACATGTTCATGCTGGCCAAGCCCTTCATGGTCGCCACCATCAAGAGCCTCCAGGCCAAGAAGGGCCAGCCCGCCGTCGTCCCCCTCCCCCAAGTGCCCCAGGCGAGCGCGGCCACCGGGGGCTAAGGGCGTTCTTGCGCCCCCCGCCCCGCTCCATTAAAACCTCTTCTCCCGGCGGGCCGGGCACACCCTGAAATGTCCGAAAAAGAAGAAAAAAATTCCTACAAAGACACCCTGAACCTCCCCCGGTCGGATTTCCCCATGCGGGCCAACCTCCCCCAGCGGGAACCCGAGACCGTGAAGCGCTGGCAGGAGACCGGGCTCTACGAAAAGATCCACCAGCAGGCCAAGGGGCGGGAAAAATTCATCCTCCACGACGGCCCGCCGTATGCGAACGGCTCCATTCACCTGGGCCACATTTTGAACAAAGTCCTGAAAGACATGGTGGTCAAATACCGCCACATGGCCGGCTTTGATGCCCACTACATTCCGGGATGGGATTGCCACGGCCTTCCCATCGAACAGCAGGTGGTCGATCAGTTCGCCAAGGACAAGAGGCGCCCCACGCGGGAAGAGATTCTCGAAGAGTGCCAGAAATTCGCCCAGAAGTGGGTGGACGTGCAGAGCCAGGATTTTCAGCGCCTCGGAGTCCTTGGGGATTTCAAGCATCCCTACCGGACGATGGAAAAATCCTACGAGGCCGTCATCGCCCGCGAGTTCGCCAAGCTCGTGCGGGAGGGATACGTCTACCGGGGATTAAAGCCCGTCTACTGGGACTGGAAATACGAAACGGCGCTCGCAGAAGCGGAGATCGAATACGAGGACCACGTTTCCCCGTCGATCTACGTGGCCTTCGAACTCAAAAGCCCCGCGCCCGAGAAGATCGACCCGGCGCTAAAGGGGAAAAAACTCGAAATCGTCATCTGGACCACGACCCCCTGGACCCTTCCCGCCAATCTGGCCGTGGCGCTCAACAAGACGCTCGACTACGTGGCGGTGGAAGCGGCGGGCCGCGTTTTTATCGTCGCCAAGGATTTGTCCGAGAGTTTCCAGAAAGCCCTCGTCCTTGAAGGGGACCGGAAAATCCTCGCCACCTTCCCGGCTACCAAGCTCGAAGGCGGTGTTGCGAAGCATCCCTTCATTGACCGGGATTCCAAAGTCCTCTTCGGGGATTTTGTAACGCTCGAACAAGGCACGGGCGTCGTCCACATCGCCCCGGGCCACGGCCCCGACGACTACGAATTGGGACAAGCGAACGGCCTTCCCGTGCTTTGCCCCGTCGATTCCCGGGGGCGCTTTACGGATGAATTCCCCTTGATGAAAGGCGAATTCGTCTTCGATGCGAACGAGAAGATCAAAGCGCTCCTCCAGGAAAAAGGCGCCCTGCTCAATCATCCGAAAGCCGAGAGCAAGCACACCTATCCCCATTCCTGGCGCTCGAAAAAGCCCATCATCTTCCGGGCGACCAGCCAGTGGTTCGTGAGCCTCGCCCACAAGGACTTGAGAAAGCGCGCCCTCGAAGCCATCGACGCTATCAAGGATAAAAACGGTTGGATTCCCGCCTGGGGCCGCGACCGGATTTATTCCATGCTCGAAGGCCGGCCCGACTGGACCCTATCCCGGCAAAGAGTCTGGGGCGTTCCCATCCCGGCGTACGAGTGCGGCGGGTGCGGGCACGTGGAACTAAGCGCCGCCGTATGCGACCACGTGGCGGGCATCTTTGAGAAAGAAGGAATCTCGGCATGGACGAAGCGGCCCATCCAGGAGCTTCTCCCCCCGGGGACCAAGTGCCCCAAGTGCCAAGGGACGGACCTCCGCAAGGGGGGCGACATTCTCGACGTCTGGTTCGACTCGGGCGTCTCCCACGCCGCCGTGTGCGAGCACAACCCGGAACTGACGGGCTCGCTTCCCGACAAACGGGCCGACCTTTATCTCGAAGGCTCGGACCAGCACCGGGGCTGGTTCCACTCCTCCCTCCTCGAATGCGTCGCCACCCGGGGACGGGCGCCCTACAAGCAGGTGCTCACCCATGGATTCATCGTGGACAAGGACGGGAAAAAGTATTCCAAGTCCAACCCCAACTACGAACCCGTCGAAAAACTCATCCAGAAATACGGCGTCGATATTCTAAGGCTCTGGGTCGCCTCCGAGGACTACCGGGGCGATGTCCACTTCTCCACCGAAATCCTCTCCCAGCTCGTCGAGGCGTACCGGAAGTTCAGGAATTCGGCCAAGAACATTTTGGGCAATCTCTACGACTTCGACCCCGGCAAGCACTGGGTCGCCTATGAGAAGATGACGCCCATCGACAAATGGATCGTCGGGCGTCTCAATAAACTCATCGAGCGCTGCCACCACGCGTACGCCAATTACGAGTTCCACATCGTCTACCACTCCCTCAATCAATTCTTTACTGTCGATTACTCGAGTCTTTATGCAGATATCACAAAAGATCGTTTATACTGTGATACACCCACCAGTTTGCGCCGGAGAAGTGCGCAGACCGCGTTGTATCAAGTTCTTTCCAATACCTGCCGCATAGCCGCTCCCATTCTTTCTTTCACTTGCGAGGAAATCTGGCAAGCATTGGGCCAATTCCCACAGTTCTCAACCAAGCCGCACAATTCGTTAGAGAAAATAAATTGGGATTCTGTATTCTTGTCTCAATTGCCGTCTTTGATACCGGAAGAGACTGAAGAAGAGTTCCTGAAAATGTTTGATGAATTAATAGAAGTGAAAGGCTCTGTTAATGCTGGCCTTGAAGATATGCTGAGGAGGAAAGGCATAATTGGTTCATCACTTGAAGCCAAAGTATCTGTAGAATTAGAATCAAAACTAGTTGATCGTATTAATTCTATCGTAGATGAAAGCGATATTCGCGATATTTTTGTTGTATCACAAGCAGAACTGGTTCCTGTCGAAGGGAAAAAGGAAACGCGGCATGACACCCACATTTGGATCATCCCTAAGCGAGCGCTTGGAATAAAGTGCGGTCGCTGCTGGAAGTACACGGAGGATGTAGGCCAGCACTCCCCCGCCGACGTCTGCGGCCGCTGCGCCGGGGTGCTCAAGGAAATCGGCTTCAAGGCGGCGTAGCCCCACGTTAATTCTTCTTCATCCGCTCGCCTCCGGCGCCTTACCGCGCTACAAAAGGTTCCCATGACGGACGTTGCACAGACCACGGCGGCCGCGCCGCCCCTGGAAAAGAAGTGGTGGATTTTGGGCCTGGGCCTCCCCGTGCTCGTGTGGGCTGACCTTTATACGAAGGCCCTGATCGTCGATAAGATCACGGTCTACGAGCGCCTGCCGGTCATCGAGGGATACTTCGACCTCTTCCACACCCGGAACCGGGGCGCCGCCTTCGGCCTTTTCAACGACCTCTCCCCCACCCTCAGCATTGTTTTCTTCTGGGTGGTGACGATCGTCGCCCTGGGGATTCTCTCCTATCTCTTCTGGCACATCCGGGAGGGGCAGAACTTCCTGGCCGCGACCGTGACCTTCATCCTGGGCGGCGCCGCCGGGAATTTCGTCGACCGCCTCCGCTACGGCTACGTGGTCGATTTCCTCGATTTCTACGTGGAGCCCGCCGCGTGGCCGAACCTCTACCAATGGCTCACCTCCGCCATCGGCACGGCCCACTGGCCCACTTTCAACGTGGCCGACGTGTGGATCAGCGTGGGCGCCACCATGCTGATCGTTTATTCCCTCTTCCTCGAACCCAAAGAGCGCGCCGCCGCCGAAAAACCAGCCGCCTAACCCATGCACCCGATCCTCTTTGAAATCTTCGGCCGCCCCGTCCACACCTACGGCCTTACCGCCGCCACGGGATTTCTCCTGGGGTTTTTCTACGCCCGTTGGCAGGCCCGCCAGACGAACCAGGACGAAGAGCAGGCCGCCGACCTCTGCTTCTATGCCATCATCTTCGGCGTCCTCGGCTCCCGCATCCTCTACGTCGCCATCAACTGGCCCTATTTCAGCGAGCACCTCCTCGACATCGTACGGATCGACAAGGGCGGACTCGTCTTCTACGGCGGGCCGGTCTTCACGGCCATTCCGCTCTGGTACGTGATCTGGAAACGGAAACTATCCGTCATGGCCTATTCGGACATCATCATGCCCGCCACGATCCTGGGCCTCGGCATGGGGCGCCTCGGGTGCCTTGCCGCGGGCTGCTGCTACGGCCGCCCCGCCACCGTCCCGTGGGCCATCACCTACCCCGTGGGATCGAGCCCGGATGAAGCCTACGGCGGCCTCCCCGTCCACCCGACGCCACTCTACGAATTCGCCGCGTGCCTCTTCATCGTGGGCGTCGCCGTGTGGTGGAACCAGCGGAAGAAAGTCCACGGCGAGACGTTCTTCCTCACGATCATTCTTTATGCCGTGCTCCGCTCCACCATCGAGTTTTTCCGGGGCGATAGCGTGCGCGGTTTTGCCATCGAAGGAGTTCTCTCCACGAGCCAGCTCATTTCCCTCCTCGTCGGCGTCGCCGCCGTCGTCGCGTGGCTCCGCATCCGCGCCCACCCGCTTCCCACCATGAGCCTCGACTACCAGCCGCCGGGGCGGTAGACCCTAAGAGCCCATACAAGAAGGCTTTCCCCGGTTTTCTGGGCACTTCGCTCCAAATCGTTTAGGCTTTCTTCGGATTTGCTTACCCAGCGAGGGAGTATGCCGTTATGGAGGGGCGCGGTGCTTTTTGGCTTCATAGTCTCTGCATTGCCTTGATGTTTTTTTCTCCCATTTCATGCTCTCTGGGAAAATCCAAGGCACCCGGCCATATTGCGACAGACGAAAGCAGCTCGTCTGCTGAGCCCACCGATCAAATCGGACACAAGATTTTTTCAAAACACGGCGAATTTTCGGTTCGCACGGAGCACGAATGGCGTGTATCGACTAGCGAAAGAGAGGACGAAGATGGGAAAATCGTTCGCAGTTACTTAAATGAATTAAACGGTCC
>JBFLVN010000110.1:0-11773 GCA_040758475.1 Bdellovibrionota bacterium
CTGAGGGAATTGTTCCTTGAGCCGCCGCTCGACCCCCATTTGGAGGGTGACGACGGAAGAGGCGCAGGTGGTGCAAGCCCCCTGGAGGCGCAGGCGCACGACCCCTTCGTCGTAGCCGATGAATTCGCAATCCCCTCCGTCCATCTGGAGGCCGGGGCGGATTTCGGCGTCGATCACTTCGCCGATGCGTTCTTCGAGTTCGGCGTCGGAAATTTCGGTTGTCTGGGCCTGGGGTGTACTCATGGGCTGTGCCTTCGCTTTGAGGGGCTTCGCCCCCGCTGCTTCCTCAATATAAGCACGGGGCCTCCCGGAGGGAACAGGCCCCTGCCCCGCCCTGTTTTCGCGCACGGCGGAAAAAGGCATACTGGCGCCTTCGATCCGGGGCGCCCCTGGGCCCCTCCCGATGGCGGAGGCCGTTTCATCCATGAAGAAGTACCTGATTGCCGTTCTCGCGTCTTTCCTGTGGAGTGGCTGCTCGATCTTCGGGATCGGCCTCTCGCCCGCGCCCGACGCCCACCTCGACCCGGACGCCCCCGTGCTGGTCCGCTCGCTCGGGCGCCAGCTCGCCGGAAAACTCCTCTCGGAAGTCCTCTCCGAGGCGGAAAAGACCCTGGACGTCGTTCCCCTCAACTCCCAATCGATCCGCAAGGTGGCCGAGAAGGCCACGCCCGCCGTGGTGAACGTCTTTACGAAGACCAAGACGCCGACCACCCTCAACCTGCTGGTCCTTGGAATCCCAACGCCCCTTACTTTGCCGGGAAAAGCCCTCGGCACGGCATTTTTTATCCATCCCTCGGGTTACTTGCTCACGAACAACCACGTGATCGAGAAGTCGGCTTCGATCACGGCCAAGACGGCTGATGGAAAAACCTACGATCTCGTCATCGTGGCGCGCGACCCGGCCCTCGACGCCGCGCTCCTCCGCGTGGAAGTCACGGGGAGCACCTTTCCTTACGTCCCGGCGGGCGATTCGGCCCAGGTGGGCGTGGGGGACGTGGTGATCGCCGTCGGAAATCCGCTCGGCCTCGGGCACACGGTGACGCAAGGCATCGTGAGCCACACGGGCCGGGAGATTTCCGAACAGGCTACGGGACCGGGGCGGCACATCAAGTTCATCCAGACGGACACGGCCATCAACCCGGGCAACTCGGGCGGCCCTCTTATTACGCTGACGGGCGCCGCCATCGGCATCAACACGGCTGTCGTCCTGGGGGCGCAGGGTTTGGGCTTTACCGTCCCCATGGAGCAGATCAAGGAATTCTTGCAGAAAGTCCTGGCCGGGTCGGGCTCGACCGAGCGGGAAACCAACTGATCTGCTTGTCCAATTAGCTCCGTGATTGGAAAATCTGGCCCTCTCCCCCGCCCCTCCCCCAAGTTTGGGGGAGGGGTGCCCACGGCTGCCGTTCAATAAAAACGGCGGGGTGAGGGCCCGGGCCAAAGCGGGACAAATTGGATGAGTAAGCAAACCGCTTCTTTATCCCCGGCAACCTCCTCCCCTCCCGGTGAGACGGCCCGGGGATTTTTCTATTTGACGCTCGGGAAACTTTTCTTCCTCGCGTCCCGGATGGTTTTTTTCCTGGGCCTTCCGCGATTTCTTTCGGGCCCGGCCGAGTACGGAAATTTTGTCCTCGCCATCGGGATCGTCCTGATCGCGAGCACCATGTTCCTGGACGGGACGACCCAGGCCGTCTCCAAGCTCTCCGCCGAAGACGAGGAAAACGCTCCGGCCGTCCGGACGGCGGCACTCCTTAGCCGCCTGTGGATCGCCTCGGGCCTCGGCGGCGTGTTTGCCCTCCTGGCCTCGCCCATCGCCCATCTCTTGCGGGACGAGACCCTCGTGCCGCTCCTGCGCCTGGGAGGGCTTACGGTCGTTGCGTACGCCTTCTTCGCCGTCTTTTTGGGATACGCCAACGGAACAAAGAAATTCGCCCGGCAGTCGATCATGGACATGGGCTCTTCGCTTTTGAAGCCGGTCTTGGTCCTAGGGGCGGCGGGAATTTGGGGATCGGCTTACTCAGCCCTGGCGGGCTTTACCCTCGCACAGGCCCTTGGCGCGGGAATCGGCCTGGCGCTCCTGGGCGTGCGGCCTTGGAAGCGTGGGTACTCTTTCAAAAAGTTATTTCATTACGAAACCTCCCTCATGGGCTTTAGCCTCGTCTTGAGCGTGGCCCTGCGGGCGGACCTTTTCCTCCTCAAGGGGCTCCTCCCTCCGGCAGAGGGGGGCGAGCAGGCGGGGCTCTACGGGGCGGCCCAGATTTTCGCGCAGGTTCCGAACGCGCTTGCCGTCTCGCTCAACTTTCTCCTTCTTCCCCTGGTTTCGGGAGCCGTGGGACGGGGGAAAGATGAGGAAGCCCGCCGGGCCGTGCGGATGGGGCTTCTTCTGGGGCTCATCATCCTGGCCGGGTCGGCAGCGGTTTTTTCGGGAAGCGCGGAACTCTGGATCGCCCTCTTCTATCCGGCGCCCTACGCTCAGGCGGCCCCGGCCCTCGAAGTGCTCGCTTTCGGCGGCGCGGCCTATTCGCTCCTCGCCCTGGCGACGACGGCCCTTACGGCGAGCGGCCGGCCCCGGGCGAGTCTCTTGCTCGCGTTCTTCTATCTGGCGGCGATTCTCGCGGCGGGATTCCTTCTCGTCCCGCGCTATTCGATGCGCGGGGCGGCGTGGACCCATCTTTTAGCGGGTCTTCTTGCGGCGATGGCCGCTCTTTTCGTCCTGCGAAAGACCTTGGGGGCAGCCCTTCCGCCCGGGCGGAGCCTCGCCGTCCTTCTGGCGGCGGCGCTCTCGCTGGCGGCCTTGCGGCTTTTCCCCGAAAGCGGGGAGGCCGGGGGATGGGACGCCCTCGCGGCCCTTTTGCCAAGGATCCTGGTTCAAGGAGCGGTTTTTGTCGCGCTTCTTTTCCTTCTCCGCGCCGTCAGGGCCGGGGAAGTCCGGGAACTCCTGCGCCGCCGGAGGGAAGCGGTGGTGTAGAGTGTTGGTTTAACCCGGCCAAAAATACGTTGCTGGTCCTGCTGGGAACAAGAGAGTTTGTGAACCATTGGATTTCATTAAATCTTTATTCCACTTGCCATCGAGGCCTTGCCTCGTTGCCCACGCTGATATGAGAGCGTCCCATTCGTGTTCGTTCTTTATTTTTTTCTTGATATTTAGTCCTGTCACTCCAATCTGTTTTGACAACCATTGAGCGAGTGGTTCGCCAAATTTATATGGTTTTCCAGCAATGGCGTAATAGAGTACTTTTGGATGTGTTTCATTGAGTTTAATATCCGGCCAAATTTGTTTTAGTTGAAGGGCCATTGCCATATCCTGGATTCCCATAGCACCTGCCGCAGAATTACTTGAAAGAACGCTACGTTGCACTTTCAGATAGGTTTCACGAAGATATTCATCCATTGGCCTCCAACCCGATTGAGTTGTGGCCCAAGAAAGAAAGGTATCAATACCCGCAGCTTGCGGACTGATGGGGCCAATATCATTCTTGAACCAACGGATTACTTCGTCGATACTATCAAAGGTGTGAACGTCGAAAGAGCATGATTTGCTCGGGCCAGATAGGCGAAGAATAGCCGCTCCATTTGCTTTCTTTCCTCCAGGGTCATATCCGAGAAAAATGCGTTCCATGCAGAATTTCCTAGTTAATCCAAGCCAAGCATTATCGAAATAGAAGGCCTCCTGGCCGCCCTTGGATCGCGTCGCTGACGGTAATTCCGCCGCGCCACCTCCCTGTAGTGGGTTCCTGGTAACGGAATTGAAGGTTTTGCAAGGCCGTCCCGTAACGTTGTCTCAACAAGGCGTAGCCGGGCCGGACGTGCAGGTTGCGGACGTGGTCCGTGCAATAGGCGTGTGCGCTCATCGGGAAAAGAAAGGCGGAGCACAGCAGGTCCGCGGCTTGAATCCCCGCGTGATTGTCGCTGTGGCCGAAGGTGGGCATTTCAACGATCCGATGAAGGGGGTCTCCGCCTGCTTGGAATTTTTGAGTGAAGATCGAGTGGGACACCTTCGCGTTTTTGCGCTTGGCCCGGCTGTCGGCGATGACGAGGCCGTTTTTTCCTTGTTGCTCCAGCAGCCGTTGAAAGGCCGCGCAGATGGTCTGCATGGAATAGGTGTAGACCGACGTTCCATTGAAGAACGCTCCAACTCCTTTGATCCAGACGCGGCCGAAAATCTTGGCATCGTGCCGGACCAACAGGTCCACGGTTTTGTCGAGGAAACCGAGGGCATGAGTCCGGTGCCGGCGGCTTGCCGATGCGGCGTCCCTGCGTAGTTCGGCGCCCTTGATCTCGGAGAGAACGCCGTCCAGGTAGTGTGCGCTGGATTGTGCGGTTCCCGGAAAAAAACGGTGTTTGAGCTGAAGGAAATCGGTCGTGAAGGGTTTTACGTCTTCCAGTTTGATCGCAATGGCGGCAAGAACGAAGACCGGTTGAACGGGAGAAGTGGCGGAGGGAAGGCTTCCGGTGCAGCCAGCTTCATCGACGTAGCAGAGGTACACAAAATTCCGCCCAAAACAACTACGGCCACCAATGGGTGGCCGTAGGACCTGCCGCCTGGCTGGCTTTTGACCGACCAGTTCGGCGAAAGACAAGTTCTATGGCAGAAGGTAATCATTGTTTGTCCCGCCGGTCAAGGAGCCGCGTCTTTTGCGAGACAGCTAGGCCAAGCCTCCCGGCCGCTTAAAGCGATGAAATTCGTTCATTCCCTGGCTCGTCCATCCTTGTCCGCGGGCCTTTCGCGTTTGCGGAGAGAGGTCGACGCGGGCGCCGGAAAAGAATAAACTCCCCTTTCGGTGGTGCTGGCGGTTTCTGGGGAGCAAGGCCGGCGCCTTTCGATTCCGGGGGGAATCGCGATGGCCGTGGTCAGCCCCGCTTCACCGGCGGGCCTCTATCTTATTCTCAAAGTCCTCTCGGGCCCCGACGCGGGCCGGCTCGTGGAACTCACCTCGGGCCAGATCGTCTACGTGGGGCGCGATCCTTCCCTCGAACGGACGAAGCGCTCCGATACGCCCCTCTTCGAGCCGAATACGAAGCAACTCGACCGGATCGAGGAATTCCTGGAAGGGCGCACGCCGGGCTTTAACGATCCCGAACGCACCCAGCCCGGATACCGGCCGCGCCTCGAAAAGCTCCGGCGGATCGCCGACGTGCGGCTCGTGGACGGCACCGTGAGCCGGGTCCACGCGGCCTTTTACGTGGAGGAAGGGCGGGCGGGCGTCGTGGACCTCGCCTCCACGAACGGCACCACCGTGAACGGGCGCAAGGTGTCGGCTTCCTTCATCGAGCCGGGCGATCAGGTCGTCCTCGGGAACATCCGGATGGAAGTCGTGGGGCTCGGGTGAAGGAAACCTTCAAGCACCTCGCCCTCCGGCTGGCCGACGCGGGAGTTTCGCCGGAGGATTCCGACGAGCTCCGGATTCAAAAGCGCATCTTGAACGGCGGCGTCGTTCTCTCTTCCATGGGCGTCGCGTCTTATATTGTTTTGATGCTCGTTCTTTCGGCGCCTTTCCGGCAGGTCGCCGTTCCAGCGGCTTATTTCCTCTTTATCGCCGCCGGATTCTTCCATTTCGCGCGGACCAGAAATTTCGGCCTCTACCGGGCGACGCAGCTCGGAGCGGGCCTTCTCCTTCCGTTCTTGAACCAGTGGAACCTGGGAGGCTTCGCCGCTTCGGGCGCCACCGTCGTGTGGGGATCGCTCGTCCCCCTGGGCTCGCTGGTGGTCTACGGCACGGCCCGCGCCGCTCCGTGGCTCTGCGGGTATCTTTTCTTCACGTTTCTGGCCGCCCTGCTGGATGAGAACGCCAAGGCCCACGCCTTCGCGGTTCCCTACCATTGGCTGTTTTTCCCCATCAATCTTTTCTCTGTTTCCACGATCATCTTCATCCTGCTTCGCTACTTCATGCGCGAGCGGGAACTGGCCCTGGAACGCTCGGAGACGCTCCTTCTCAACATCCTTCCCGGGCCCATCGCGGAGCGGCTCAAGAAGAACCCCGAAGCCATCGCGGATGGCTTTCCGGAAGTGACGGTCGTGTTCGCCGACATCGTGGATTTCACGCGCCTCTCCGAGCGCACGGCGCCCGCAGAGCTCGTCGCCCTTCTCAACGACATCTTTTCTTCCTTCGACCGCCTCGCCGAGCGCCATGGGCTCGAAAAGATCAAGACCATCGGGGACGCCTACATGGTGGCCTCGGGCCTTCCCGTCCCCCGGAAGGACCACGCCGAAGCGGCCGCCGAGATGGCTCTCGACATGGTGGAAGCGTTGAAGGCCTACAAGGGGCCGGGGGGCGAGGCCCTCCACGTACGCATCGGGGTGAACACGGGGCCGGTGGTGGCGGGGGTGATCGGCAAGAAGAAATACATCTACGATCTCTGGGGCGACGCCGTGAATACGGCGAGCCGGATGGAATCCCACGGCCTGGCGGATTCGATCCAAGTGACTCGGGAGACCTACGAGCGCCTCCAGGGGCGCTACGAATTGGAGCCCCGTGGGAAAGTGGCGATTAAAGGGAAAGGCGACATGGAGACGTTCCTTTTGAAGGGCAAATTAAAGTTGCGCGGGTGAAAGGCCCGCGAGTAGGATTCAAGGGTTCCTGAAAACAAGGGGGAGCCGGGTGGGCTACCGGAACGCGAATAGGACGGACAAAGGGCGGCGCCTTGGCCTCTTGCTGGCGGCGCTGCTGCTCGCCGTTTTCCCTTCGGGTTGCCCGCTCGTCGTTTTGGGCCTCATGAGCGGCCCCATCGCCCTGGGGGGCGCCGTCACCGGCACGGCCCTCGGGGCCCGGACGGCCTACTACAACCTGCGGGATTTCTACGACGCCGTCGCGGCCGACCAGAAGCGCACGCCCGAGCAGCGCGCGACGCTCGAAGCCCTCCGGCTCATCGACATCTACCGGACGAGCTACAAGACCCTCGACCGCACGGTGAGCGCCCACGGGTTTACGCCCGAGGAATTCGTCCTTCTCAAGCAGCTCGCCCGCCGCAACGGCCAGCGCGACCAGGAATTAAAGGAGAACCTCAACCTTCAGGGCCTGGACCTGGATGAGACGCTAAGGAACCTCCAGAAACGGCGCTGGGTGCAGCGCCGCCAGATCGAGCGGGCCGCCACGTTCGTCTTCTACGCGGCGACCGACGCGGGTCTTGCCGCCCTCGAAAACGCCCGCCCGCCGCTCGAACACATGCGCTTCGAGTACCTCCGGCGCCTCTCCCTCGACGACCGGCGCGATCTCACACGCCTTATCGCCAAGAGCGTGGGCGAAGAGGATTCCCCCGTGGCGGGAAGCACGGGCGGGGTGCTCGGGCTTTCCACCGAAGGGGAGGCCGAGTTCCTCCTGGCCAAGCACATCGTCGCCTCCCACTGGCTCGGGCAGAAGCTCCTGGCGGAACACGGCGTCACGGACATCGAGTTCCAGGTGATCTCCTCCCTGTGGCTCTCCGACCAGCTCGGGCCCCGGAGCCTCATCGGCCTCACGCAGCTCCGCCGGGAGGAGTTCGAGGCCCTCATCAACGCGCTCGTGAAGGAAGGGTACGTCCTCAAGGCCGAACAGGTTTCGGAGGAAGGGCCCTATCTCCTCCGGCCGGGCCCGCGCGCGGAAGAATTCCAGAAGAAGGCGCGTCCCCTCGTGGACGCCTCCCCGGCGCGGCTTTATCCCAAGCTCAATCCCGACGAGCGCACGCGACTCATCGAGCTGGTAGCCAAGATGAGCCGGGGGATCGTGGGCTGATTTCCCTGAACGCGGATAATCACTGGCTTCAAATGAAGAGCTCGGAATGACAAGACAGAAGAAGGGACGTCGGAAAATGCGAAGATCGTTCTGGGCGAGTGGGTTGCTGGCGGGGGTTTTCCTGGCCCTGGCGGGGAGTTCCGCCGAAGCCAAAGGGAGGCTCCCCTTCCGGAGCTTTTCCCTTCCCGTGCGGGGGGTCGTCCGGAATTTCGTGACGGCCGATTTCGCCCGGGACGGCCTGCGGGACGTGGTGATCACCTACGTCGTCTTCGACGAGGCCCAGCGCAAGACGGACCGCTTTTTCGCCTTCTACCCCCAGACGGCCGAGGGTTTTTCCAACGAACCCGCCCAGACGTGGGAAGTCCCCGCGGACGCCGTGGGCCTGGACGTGGGGAATTTCGACCTCACGACGCCGGGCCCGGAACTCGGCTACATCGCGAGCGGCGGCATCTTCTATTTCAAGTTCGACCAGGACCGTTTCATCACGGCCCCGACCCGCCTGCTCACGGCGCCTACGGTTTTCAGGGCCCTCGACCCCCACAGCGTGGTGGCCATGCAGTTCGCCACGGACCTCTCGGGCGACGGCCAGGAAGAGATCATCGTGGCCGACTTCGGCCAGACCTATCTCTATGCCGTGCTCGGAGAGGGAGCCGAGAAATACTGGAGCCTCGTCAAAATCTTCCCGACGCCCCTCAGGGGCCGGGTGAGCACGTACTGGGAAAACGACGTCCTTCTCTCCCGGATCGAGCAGAGTTCGAGCCGCACGGAAATTCTCCTTCCTCAGGTGATGCAGGGGGATTTGGACGGCGACGGCCTTACCGACGTGCTCGCTCCCCGGGAAGGAACGCTCTTTGTCTACCGGCAGACGGCGCCGGGGGTTTTCGCGGATTTTCCGCTCCTCATCGATTTTGCCGTCTTCCCCCTGAGCCAGTTCATGCGCCACGGGTCCATTCCCGAGGTCACGCGTCTCTACCCCGCGGATTTCAACGGGGACGGCCTGAGCGACGTGATCATCTCGCGCCTCCAGGTGAGCGATCTGGGGTCGGCCGAGCTCGTCGCCCGCTTCTATGTTTTCCTCAACAAAGGCGGGAAGTTCGGGGAGCGGCCTGACGAGGAATGGACTTCCGAGGGCGGATTCATCGAACAGCCCTTGCTCGCGGACTTCAACCAGGACGGCCGGGACGACATCGCCGTCCAGCGCTTCCCCTTCGGCGTGAGCGCCCTCCTGCGGTACAAGCTTTTCGAGAGCGCCAAGGTGGAGTACGAGCTCTATCTTTCCGATGCGAAGGGAAAGCACGATTTTGGGAACCCGAGCGAAGAGCGCCGGGTGACTTTCGACTTCGATCTCTCGAAGCAGAGCGCGAGCCTTCTCGTGGGTTTTTCCCTCTTCTGCGATTTCGACGGCGACCGGAACCTGGACCTCCTCCAGGCCAAGGACCCCGACGGCTACACGATCCTCCTTTCGACGCCCAAGGAGTGGGCGGACGAAAAGGTGGAAGTGGAAATCCCTTCGAGTTTCTTTACGTTCCCGCAGGATTTGAACGGCGATGGGCGGGACGACATCCTGGTCCGCTACGCCAACCAGGGGGATTTGGACTCCCAAGTGCGGATTTTGCTCAGCGTTCCAAGCAAATAACCGTCAAAGGACGAAAGATGGCTGGCAGGTTTTTGGAAGAGTTCAAGGTGGGCGACGTCTACCGCCACTGGCCGGGCCGCACGGTGACGGAGGCGGACGACACGTGGTTTACGCTCCTCACCATGAACACCCATCCCCTCCACTTCGACGATTATTTCGCCTCCCACACCCAGCACAAGGAGCGCCTCGTCAACGGAACCCTCATCTTCAGTATCGTGGTGGGCATGAGCGTCAAGGACCTCTCGGAGAAGTGCATCGCGAACCTCGAGTACGAGACGGTCAAGCACCTGGGCCCCACCTTCCACGGCGATACGCTCTACGCCGAGAGCGAAGTCCTCGAAGTCACGCCCTCGGAAAAGAAGAACGACCGGGGCGTCGTCTACGTGGAGACCCGGGCCTGGAACCAGAAGAGCGAGCCCATCCTTTCCCTCCGGCGCCGCATCCTCGTCCCCCGCCGCCCGGCCGACTGGCAGGGGGACCCCTATCCCCCGAGTCCGTTCGGCAAGCGCTGACGTTGCGTTACCAGCGGGCGCTCTCTACTCTTCTCGTTGCAAGATGATTCGGGAGAGTGCCGTGACGAAACCAAGGGCCAAGGTACTGAAAGAAGCAGTACGGCGCGTCCTGGAAACCGCCCGCCCCAGCCGAATTATCCTTTTCGGTTCGGCGGCCACCGGCCGCATGAAGTCCGGCAGCGACATCGACCTCCTCGTCCTCGAGAAAAAGCCGGCCGACGTCCGCAAGGAAAGCGTCCGCATCGGGGACGCGCTTCGGGGCCTTGGCATTCCCTTCGACGTGATCGTCATGTCCGAAGACCGCTTCGAGGCGACCAAGGATCTCGTGGGCGGGATCGCCTACCCGGCGAGCCGGTATGGGAAAGTCCTCTACGCGGCGGCCTGAGGAACTCCGCCGGGAACTCGTCCGGCAGTGGCTGGCGAGGGCGGAAGAGGATTTTGGCGTCGCTTGCCAGTTGATCGCCGACGACCATCCCTATCTGAATGCGGTCGCTTTTCATTGCCAGCAATCGGCGGAGAAATTCCTGAAAGCCGTACTGGTGGAGCGCCAGATTCCCTTTCCCAAGACGCACAACCTGGGGGAACTGCTCGATTTGATTTCGGGGGCGAATCCCAGGCTGTCGGCGAAACTGGGTGCTTGTACGGTTCTCAATCCCTACGCCATCCAGTACCGCTACCCGAGCGACGCCCCGGGGGTGAGCCTTCGGGAAGCCAAGGCCGCCTTGGAGACTGCCAAGGAAGTAAGAAAGGCCGTTAACGCCTCTCTCTCGGCGAAGGTCGATCGCATCCAGAGACGAAAGCGCCCCGCTCCCGGTTGAGCGCCGCATCCTCGTCCCCCGCCGCCCGGCGGACTGGCAGGGGGACCCCTATCCCCCGAGCCCGTTCGAGCGGAAGGGGCACTAGCCGCCCCCTCTTTCCCCTTCCCCCCTCCGGCCGGGGTGTGCTAGGACTTTTCGTCCCGGACATGCCCTTCCTGGGCTACTAACCTCTTGGAATCAGGGCAGCGCCGGGTGGAACCCGAAAGAGAGCGTGGGGTCACGGCCGGCCTTGACCCACTGCATCATGGGGTATGCTTTCCTGTTCCCGAGCGGGAAAGCGCGGGTGGTTTCCTCGCCCTTGTGTGGCGCCGAGACCGCGGCGCGAATCTGTCGGGTGAGGGCGCAAGGAGTCATGAAAGAAGAGCTTTTCGATCCCGGGACGGGGCGTCCGCGGCCCCAAGGCCTCTACGATCCAGCCTCCGAAAAGGACAGTTGCGGCGTCGGCTTCGTCGTCGACATCAAGGGCAAGAAGTCCCACCAGATCGTGAAGTGGGGCCTCGAAATCCTCGTGAACCTCGAGCACCGGGGGGCCTGCGGGTGCGAGGAGAACACGGGCGATGGCGCGGGGATGCTCTTGCAAGTCCCCCACGGGTTCCTCTCCCGGGAGTGCGCCCGTCTCAAGATCGACCTCCCCGCGCCGGGCTCCTACGGCGTGGGAATGGTTTTCCTCCCCCGCGACAACAACGAACGAAACCACTGCGAGGCCATTCTGGAAGCGGCCATCCGCCAGGAGGGACAGGAAGTCCTGGGCTGGCGCGACGTTCCCGTAGACGACCGTGATCTTGGCGATACGGCCCGGCGGGCCGAGCCCCTCATCCGGCAGGTCTTCGTGGGCCGGGCCAAGGAATTAACCGATCCCCTCGCCTTCGAGCGCAAGCTCTACGTGATCCGCAAGGTGGCCGAAAAGCGCGTCCGCGAAGAGGCGCCGCGTCTCGGACTCCGGCAGGTTTCGTCCTTCTACATTTCGAGCCTCTCCTCCCAGACGATCGTCTACAAGGGGATGCTCACGGCGAGCCAGCTCCAGCATTTCTTTCCGGACCTGCTCGACGAATCCATGGAGAGCTGCCTCTCCCTCGTCCATTCCCGTTTTTCGACGAATAC
>JBFLVN010000111.1:0-11689 GCA_040758475.1 Bdellovibrionota bacterium
GCGGAGCCGCCCCGGCTTCGAGCTGTTTCAAAAGGCCCTGGAAGTAGAGCTTCGAGATGACGTTCAGCGCCGGGAGATCATCGAGACCGCATTCGTCAACGATCTGGAGAATGGAGCGCTTGCCGTCGAAGAGCTGGAGAATCTGCCCCGCCTTCGTCGGGAACTTCTCGGGATACTGGGTGAGGAGTTCCTGGGCGTCGACGATGAGCACCGTTTCCAGCGGCGGGAGCTGTTCAGCCAGGCGCTCCCATTCATCCAAACGCCGCATCCCTTCCATGATCAAGGTCTGGGTCGAAACGTCGATCTTGGCTTCCCGGTTCACCGCCTTGAAGTCGATGCGGAAGCTCCCCTCGTTCCAGATGAGCATCCGGTAGACGGCCCGTTCCCCCTTGAGGGAACTCTGGATGGCGTCGATGGCTTTGCCGTCCTGGAAGTAAATGAGCCCCGTGCGGCCGTTCGTCGACGTGAGATAGAGGACGCCGGTCTTGCGGCCAATTTCGAGCGTTTGCAGGAGATCGACGACGCCCATGTCGGAAAGGTCGCCCGCGAATTTCTGCTGGGCACCGACCTGTTCGATGGATTCCTTTTCGCGCCGCTGGATGAGCATCTGGACGCGCAGGAGAAGTTCCTTGATGTAAATCGGTTTGGTGAGGTAGTCGTCGACGCCCAGTTCCAAGCCCTTCATTTTGTCTTCGAGGGAGCGTTGGCTGGAGAGGAAAATGAAGGGAATGGCCTTGAGCTGGGGGTCTTCCTTGATCCGCTGGCAGAACTGGTAGCCGTTCATCTTCGGCATCTTGACGTCCGAAATGATGAGGGCCGGCGCGCTCGTCCGGGCCTTTTCGAGGGCGTCGAGGCCGTTCTGGGCGGTCGTCACCAGGTAGCCCGCTTTCTTCAGGCTGATTTCGAGCACCTGGAGGCTCTTGGGGTCGTCGTCGACGACGAGGATGTGTGACCTGGCCATTCGCGCCTAGCCCTGCCGCGAGGCAAGCCGGCCCTCCCCTACCACGCGAGCATTTTGAGGGAAGACCCGGCCATCTGAGGGGACGCCCCCCGGCGCCTCCGCAGGACACGATGGGGTAACGATCGGGGTCCCCTTCAATTTCCAAAGCATACTGGAGGATGGGCTGAAAATGGAAGCTTTTCGCGGGCTTGCGCGGGAAGGAAGGGCGCCGCCTCTAGGGCCGTTTGGAGGAAATGCGCGAGCGGCGAAGGGGCCTTGCGGCGGGGGCCCGCGTAAAGAGGGGCCGTCGCGGCGAAGGCGCTTTCCGGCCCGCCGGGGGACGCGCGGGTCCGCGGCGCGACTTGAGGGGCTTGGGCGGCGTAGCGGCCCCCTCCCGGCGCGGCCGCTCGCAGACGACCTCGGAGAGGACCTGATCCATCCCCTCGACGGGGATGATTTCGAGTTCCGAGCGGACCTTCTTGGGAAGGTCTTCCAGATCCTTGAGGTTCGACTTGGGGATGACGATCCGCCGGATTCCCATGCGGCGCGCCGCCAGGAGTTTCTCCCGGATGCCGCCCACGGGGAGGACGCGCCCCCGGAGCGTGATCTCGCCGGTCATGGCGATGCGCTTGCGAAGGGGTCGCCGCGAAAGGACGGAGTAGATGGCCGAGGCCATCGTGATCCCCGCCGAGGGACCGTCTTTCGAGATAGCCCCCTCGGGGACGTGGAGGTGAATCTCATTCTTGGCGAAAAAGTCGGGTTGTACGGGCAGGTCATCCCGCGTCCGGAGGTACGAGAGCGCGGCTTGGGCGCTCTCTTTCATCACCTGTCCCAAATGCCCGGTGAGGACGAGGCCGCGCTTGCCCCGGTGGTACTGGGCTTCCACATAAAGCATCTCGCCGCCCACGGGTGTCCAGGCAAGTCCCGTCGCCACGCCGATCTCGTCGGTCTCGGATTCGGGCATGGGCTCGAACTTGGCCGGCCCCAGGTACTTGGAAAGGTTCGCCCCCGTCACCTTGTGGGGGCGTTCCTTCCCGTCGGCCACTTCGAGGGCCACCTTGCGGCACACGGCCGCGATCTCCCGTTCGAGGCTCCGAAGGCCGCTCTCCCGCGTGTAGTGGGTGACGATGGCCTGCATGGCCGCATCCGGAATTTCGAGCTGCTTTTCCGAAATCCCGTTCTCGGAGAGCTGCCGGGGCAGGAGGAACTTCCGCGCGATGTGGAGCTTTTCTTCTTCCGAGTAACCGGCGATCTCGATCACTTCCATCCGGTCGCGGAGCGCGTGGGGAATGGGTTCGAGCTGATTGGCCGTCGTGATGAAAAGCACTTCCGAAAGATCGAACGGGATCGAAAGGTAGTGGTCCGAAAAAGTCTTGTTCTGCTCGGGGTCGAGCACTTCGAGGAGAGCGGAAGCCGGATCGCCCCGGAAGTCCGTCCCCACCTTGTCGATCTCATCGAGCATGAACACGGGGTTGCGGACGCCCGCCTGCTTGATCCCCTGGATGATCCGGCCCGGAAGCGCGCCTACGTACGTACGGCGGTGGCCGCGGATTTCAGCCTCGTCCTTGATTCCGCCGAGCGAGATGCGGACGAACTGGCGGTCCAGGCACTTCGCAATGCTCTTGCCGAGGGACGTCTTGCCGACGCCCGGCGGTCCCACGAAACAGAGGATCGGCCCCTTGTGTCCGCCCTTGAGCTTGCGAACGGCGAGGAATTCGAGGATGCGCTGCTTCACCTTGAGGAGGTTGTAGTGGTCCTCTTCCAGAATCTCCCGGGCCTGGGTGAGATCGAGGCGGTCCTTGGTCGTCTTCGTCCAGGGGAGATCGAGAATCCAGTCCAGGTAGGATTTGAGAATCGCCGCCTCGGCCGAGTCGGGATGCATCTGTTCGAGGCGCTGCATCTGCTTCTCGGCTTCCTTCTTGGCCTCGGGCGAGAGCTTGGCCTTCTTCACCTTCTCGCCGTACTCGGCCACTTCCGGGCCGCGCTCGTCGGATTCGCCCAGTTCGTGGCGGATGAGGCGCATCTGCTCCCGCAGGTAGTACTCCCGCTGGGACTTGCTCATCTCTTCTTTCGCGTGAGTCTCGATCTCGGCCTTCACGCCCAGGATTCCCGCCTCGCGGGCGAGGACTTCCGAGAGGGCGCGCAGGCGCGAGAGGGGATCGATCGCTTCGAGGATTTTCTGGGAGTCTTCGACGGGGAGGGCGAGCTGCGCTCCGAGGGCGTCGGGAAGCTGCTCGGGCGAGAGACCTTCCACCCCGATGAGCACGTCCGGCGAGAGGGCGCGGCCGAGCTGGATCACCTTGTCCAGGTTCTCGAGGACCGAACGGGCGAGCGCCTCCATCTCGATCCGCTCCGCCGGGCTGACGGCGGGGGTGTCGATGGGCTCGACGGCCACCTGGATGGGAGTGCCCGGGCGCCAGTCGGAATGGCGGGCCCGGACCTCTCCGTGAACGAGGACTTTGAGACGCCCGTCGGCGAGCGGCATGGAACGGACGATCGAACAAATGGTCCCCGTCGGGTGGCAATTTTCCGCCGCGACGGGATCGCCGGCTTTGCGGAGGGTGACGACGAAAAGCCGCCCGCCCGTGGCCTCGGCGGCCTGAACGGCTTCCTTGGCTCCCCCCTCGCTCAGGAAGAGGGGGACCATCATTCGGGGGAAAACGACGAGATCCGATATCGGAAGGGCTGGAAGCCGGATCATGGTGACCTGGGAGGCGCCGGCCGCTCGGCGGCCATCGCTTCGCCGTCTTCTAACCCTACTTCGTTGATGCGTCCCTGTGCAACCGTCAGCAGCATGAGCGGAATACGCGCCTCGCCGCTCTCATCAAAACTCACGTTCCCAAGGAGCAGGGGGAAGTGGTCCACCTCCCCTAGCCGCTTGCGGAACACCGCCCGCTGGAGCCCCTCGCCGCGCCCGGCGAGCAAGGTCCGAAACAGCAGGGCACCGTCGTACCCGGCCGCGTCCAGGAGGCTTGGCTTTTCCCCCTTGTGCCGGGCGGCGTAGCGTTCGACGAAATCAGATATCAACGAGCGGTCGGACTCGGCCGAAAAGCCGTCCACGAAAAGGGAGCCTTCGACGGACTTCCCGCCCAGGGTGATGAGCTTTGGATTGTTCCAGGCGGCGATCCCCAAAAGTTCCGTGCCACCCACATCCCGGTAGAGGAACTGGGGGGCGATGAGGGCCGCCTTCTCGAAGGTATCCGGAATGAACACGGCGTCAAAATCCACGAGGGGTGGAAGGCGCTTCTGCTCGGGCGGCCACTTGGGGGCACGCTCGCCGGGCTCGGGTACCGGGTGGAACCGCCGCCAATAGGAATAAGTGATCCGCTCCACGGCGTGAGGGTCCCACTCCTCCCCTGCCGCCACGGCCCGCAGGTGCTCTTCGTACTGGCGCGCGTCGGCGTGATAGACGCCCGTCATCCGGGCCAGGGGCTCCTCGAAATCGTTCAACGTGGCGGGATAACTCTCGGCCGCCACGATCCACCCGCCCCGGGACTCCACTTCCTCCCAGAACCGCGACATGAAATCACGTCCCAGAGCGTTGTCTGGATAGAGGATGCCGAAGTTCCGAAGGCCCCGGTCCCCCATGGCGAATTCGACGACGCTGCGGACCTGGTCCTGCGGCGTAAGGAAGTAGCGGAAAACGTGGGGGCCGATCTCGGGAAGGCCCTCCTTCTGGCTGAGGACCAAGATCGGCATGGCGAGCGCCTCCGCCCGCGCGGCGGCGGCCTGGGCTTCGGTGCTGAGGAGCGGCCCCAGAATCGCGACGACGCCGTCCGTGAAAGTGAGTTCGTCCACGAGCCGTTCGGCTTCCTTGGGATCGCCCTTCGTATCGCGCACCAGGAATTCGACCGGCTCTTTTCCCTTGACCAAGGCTTCTTTGGCGAGTTCGAGGCCGCGAAGGGCCCGCTGCCCGAAAATGGCGTACTTGCCCGAAAGGGGCAGAAGAACGCCCACCTTCCCCGGATCGGCTTTCAGGGCGGATTCGGCGACCCGGATTCGGAGGCGCACGAGATCGGCGAAAGCATGGGTGGAAAAGAATTTGAGGAATTCCTCTCCGTCGCCCTTGGCCCCGTTCACGTCTCCGGCGAGGAGCTTTAATTCCATGCGCCGGTACCAGGCGAGGTCGGCCGGCGTCTCTTCCCCGAAGCGGCCGATGAGTTCGTCGAGCGGCTCCATCTTGGAGGTTTCCAGGACGAGCGCTTCGATCTTCTCTTCGATCCGCGCCGCTCCCGGATCGCCCGCACCGTAGGCGGCGTGGGCGGCGCGGTACCACCGGACGGCCGTGGCCACGTTCTCCTGGGCCGCGTAAGCGTCGGCCAGGAGTTCCACGATCACGGCCTTTCTCACCGGATCGCGCTCCGTATCCGAGTTCAGGAACGCTTCCAGGTGAGGAATGGCTTCGGCGAATTTCTTTTGGGCGAAGTACGTCCGGCCGAGCCAGAGCCTCGCTTCGTAGGCGGGGGCCCGCTCCGCGACGAGACGGGAGAAGATTTCGGAGGCTTTTTCGTATTCCTTCTGCTCGAAGGCCGCCCGGCCCGATTCGAAAAGGGCCCGGTCGTCTTCCACCGGCGGGAGGGGAACGGCTGGCGCGGGAACAACCTCGGCCGCTGGAGGGGCGGCGGGAGGAGCTACCGGGGGCAGAGGGGCCTTGGGCTTGGCGCAGGAGCCCCAAAGGCCAAGAAAAGCCCCCACCAGGAGCCCGCGGACCGCCCGGCCCAAAACCGGCCGTGAAAGAAAATTCCTTCTCATCACGCTTGAAGCGGTAATGAATTTCCGTCCAAGTTGCAACTTGACGTCTCCCAATTAAGGAAGAGCCTGCGGATGCCCCTTCCCCCCGCTCCACCGGCCGACGGCAAACTGCTCGAAGCCTCGCTGCTTGCCATGCAGCGGCGGCTCGGGGTGCGCTTTACGGCGGGAAACGAGGTACGGATTCTCCGCGACGGGGAAGAAGCCTTCCCGGCCATGCTCTCCGCGATCCAGGAAGCCAAACAGCGGATTCTCTTCGAGGCCTACATCTTCCGCCACGACCGGACGGGCGTCCGCTTTTTCGAGGCCCTGCTCGAAAAAGCCCGGGCCGGCGTGCCCGTCTACATTCTCCACGACGCGGTCGGATCGGCGGAAGCGTGGGAACTCTTCGACCTCCTGCAGGCGGCGGGGGCCCAGTGCGCCGAGGCCAATCCCATCCGGTTCCTCAAGCGCTTCCGGCGCTGGCACAACCGGGACCACCGGAAAATCCTCGTCGTGGACGGGGACGCGGGATTCCTGGGCGGAATCAACGTGGGGGACGAATACGTGGAGCCCGGCCCCAACCGCCCCTTCCGGGACACGCACCTCGAAATCCGGGGCCCCGCGGCGCGCCACCTGGAAACCGCTTTTTTCGATGTGTGGAACACGGAAGCCGGAGGAAAGCTCAAGGGCACGGCCCACAGTTCCCCCGCCCCGGGGGAAGCTCGCGTCCTCATCCTGGCCGAGACTTTCCGGCGGTACACGCGCCACCTAAGGCACCTTCACCTCACCGCCTTCAAGAGCGCCACCCGGCGCATCTGGATCACGAACGCCTACTTCGTCCCCGACCACCAGATCCGCAAAGCGATCCTCGCCGCCGCAAAGCGAGGCGTCGATGTGCGGATCATCCTGCCCGGCCCCATCGACGTGCCCGTCGTCCGGTGGGCCGCTCATTCGCTCTACGGCGTGATGCTCAAAGCGGGCGTGCGTATCTACGAGTACCAACCCCGCATGCTCCACGCCAAAAGCGTCGTCATTGACGACGAATGCGCCCTCGTGGGCTCGACGAACCTCGATCACCGGAGCTTCTACCACAACCTCGAAGTCCAGAGCCTGGTCCTCGACGAAAAGCTTACAGCGGACCTGGCTGCCCACTTCGAAAGAGACCTTTCGGAGAGCCTCCCCATCACGAAGGAAACCATCCAGGGGTGGCCGAAGCTCCTCCGGCTTTTTTATCAATTCTTCTATTTGTTTAAGCGGTGGCTGTAAGGATTATCCGTTGCACGGGCGCCCAAAGCGGCTACACTGCCTCCCGCTGCCCGGGTGGTGAAACTGGTAGACACGGCAGACTCAAAATCTGCAGCCCGCAAGGACGTGCCGGTTCGAGTCCGGCCCCGGGCACCAATCAGAACTCCTGCAAAATTTTCCATGGAACCCGATATAGCCAGCCGAATTCGCCGCATATATTCTGCTATTGACGCAACAGAAGATGACGAGATCAGCGAAATCACAGTTACCCGCACATTCACACGAACGGATAATAAAATTTCCGTGGAAGAAAATTTTCGCGGCGGTTTAAAAGATGAAGAACTATCCAATCATATCCATTCTTTAATCCACAACATCGCAAATCTCCATGACCATCTATGCCGTTGGGCAACAAGCAAAGGGCACGATAAATCAATAGTTACACAAGCTGCCGAAGCATGTTTTGAATTACAAGTGATTCGAGACCTCTCCAACAACGACAAGCATGGATACCCATCAGGGAGAAAAACTAAGTCCGGCAGAAAACCCAAATTAGGCGAATTAAGGCGCCCTCTAGAAATAAGCGCTGGAGGAACTGCCAGCCCTTCGACCGTAATTAAGCTGGGAACGGACGGCACATTAAAAATACAAGGTAATGCAAAAGTAATAATGACGGCAGATATTCTTGATTTTGATAACCAACGAATCGGAGATCTTCGCAAGTTCGCACTCGTAGCAGTCTCGACCTGGGAAAACCTTCTTGCCAGACTTGGGCTAAACCCCTGATTGTTTTACGGCTTCAAATTCCGTTTTCTTCATTATGCCATCCCGCTCTCACCCCGCCCGCCCTCGGACCGGCAGCCAGAAGATGATGAGCGGCAGGAGCCCCAGCCAGCCAAGCAGGATGTCGCCGTAGAGGTGGACGTGCTCGCCTTCCATGACGAGCCCCTGGACGAACATGGTGCCGAAGTGGACCACGTTCACGACGATGGTGAGGTCGATGAGCGTTTTCTCCTTGAGCGGGTTTTTCGCGGCCTTCCAGAGAAAGGGCGCCCAGGCGAGGTAGATCACGCAGATCATGAGCTCGTAAGCCTCGCCGTGGCTTCCCCACCGGACGAGGGAGAGATAGGTCTCGCCGAAATAAGCGAAACGGAGCGAATGGAGCCCGAGGGCCAAAAAAAAGATGCCGAAGCCCACGGCCATCACCCGAAGCGAAAGGGAAAGCCAGAAGGTCGGAACGGCCGCGTTTTTTTCTTCGTTCATTCTAATTCTCTATTTCCGGCCTTCTTCTTTTAAAAGGTCTTCGAACACCGCGCTCGCCGGCATGCGGAAGGCGATGAGGACGGTGCCGAAGACGAGATAGGGGATCATCTTGATGGCCGACACGAACAGGATTCCAAGCACGAGGCCGAAGACGGCGACGGATTCCGAGAGGGCAAAAACCACCGTGAAGTTCGCCTGGAGGAAGGCGGCGGTTTTTTCGGGGCCGGCCGCTTGCAGGTATTTCCGGAGGGCGGCGGGGCTAAGGCGCACCCGGTGGAGAAAGATGGAAGCAAAGGCCAGGGCCGCCGCAACCATGGCCAGGGTCGTCTCGATGATGGCGGCCGGAGGAGGGCTCGGCGGTTCGCGGCCTTTCGTAACGACGTACCCCACAACGCCGTAGATCGCCGTCGAGGCGAGCATGGCGGCCCAGATGACTGTCAAGGTTTTCCGCGTGCGGGCGAGAATCCCGGATGGGTCATCCATGTCCCCTCCCCCTCCGAAGCCGGTGACTCATCCTAGCCAATCGATCTCCTTGGGATCGAGCTGGCCGATGGCGCCTGAGAGAGGAAGGACAAGGCGCGGGGCATCGGGCCCCCGGCCGGCGCGCGTCAAATCGATCTGCGTTCCGGCGGGCGAGCGGCCGCCCCCCGTCTGGGTCACTTCCACCGTGGGGTGGAGGGCGCTTTCGGGGTGGGGACGGACGACTTTTCCGATCTCCCCCGTCGAAAGGCGAACCATGTCGCCCGGGGAGAACATGCCGCACATGGTGGCAAAGCGCCCGAGGAGATAAGGATTAAAACGGCCCGGGAGTTTCTCGAACATGTAGGCAAGCGCCTGGCGCATTCCTTCCCGGTCATCGAAGGGGCGGAGCGTGCGGATCGTATCGAACGTATCGGCGAGCGCCACGAGCTGGCTCGCGAGGATGGGCGGTTCCTTCCCTGGCTCCCCCGCCGCCGGCAGATGATGTTCGTTCGCTACGACGGAGGCGAAGCGCTCGGCCCCCTGGGTCGCGAAAAGGATTTTAGCTCCTTCGATCGTATGGCGAGCCAGAAGCGCTTTCTCCTCCACGTTCAGGGGCCCGCGTTTCTGGAGGACGCCATCGGGAACTTTCGTTTTCCCGATGTCGTGGAGAAGGCCCGAAAGGCTGATTTCCTGGATTTCGTTTTCGGAGAGTCCCAGGGCCGCCGCCTGGCAGCCAGCCATGGTTCCGACGTTTAGCGAATGGACGAAGGTGTAATCGTCCCGGTCCCGTAGCGCGAGAAGCGTCGCCACGGGCGCGTCCGATCCCACGGTCAAATCGAAGAGCGATTTGGCGAGGTCCGTGAGCGGCGCCATGTCCACGGTGCCGGTCTCAGCCGCGCGGCGGAATTCCCGCCCCAAAGACTGGCTCCCCACCCGGTAGACGTCCCGGAAGCTTTCGATCCCCGCGGCGGCGCCCGCCGTGAGCTTCAAGTGCTTGACCGTGATGCGGTCGACGCCCCGCTCCTTGAGCCAGGTCGAAGCCTTCACGGCCGCCACGTCGGCCGCGTCGGCGGCGAGGTACCCGAGAAGGGTTTCCAGGTCGGAAAAAGCGCAATCCCGCTTGAGCGAAATGATCTCGATGTCCCGGAGTTTCATCTGGGCGACGAAGCGGACCACGTTGGCGGGCGCGTTGTTCACGGGCACGCCCCCCACCGCGAGGCCGTCCCCCAGAAGGGCGAAGGTGAGTTCGGCCGCTTCGCCGTCGGGGAAATTCTTATCGACCTCCTGCTTTAAGGCCTCGATCGTTTTTTGCCAGATGGGACTCCCCTCGGCGTACAAACGGCGGCTGTGGGCCGCGCCCGCGAGGCGCTGCGCCAAATCCCGTGCCTGGTCCTGCCCGATGGCCATCTAGGAAATCCTCACGCCACTTTCTCGCAGGCTTCACGAACCGCCCTGTTCTTGCTCTGCTTTCCCGCCGCCAGGACGCGCTTGGCATCGGCCGTCGCGTTCACGGCGAGGGCCTTGGCCACCACGGGACGCACGGCGTCGGCGTTGCGGCTCCCGAAACCGCCGGGGCGGTTCAGAAGCGAATCGAGCGCCGGGACGGCAAGCGGCGATCTCATCTGGCCCAGAATCTCGATGGCCACGCGCTGAAGCTGCCGGAGCGCTTCGTCCCCCGTCGAGCCTTCCTCGACGTAGACGAGCTTTTTGGCTTCTTCATCGCCCATGGCCCCGGCCACCGAACCCAGAAGCGCCACCGTGTCCCGGTGGGCATACTCCCCCGCCGCCCGCAGGCACGCTTCCTTGGCTTTCAAGTTCCGGTTCCGCAGGGCGAGCTTGAGCATGGGAATGCCCGTGAGGGGATTCGAGCGCACGGCCATCTGGACGATGTAGTAGACGCGCATGGGAGAGGCGTCCGGAAGTTTCGTGCGCAGGGCCTTGAAGGTTTCGGCGTCCACGGTGGCGAGCGTCGCGAGAAGTTCCCGCTTCAAGTCGGTCGAGAGCGGCATTTCGAGGGCTTCAAGGATGGCCTCGGCCAGAAGAAGCCCCTTGGCCGTTCCGGTCTTCGCGAGCCAGAGGGTCCGCTGCGCCCCCTTCTGGCCCGAGAGCATTTGTTTGAGCATCTGGGGAAGCGGAGCGCTCGGGTCCATCCCCTGGGCTTGCCGCAGGAGTCCCCCCAAAAACTGACTCACGACGCCCGAGGGATCGGCGGAGGAATCTTCGATCGAATCGAGAAGCTCTCGCGCCGCGGCGAGGAGGGCGGGATTCACCGACCGCTCTTCGGCCAGGATTTCCTGGAGAAGTTTCGCCGTGCGCCCCGTCCGGACGTTGAGCTGGAGCCCCGCAAGCGCCTGCATCACGACCGGAGGGCCGTCCTTCTGCTGGATGCGGGCCTGGGCGTATTCGATCAAACGGTCCAGATTTTCCCGGTATCCGAGTTCCAGCATCCCGAGGCCGTTTTTCTTGAGCGAACGGGACTGAATCTCCTGCCAGATCACGCCATCCACCTTGCGGCCTTGCTGCTGAAGGTTCTTGTCCACTTGTTCGAGAAGTTTTTGCCGCTCGGACTCGATGGGTTTGAGCCGCCGCAGGAGGTTTCCGATGGCTTCGACCGTCTCGGGGTCGTTTTCCGGCGATGAGAGCGCGCCGCAGAGGGCGTCGGCGATCAAATTATCGGGAAGGGTTTGCGAGAGATTTCCCACGGCGGGGCCGGCGCTCACGGCGGCGCTCGTCGCCTCGTCCGACCCGGCAAGCCTTCGAAGAAGGGCGAAGCGGGCTTCCGGACTCAAACGCGCCATGGTTCGCGTGAGCACCTTGGCGCTGTCCACCAAAGCCGCTTTTGATCCCGGCTGGGCGGCCATCTGCTGCTGGTTACCGAGGAAGGCTTCGCTGGCGAGATCGGCGATCTCTTCAGCCGAGAGAGCATCCAGAATTCCAAGGCCCATCGTACCGCCGGGGCCGCCGCGAACGCCCTTCAAATTCGTGGGAACATTGACGGCGCCCGTCCCGCCGGGCCCGACGCCCGTGGCCGGGCCGCTTCCTCCCGGC
>JBFLVN010000112.1:0-11676 GCA_040758475.1 Bdellovibrionota bacterium
GCTAGCTTCTGTTCAATGCTCATGACTTCGTAAAAATCTCCGTAAAAAGGAAAATTGACTTGGGAATCAACCGCCAGGGGAAAACGATCCCTCCCGGCGAGAGGCGGCAGTCTAGCGACGCGCTGCGTTAAGGGAAAGGGGGCGCGGAGGAAAGGCCCTGATTCTGGTCATCCAGGGGAGCGCCGGTGACACTTTATGGTGACTTGAAGAAGCGGAGGTTTTCTCCATGACCAAGCCAGTTCCCCCCGTCCAGAAGTACATGACCGCCCTGCCCCACACGATCGGCCAGGACCAACCCCTCAGCGTCGCCGAACGGAAAATGCGGGATGAAAAAATCCGGCACCTCCCCGTGCTCGACGGAGGAAAGCTCGTGGGCGTCATCACCGAGCGGGACATCCAGCTCGTCCGGGGCATCCGGGGATTCGAACCCGAGACGGCCAAGGTGGACGACGTGATGAGCGAAGAGCCTTATGCCGTAGAACCCGGCGCGCCCCTCGACGAAGTGGCCGAATACATGGCCCGAAAGCGCCTCGGATCGGCCGTCGTCATGCAAAACGGGAAGGTCGTGGGAATCTTCACGGCCGTGGACGCCTTGCAGGCGGTGAGCGATCTCTTGAGAGGGAGATTGCGGAAGTAAAACCCTTACGGCTCATTGGGCGCCACGAAAATATCGTAAGCATTGTTCGTATCACCCGTAACGAGATTTGCCGCCTCGGAATCGAAAGAGACGAACCGTCCATCGCTCGAAATCCAAGGGAGGCGGCTCCTGTCGTTGGGCACTACGCCCTCCGGAGCGATCCGGTAAGTAAGCGTTTGCCCCGCCTCGTCGAAAGCCTCGTCTTCATCCGTATCCCGGTCCACGACGAAGATGTCCACGAGGGTGTTCCCGTCGCTTGCGATCAGGTTGGTTGCCGCCGAGTAGAAGGTCAGAAAGCGGCCGTCGGCCGAAATGGTGGGCTCGGCGCTCCCCCCGTCGGTTTCCGCGCCCGAAAGGCCCACGCTGATCCGGATGGTCGTCACGTCGCCTTCTTCGTCGAAAGTGCCGTTATCACTCACATCCCGGTCCCGGACGAAGACGTCGGACGTTCCATTGGCGTCCCCCGGAACGAGATTCGTCGCCTGGGAATCGAAGGCCACGAAACGCCCCGTACCCGAAAGCACCACGTTCTGGGAGCTCTCATCGGCCTGGGTGCCGTCCGTCGCAACGCTCGCCCGGAGCGTGATGCCGGTAACGAGGTCGTGCACGAAAACGTCCGTCTCGTCGTTCGTATCGCCGTCCACGAGGTTCGAGAAGCTCGATGGAAACGCCACGTACCGGCCGTCGCGGGAAAGGGCCGGAATGATGGACCCCTCGTTGCCGCCGGTCCCCTGGACGCCCGAGGAGGAAACGCTCGCCCGCGTGTTCTTCCCGGTGACCCGATCGTAGACGAACACGTCGGTCCGGCCGTTCGTATCGCCTGGAACCAGATTGGAAGCCCGGGAGTGGTAGGCGGTGAAGCGGCCATCGTCCGACATAATGGGCCAGTCGCTAAGGCCGTTGCCGCCCGAGCCGTCGTAGGCCCGGCTGATGATGATGGTCGAATCCTCCTGGAGGTCCCGCAGGAAGAGATCGGCCTGGCCGTTCGCATCGTCTGCGACGAGATTCGTCTGTACCGAATTGAAGGCAATCCACCGGCCGTCGGCCGACAGGGCCGGGTAGCAGGCGCCAAGGGAGCTTCCCCCGGTCCCTGGAAGTCCGTCGGACCACCTCACGTTGGCCATGATCGTATTCCCAAGCACCCGGTCGCGGACGAAGATATCCCGCTGGCTGTTCGTGTCTCCGGCCACGAGGTTCGTAGCGTAAGATTCGAAAGCTACGAACCGGCCGTCGGCCGACATGACGGATTCGACGCTTGCTCCACCCGTGGCCTGCGCTTCGGCGGAGGAAAGGTCCGCCCGCTCGAAGGAGCCACCCGAAGCGGGACCCGCTTCGACATCAACCAGAACGGGACCGACAGGCCCAAGGGCACCGTCATCCGCAGTCAAACCGACGTCATTTTCCACTGTGTCGTAAATGACGTTCCCAAACACCGCGATTCCATCCTTCGTGACAGCGGTGCCGCCGGTTAAAGCGCCCGTCCCATTCTCGGAAAGAGTGATCGTGCGGCCGTTGTCGGCCTTCACCACGTCTCCACTCGCATCTTGCACTTCGACCGTGAAAAACGCCATGCGGAAATCTTCCTGGGTCCGCATGGGGGGCTCCCATCCGAAAGCAATGGAAGCGGCCGCACTGGTGACGGTCACTGTGACGGTATCTGTCGCGGTAAGCCCGGCGGCATCGTCACTCACCTGGAAGGAGATTTCCCCCTCCGTGGAACAAGAGATGTCGTCAAATGTGGCCTCGCCGCCCGCCAGGTTCTTTCCCATGTCACCGGAAAAAGTTCCGCAACTGCCGGTGATGTTGGAAATGGACACGGCAGCGGCCGAACCCACAACCAAATTGCCTCCCGCATCCACGGCGCGCACGGTGAAGGATTGCCACGTCTGATTGATGATCTCTCCCGCGCGAGGCACGGTCAAAAAAACGAGGCGGGTGGCGGCACCCACTTCCACGTCGAAAGGGTCGGATTCGGTGGACTCCACCGGGAAAGTACCGTCCCCTCCCGCGACAAGCGTGTAGGTTCCCGCCTTGTCGATGGAGAGTCCCGAAAAACTCGCTTCGCCGTCCAGAAGGGCGATGGCCTGCGTGCCCGACAAGGTGCCGCCGCCCACTCCCGCTCCGCCGTTCTCGCCGATGGCGAGCGTCACCTTGAGGCCGCCGTCGATGGGGACGAGATTCCCCTCGGCGTCCTGAATCTGGATGACCGGATCGGTTCCGAGCGCGGCGCCGGCCGGGACCGCCGAAGGCGGCTGGGTGGAGAAAACCAGGAAGAGCGGCCCGGAAGCGCCCTCGCCGGAACCGCAGCTGCCAGCGCCCAAAATCACCAGCACTGCCAAAACAATCCTAAAAAATGCAAAAGAAGACTTTCCAAAGGGTTGTAATTTCATGTTCTCTCGAAGGAAACGGGGAGGGAGTTCGGGGGGCCCCGCCTTTCCACGGCTTCCAAGGATAGCCGAAATCAGCGCGGCGGCACGGTTTCCTTACATCTCTTCACTTCGGGTGCACACCCTTGAAGCAGAGGGACGGCCCGTGGCCGTCCCCCTCCATAAATCCATATAGAGCAAACCCTGCTAGAGCGTCAGGTCGAGCGCAATGGACAGGGTGTGGACTGCGGGAGTCCCCAGGTCAAGGGGGGGCGGCGGGGCGTCTTCATTCGGCGCCTCGAACCAGCTCGAGGCGGGAGGCTTATCGAGAATTCCCTGCAGATTGTAAACGAAGATTTCGTCCGCGAAGAACCCCGCGGAGAGGGCGGCTTCCACGTCCTTGCGCATGTCGTTGCCGTCCACGTACGTGGGCGCGCTGTCCATGCCGTTTCCCGTAATTCCAATGTCGATGGCCGCCCGCGTTCCCCATACCTGCTGGGCCATCCTCCCGTAATCGTAAACGAAGAACGGCGTCAGTGGTCCAACGAAGGAGTAGGCACTGAAAAGCGTGCGGTACGCCTGAATGGAGACGGCGTCCCACGCGATACCGTCCACCGGAATGCCCAGCGCTTGCCGCAACCCGTCGTCCCCGTCGGAATAATCGTCGGCCACCTGGGGGAGGGTCGTCAGGTGGACCCGCCAGCCAGCCTGATGCAAGTCGTTAACGAGCGCCGCATAGGTGAGGGTAGCCTGATAGTACTGCCACCGGTTGATACCCGAACGCAGGAACCAGGCAATGGCCAAGACATTGGGAATCGGAGCCGAGATCATTTCGTTGAGCTTCCGGTACCGGTCGATCCGCATTTCCATGTCCACGACAAAAGTCGTAGGGGGAAGACCGCGGGACTTCCAAAGGGCGGCGAGCTGGCGCGCTTTGGAGGCGAAAAGCGGGGCGTTCGTCGAGCCCGGCCAGTAACCCTCCGCTTCGGAAAGAAGAAGCCAGGGACGCACTTCGACCCCTTGGGCGGCGGCCTCAGCTGCGAAATTCCATCGCTCAAGGTTATCCAAGTCGCTGGCTTTCCAATGCAAGACGACGGCGATTCCCTTCTGTGCCAGAAGGGGCAATGCCCCGCGGGCATTCTGGATTTCCACCCCCGTGAAATCCTCTACGGCAATGGAACCGATCCCCGCCGGATACGGCTGGACGGCTTGCGCTTCGGCGGATCCGGGTTGTCCCTCAAAACCACCGCCAGGGGCTTCCCCGCAAGCAACGCCTGCGAAAAGGAGAAAGATTCCGGCAAGAATCGGCATTTTCAATCCATTGGGTGCGTGGCGAGATAGCATCGTTCCGTTTCCTTTCACCTGAGCTACCATCAGCCTTGACGGCTTTCCGGTGCCTTCTCACAATACGACGCCTCCGTGCATCCCGATACTCGCGCCGGACTCGCGTTGGAGGTTTCCACATGGCCCGCCGCAAACCCCTGTCTCCCCGCAAAAAACCGCTCCAAAGGCGTTCCCAGGAAATGGTGGATGTAATTCTGGAGGCCGCCACTCGCGTTTTTATCGAAGAAGGTTACGAAGGGGCGTCCACGAACAAGATCGCCCGGCGGGCCGGCGTGAGCGTCGGCTCGCTTTACCAGTATTTCCCGAACAAGGAGGCCATTACGGCCGCTCTCTTCGACCAGCTCTCCGTCAAGGCGATCCGGCTGGTGCAGGAACGGCTGGGAAAGTTGGCGCACGCCCCGTTGCCGCAAGCCATCAGCGAGGCGGTAGGAATCCTGGCCGAACTCTACCGGTCGAGCCCCGAACTAATTGAAATGACTTTTGAGCGTCTTTCCGAACTTGAACGGACCCGCCAGCTCCAAGCCCTGCGAGAGCGGTCTGCCGCTGTACTGCTCGCCTACTTGCAGACCCGCCAGAACGAGCTCCGCCCCGGCGACTTGCCTCACATGTCCTGGGTCGTGTCGTCGGCCGTGGAAGCCCTTGTCTTCCGCGTGATGCAGGAGACGCCCACCCATCTTTCGCAGAAAAAGCTTCTGTCAGAGATCAGTGAATTGATCGGACGGTATCTGACGGACTAGCCGAAAGCGCCGCGAATTCCACCAGGCTCGCGGGCGTCTTCGCCAGCTTCAAACACTGGCTTCTCTTTCCAGCGCCAGGGTCTCCCGGAAAGCCGCTTCCGGGGGCGTGCGCTTCCAGCCAAGCTCCCGTTCGGCAAGCCCTGAGTCCACGACCATCTTGAAGGGCACGGGCAAAGGGATGCGGAAAGGAAGGGCCCGGCCGCCAGCCTTGCGCCAACCTTCGATCAAGTCGCCCAGGGTGCGGCGGTCGCCCGCCGTATTGTAGGCCTTTCCGATGGAAGAGTCCTTTTCGAGGATAAGCGCGATGGCCTCGGCCACGTCGCCGCCATAGACCATGCAGGGCTGGACGTTCATCGGTACCACGGGCGACCAGACGAGGGCGCGGAAATAGGGCATGAAGTTGTGATCGAACGCCCCGTAAATACCGCTCGGGCGCACGGCGGTGACTTCCAGGCCATGTTCCTTCGCCAGATCCCAGGCGATCTGCTCGGAGACGGCCTTGCTGATGAAGTAGGACCGGAAAGGGGCGCGGTCTTCCATCGTGAGTTTGGGATGGTCTTCCCGAATCCCGTTGCGATCCCCTCCCTTATAGACGGCGCAGGAAGAAACCTGCACGAGGCGCTTTACCCCGGCCTTGGCCGCCGCCTCGAAAACGTTGCGGGCGCCTTCGATGTTGGTCCGAAGGTGCTCTTCCCACCCCTGCCCCGTGGGACTCGTCGTATAGAGGGCGGCGTTCGAAACAATGGCCTTTACGCCCTCAAAGCTCCGGGCGAGGGCTTCTTTGTCGCCAAGATCGGCCTTGCGGAGTTCGGCGCATTTCTTTTTGAGTTCGGGCACGCGGTCCGGATTCCGGACCACGCCGATCACCCGCGCCTTGCGCTTTAAAAGCGCGTCCACGATGTAGCGGCCGAGAAACCCCGTCGCGCCGGTCACGGCAATAGGCGTGTTTTCGAGATTCATGGGAAAGTCCCCCCTTTGGGCCGTCCCTTCATAACCCCAACGGAAACGGGCGGCCAGGGGTGTTGCCTGCTGTTTGAATGACTGGCGAAAAGAATGGAGCCACCCGCCGGGATCGAACCGGCGACCTACGGTTTACGAAACCGTTGCTCTACCAACTGAGCTAGGGTGGCCTGGAGAAACTAAGGCCTGGAAGAAACCCGTCAGGGCGTTGACGCGGAAGCGGCCTCGCCCGAAGGCGTGCGCTCGAGAAGGTGGAACCTTATATCCCTGCCCCGCCGGACGGTCAAGAGAACCGCCGGCTTGTCCTTGGCCGCTTCGAGCGCCTTCGTAAGGTCGCCCGCCGTCTTGATGCTTTTTTCGCCCACGCCACTAATCACGTCCCCGATCTCGACGCCCGCTTCGTCGGCCGGAGAGCCGCGTTCGACGAGGGAAACCCACGCCCCTTCGCGGTCGTCGAGCCGGGCGCCGATCTGCCGCTGGCTCGTGATCTCCTGGTAGAAAAATCCCCAGTCCGAATCCACATCGGCCGCATCGACGGCCGGTTGGGCGTCGAGCTTCACCGTGAGGGTAAGCGGCTTTAAATCCCGGAGGACTTTTACTTCCACTTTCTTGCCTACTTCGAGACCAGCCACGAGGCGCGCAAAACTCGTCGCTTCGGCTTCCTCGGGAACGTCCACATCCTGCCCGTCCACGGCAGTCACGATGTCGCCGGCCTTGAGGCCCGCGCGCTCAGCGGGGGATTCGGCGATCACGCTGTTGATGATCACTCCGCCCTGCTGCCCCAGGCCCCAGAACTTGGCGAGCTGCCGGGGAAGGGGTTGGAACGTGATGCCGAGCCACCCGCGCTGGACGCTTCCGGAGGAAGCGATGTTCTTGGCCACTTCCTGGGCCGTCTCAATGGGGATGGTAAAGCCCATGCCGCGCCCGGCGGCGATGGAATTAATTCCCACGACCTCGCTCCTCAGATTCACGAGCGGGCCGCCCGAAGAGCCCTGGTCGATCAGGGCGTCGGTCTGAATGAATTCGTTAATGAGGTCCCGATAACGAAGGTTCCGGCCCTTGGCCTGGACGATGCCGAAGGAAACCGAGTGGTCGAAGCCGTAGGGATTGCCCACGGCCAGAACCCACTGGCCCACTTCCAGGTCCTTGCTCTTTCCGAGCTTGGCGGCGACGAGCTTCGATTTCCCGGGATCGAACTTGAGGACGGCGAGATCCGTCTGCTTGTCCGTGCCGACGACGTGGGCCGGAAAAGGCTCCTTTTCTCCAAAAACCTTCACCGTCACCTTGAGCGCGTTTTCCACCACGTGCTCGTTCGTAAAGACCGTGCCGTCCTTGTCCACGATGATGCCCGATCCGGAGACCTGGCTCTTCTGGTTCTTCTGCTTGAGGATGGCCTCGATGTAGACGACGCTCGGCGTGATCTCCTTGGCCACCTGGACGATCCGCTTCTGGAGCGATTCGAACATTTTGAGCGAATCGTCGGCGGCGCTGGACGGGCCGGCGAGAAGGGCGAAGAATACGGCAACAAGAAGCGTCCGGGTTTTCACGGAATCACGCATCCTCAACTGCTTTATTTTTTCCACTGGGCCACGAGCGATTCGATCACCTTGAGGGCGCTCCCCAAGGCGCTCGCGCTGATATGCCCGTTGCTCCCGGTGGCGACGAAGTTCGTCGCCCCTTCGACATTCTCCTTCGTCTGGGCGAGAAGCTGAAGGGCTTCGTCGGCCCCCTGGGGGCTTGGCCCCTGGGCCACGATCTGCTCCACGCGGCGAAGGACCCGCGTGATGTTTCCCATGTGTCCTTTGTAATCCATCGTCTGTCTTTCCTCGAATGAGTTGCCCCCGAATTACTTGGGCACTTTCTCCCAGTCTTTAAGGAACCGCTCCAGGCCGATGTCCGTGAGCGGGTGCTTGGCGAGTTGAAGAATGACCGAAAACGGGCAGGTCGCCACGTCGGCTCCCATGAGGGCGGCCTGGAGGACGTGGACCGGATTGCGGACGCTCGCCACGAGGATTTCGGTCTCGTAGCCGTAGTTCAGGTAAATCCGCTTGATGTGCTCGATGAGCTGCATCCCTTCCTGGGAGATGTCGTCCAAACGGCCCACGAAGGGGCTGATGTAGGTCGCTCCCACCTTGGCGGCCAGGAGCGCCTGATTGGCGGAAAAGCAGAGGGTAACGTTGGTCTTGATATCCTCGCCGGAGAGGTATTTGGTCGCCTTGAGACCTTCGGGCGTGAGGGGGACTTTCACCACGATGTTCCGGTGGATGGAAGAAAGGTCCCGCCCCTCCTTGATCATTCCTTCGTAGTCCGTCGCGGTGACTTCGGCCGAGATGGGGCCGTCCACGATCTTGCAGATTTCCTCCAGGACGTCCCGGAACTTGCGGCCCGTCTTGGCCACGAGGGACGGGTTCGTCGTCACCCCGTCCAGGACGCCCATGGCACCGGCTTCTTTGATCTCTTTGACGTCGGCCGTGTCGATAAAGAATTTCATGAACTCCTCCCGCTTCCCAAAGCTCCTACGAGCGGGGCGAGCCTAGCGTACAAGGGGGAGAGGAACAGGGGCGCTACGGCTTGCACCGCGTCCCCTTGAGCGTCCCGTCCAGATAGGCCTGGTACTCGGCCTTGTAGCGGGGGTCGTACGAAGCGGCCACCCGGTAGCGGGATTCGGCGAGGCCGCACTCCTTCTTGGCTTCGTAAAGCTTGGCGAGGTTGAAATGGGCTAGGCCGAAGGCGGGGTCGACGAGCAGGGCGCGGCGGTAAGTTTGGATGGCGTCTTCGGCCCGGTCCGTCTTTTCAAGGAAAACCGCCAGATTGAGCCAGTTGGTGGCATCACGGGGGTCTTCGCTCACGGCCTGACGGAAACGCTTTTCGGCTTCCTCCTTGAGCCCCGCATCAAAAGCCAGGAAAGCCATGCGGTGGAGGATGGCCTGCCGGTTTTGAACGATGGCCAGGGTCGGCGTTTCCTTGGCGGAGGAACCGAGGGATTTCCCGTAAGCCACGAGGGCCCCGTCGGTCTCTTTGAGCGCGGCCAGGACGTCCCCTTCCTTCTCCAAGAACGCGGCGTCCTCGGGGCGGTAGACCAGCGCGCGCCGGATCATGCGGATGGCTTCCTTGGGCGCATTGTCGCGCTCGTAGAGGACCGCGAGGTTGTACATCGTCGGAACGTGATCGGGCCGCAAGGCGAGGACCCGCAGAAAGTTGAGTTCGGCGTTCACGAAATCCCCTTCTTCCATGAAGAGGACGCCACGATTAGCGGCGGCGAGATAGAAAGTCTTGTCGAGCCGGAGGGTTTCCCCGAATTCTCGCATGGCTTCGCCCCCGCGGCGCTCGGCCAAGAGCGAAGCGCCCAGGTGATAATGGGCCACGGCGTTGCCCGGATTCTTCCGGACCGCATCGGCCCAGAGCTCTGTCCCCGAGCCCCAAAGCCCCGTCCGCGCGAAAGAGATTACCGCGAAGAGGAAAACCACGCCCGAAAGCGCGGCTCCCTGGGCTCTTCGGCTAGAGAGGGAATTCCACCGGCTCCGCGCGATCCACGCAAGCAATTCCGTTCCTCCGGCCACGGCAAGCCCGGCCCAGAAGAGTACGGCCAGATAGGTCCGGTGCTCGGCCACCGGCAGGACGAGGGGAACGCATCCCGTTGAGGGAAGAAGCGAAAGATAGATTCCCGCGGCGCAAGCGGCGGCAACCCGGCGGCGGATTTTTCCTTCCGTTCCCAGTTCCTTGGACGAACGCACGAGAAGGAAAAGCAAAAAGAAAACGGCGCCATGCGCGGCGAGGGCGAGAAGCGGGCCGGGTGAAAATCCCTGCCAGGCGGGAAAACCGTGGTCGACGGAAAGTCCTACGGGGAAAAGAAGCAGCCGGAAGTATTCCCAATAGGCGACGGCATGGGTGGCAAGCGGCTCATAGGCGCCGGGCTTGGCCCCCGGGTCCCAGGTTCCGTGAAAAAGAGTCCACCGGAAGAGAAGGACAAGAAAAGCGGTGAAAACGAGCGGGGCATAAAACAAGCCTCTCGTTTTCCAATTCCGTTTTCCGCCCAGGATCGGATCGATCACGGAAAAATCGTACAGCGCCAAAATTGCGGGGACGAGCAGGGCTTCTTCCTTGAAGGGGATGGCAACAACCCAGGCCAGGAGTCCCGCGACGTAAAGCGAGAGCCTCGGGATAAGGCGCCCCTCTTCCGTCAAGGATTCAAGAAGCGAAAAACGAAGCGCGAGAAGCGCAAGAAGGGAAAAGAACGTTGCCAGCAGGATTCCCCGGGCGGCCAGATAGGCGATAGGCTCCACCTGGAGCGGATGGAAAGCGAAAATCGCGGCCACGGCGCCTGCCACGAAGAGATGCATCCGGCGCGAGCCAGGAACGGGTGCCCGCCGGGATTCGAGCCCTAAGAAAAGGAAGAAAAAAACGAGAAGCGCGTTGGCCGCATGAATCAAAACGCTAAGGCCGTGGTAGAGCGAGGGGTCTTCCCCCCAAATGGAATAATCCCAGGCCAACGTGAGGATGTGGAACGGCCGGAGCTGGTCCTGGTTGACGACGGTTTCAAGCTTTTCAAGGCGCTCGCCCAGGGTTTCGAGGGCGCGCCACGCGGGAAACGCCTTGGCCCCATCGCTCTGGACGAGAACGCGGAAGTCTTCGTAGAAAAACCCGTGGAAGAGGGTACGGCCGTAGACGAGGGCACACCCAGCGCCCAGGATCAGGGCGAAGAGGACCACGAGGTTCCGGTCGACGCGGGCCCGAAGTTTTTCAATCGTCTCCAACAGGGGCCTCCAAGCGCTCGGGCGCTTCATCGGGGGCAAGGCGCATCCGGGGGCCCGCCGGCCGGCCGGCGGGAAAAAGCGCGACTTCGCCGCGCCCCAGAGCGGCAAGCCGCCGCGCCGCCGCCGCCGTTCCCCGCTCCAAGGCCTCGTAATGCACCCAGCGCCCTTCCTCGGTGCAGACCACCCTTCCCTCTTTTCCCTTTTCAGGGAGAGCGTCGCTCACGACCCGGCCCCGATGCAAGCCCTTGGAGGGTGTTTTGAAAACATCCTTGAGGGAGCGGGAAGAGAGCCGCAGGACGAGATAGGAAAACGTGAGGGTGTCTTTGTCGAGCCCCGCCGCGCGGTCGATCTCTTCCAAGGCTTTCGGAGGATTCCAGGGAACCCTTTCGTGGCACCAATCACCGGCCCTTGCCAGGGCCGGGCAAGGGCCTTCGTGAAGGCACGGGGCGAAGACGTGCAAGCGCCTCCCCGGCAGGGCGAGGAGCGCGTCGCGGGACTGCTGGAGAAAACGGCCCGTGCGCTTTAAAGCGGGCTCGATCACGACAAGCGCCCCTTCCGGCCGAAGATAGTTCGCAAGAGAGTCGAGCCAGCCCGCCGCTTTCGCCGGATCGGAGAAACCCTCCGAAAGGGTGTTCCCCGCGACGATCAAATCGAACCCGGTACCGGCTTCCGCGGGGAGGGATTCCACCAAATCGCGGCGCAAGAGGGAGAGCCGGACCGCCGTTCCGGAAAGAGTTTCCTTCGCAAAGCCGCGGGCGAGTTCCTCCGCCACGCGGAGAAATCCTTCGTCCGAATCGATCCCCACGAGATCGATCTCTCTGAGAGTTTCCTTCCGTTCCAAAAAATAACCAATGGACACCAAGAGAAACGTTCCAGGC
>JBFLVN010000113.1:0-11632 GCA_040758475.1 Bdellovibrionota bacterium
GAGCCCCTTGCCGAGCTTCTTCCAGAACCCGCCGAGCTGATCGTCTCCGAACCCAAGGGCCTGAATTTCGGGGAGCGTATCGAGGCGCTCCACGATGCCGATCAATTCGGCGACCTCGGACTCGCTGTAGCTCGTCTTCTGGGGGTCAAACTCCGCGAGAATCCAGCCGCGAAGCTCGGCGTCGGAGACGAATTTGAGATCCTGCGCCGTCCACGGGAGCGAGACGCTTTTTCCCGTGGAGAGGTGGAACGTGACCGTGTGCTGCGGGGCGGCGAGCTCGGCCAGATAATCGCCAAGCCCGTAGCCGATATTTTGCACTGATACGGGCCGCATGGGAGAGACCTCCTGGGTTTCACCTTGGGGTTTGATCTGAAAGGCGCGAAGGACGGGGAAGTGGGGCTTCCAATCAAAACCTTCGCCACCTGGAATGGTTGTGTCGAGATACACCCAGACCGGAATCCCCTCGGGGGTTCGATACTGGGCCTGAAGGAAAACGTGGTGGAACTTTCCGGGAGAACTCCCGGCGATGACGATGCGGACGGGGTAGCCCACGCTCATGAGGAGCGAGCCGAGCAAAACCGCATGGCAGTCGCAGTCCCCGTGCCCCATGACGAGGGTCGGGACCACGGACTGGACCCATTCATATCCGAAAGGATCGCGGGTGTAGCGGACGTTTTGCTGGACGAAATCGAAGAGGGCCTTTGTTTCCCCACGGCCGTCGTAGGCCTGAACCCCGGCGCCTTCGATCAGATCGCGGGCGAAGCGCGCTAGGCGCGCCGAGTGGGAGAGGTGCCAGATGACCTCGCCCATCTTGCGTACCGTCTCCAGCACCCCGGCCTCGCCCTTGGGAACGGCGTAGGGGAACTGCCGCAGGGGCAGGGTTGGGGCCTGTCCCGAATCTGTTTGCGCCGGGGAGGTCATTCACCCTTCCCCTTCGCCAGTTCAAGAACCTGCGAGAGATAGGCCTGGAAGTCGGGCTCCTGGACCCGGGCCGTGATCTTGGGATTGCCCAGAAACCTCGAAAGATGCCCTACGTCGGCGGCCGAGAGCTGGCCGGCTCTCAAAATCGCGGCGAGCTCGTCCGGAATGCGCGGCAGGATGTGCCCGGCGAACTCCTCCATCGTCACGGCGTTCCTCACGCACTGGTCCACCGTCTCGAAGAGCTTCTCGAAGGCTTTGAAGTCCGTCCCGGCGGTTGCGCCCTCCTGGGGCCCGGCAGGAAGGGCCGCTCCCTTGGGCTGCGAGGATGCGCCCGAGAGAAGATCGCCCAGCGCGTCGGCGCTGATGCCTTCCTCGGCTCCGCGCAGGACGTTCCCCACGACTCGTTCCAGGGAGCCCGAGAGCTGCTCGCCGAGGCGTTCGAGGAAACTGGGGCGGCTCGCCTCGGCGGATTGCTCCAAGGGAAGCGGTCCCAGGGCGAGGGTTTCGCCTTCGCCGACATCGTCATCGTCGTCTCCCGTTTCGTAGGGAAACGCGGGCGCTGTCGCGGGGGACGCCGCGAGGCCCATCTCCCGGAGGCTGGCGAGCACCTTGGCGATCCCTTCGAGCTGGTCGGTAAGGGAGGGCCCCTGGGGTGCCGCCGCGGCCGGGCGCGGCTGCTTCGTCCCCGTCACCACCGCCTGCATGAGCGAGGAGAGAAGCGCCTGGCTCTGCTGGGACTGCTGGGTGAGGAATTTAAGAAGTAGCTCCTCGCTGCCCCTGGCCTGGGGCTGTGCAAGAGTCCCAAGCTGCTGCTGGACCTGCCGCTGCGTCTCGATGCTCGCCGAGAGGGCCGCAAGGGACTGCTGCACCCCTTCGAGCACCTTCGCCACGGGGACCATGACGGCCTGGGCCGTGTGCTGGACGATCTCGCCCAGGTTCACCTGCTGCGAGTCGGATTCTTTTTCGTCGAGTTCCGGAACGATGGGAAGCTCGTTGTTCGGGATGTCCGAGTATCCTGCGATGCTCTCCTGTCCCGACCGCCGGAACTTTCCGTCCACCCGGACTTTCCAGCGGTAGAACCCGTCCCCGTAGGACTCGCCCAGAATCTCGGAGACCTCCATGCCGCGCATGTGCTCCTCGATCTGGAGGGGCGGAAGCTTTACGGGCGCCTTCCCCGGAGTCCGCTTGATGACGTAGAGCTTGGCCCGGGTGAGGTCGCCGCCGGTGAGTTCTTCGAGAAGTTTCTCAATGGTCGGGAACTCGCCGGATTCGTCGTCCCCGACCGGGCTTGGAGCAGGGGAGCGTCCCGCGACAGGGGCAGGCGAGCTAGAGACCTCCCTCGTTCCTGGAGGGACCAAGGAGCGGGGCGCCTCGACGGCGGCCCCGGCTTCCTCGAACCCCTCGGCATCCAAGCCCTCGTTTAATTCTTCGTACGGCTCTTCCACAGATGGCCTCCCTGGCGATGGAGGCACAAAAGGACCTCTCGCCGGGGAACGCCCAGGGCCCTGGCAATCCTTCGCACTTCTTGTGTAGTTGGATTGAGGCGGCCGGCCTCGATCTGCGCGAGGTGAGTCCGGCAGATGCGTGCCTGTACCGCCACCACCTTCTGGGGCAGGTCGAGGCTCTTGCGAAGATGGCTCAAGGACCCGGTGCGTTCCATGCGCTCAGGGTGCCTATGAAAAGGGAGGCACGGGCAAGAGACGAAAATGCTCGAACGCCGCAAGCGTGAGACGTCTTTACGTGGGAAACAGCTTTACTCCTTTAGGAGTTTGAGTGTCGATGGTGGGAGTGCGGGTGCCACCAACTTCAGATGCTTATCCAAGGCGTTGAGAAGCGGCTTGGGGGAAAGCCGGGTTCCACTTTCAAAACGAAGGCCATTTTCATCGATTCGGAAATATTCATCCGAACCTTCGGAACGTACTTCGCACCAATTCGGGCCGCCAGCGCTCGGGTCGTAGTCGTATTCGATCCCCTCTGGCTCGTCCTCTTCTAACCGATTTACTATCTCGGCTACATCCAGGCGCTGTTTGGTTTGAACTTCAAGGGCGTCGAAATAATCTGAGAACACCTCGTTGAAATCGTCCCGGGCAATTATGGAAGGTTCCCGGATATGAGTCACTTCATAGCGCCACGTGCATTCGCCCGGATCATCAGATGACTGGTCTGCGGTGATATGGAAATCGAAATCCGGCGTCACGATAGATGCCGTCCCATCCTCGGCCCCGTCTCGTTGAAGCTCTTTGTTCTTGTAGCCGAGTTTATCACGGAAGGCCTTCACCATCTCTGTAAGATCGTTGTCAATATCATCCGCAGCGATTCGGCGGATGAAGGCCGCTGCGTAATCAGCCACTTCTTCGGGTACATGATGCCCCTTTTTGTAGCCACTCAGAGCCTTGACTCGCTGGGAATCCATCCTCACCAAGGCTGCCCGTTTCGGCTCAATGGGTGCAATGTTGGCAAGGGCTTCTTTATGGAGAAGCTCCTGAAGATTGGCAAGAAGGAACTCCCCCGTATTCCCTCCAAATTGCCACGGCGTTTGCAGCGAACGAGTGATCTTGTGCTGCTTGAGGGTCGCGGGGACTGCGCGGTGGAGATAGCCTTGCAGTGATGTGGAGGTGAGAAGACGCTTCTCCGTCAAAGCGCTCTTGTCCTTTCCGCTAAACGCCTGGATCAGGTGGTAGGTCCAGCAGCCATGCTTGAGGGCAGCGATCGAATAGGACTCTTCGTCGGATTTGCAGGAGGCAAAGCAGTGGCAGTACTCGGCGTCCTGAAGGAGCTCCTTGATCTCTTCTTGCGATAACCCCCCATACAGCGCTCTAGCACCCTCGCTAAACTCGATTCCACTGCTGCACGAGTCAAGAAACATGATGACTCGCTTGCAGCCGGAGGCTCGAAGCTGTGCCAAAACATCTTGAAGGGAAAGACTTGTTCTCGCGGGATCTCCAGGGCGTGTATCGGAGCAGGTTATATAGTTGTGCCCATTTTTGGAAAAGCCATGTCCGGCATAAAAGAGAATGAATACATCTTTTTCCTTCAGGTGCTTACAGACCGAACGTATTTCGGACTCAATTGTTGCCTTGGTGGCCTTCTGGCTTAGCAGGATAGTCTGATCGGTGGTGTCAAAATCGTGAAGGGTCAGCACCTTGGCAAAACCCTTCGCATCGGCTTCAGCAAAATCTACGGGGCTTATACCCGCATTCAGATACTGTTCGATTCCAATTAGGAGGGAATATTTTGTTGTCATTTATCTTCCCGTTTTGCTGGGCCGCCCTTGGGGCCGCACGTTATTTTCTCAATCTATAAATCAATCCCCATTTCACGAAGGAATCTGGAAGGCTGCTTTGTCCATCCAAAAACCTGCGTCGAAAAAGTCATAGTCAGGGATTCCTGGGCGCGAGTAATTGCGACAAAGCAGTTCCGACGTTCCTCTTGCATCTCAAGGGAATCGTCGCCCTTCTTGACGGCAGCCCAACTGGGGAGCTGGTCCTCCACCAAACCCATAAGATAGACATGTCCGAATTCCATCCCCTTGGAAGCATGGATAGTGAAACAGGGGACCGCTTTGGGCGGCTTCGGCAGTGCTTTGGAGGTTAGGTCGAGTTCGTGAAGCAACTGATGAAGACCCACGTCCTCACCTTCAAATTTCTTGGTTATTTCAGCCAGGAGCATTTTCCAGACTTCCCGTTCTTCATCGAATTCGTTGAAAGCGTTTTCATCCGGCTGCGCTGAGGACTGACAGGCTTCTGCCCAGGCAAACAATTTGTCTGCGAAATCACTGTAATTCAGCGAATTCAAAAGTGGCTTGATACTCCTTCCAAGCAGAGTGCGTGTTCGCTCCTCAATAGCGTCACGGAGTTTCACCTCATCAAGCCATGAGTGCAGCAAGTCTTTTCCGTCGGCGGATGCACGGGAAAGAACCGGGGCCAGTTCAACGCTGATGCCTTCCAGTTCGTAAAAGGCCTTTGAAAGACGCGCGAGTGACTGCTTATCTTCTTTTGAATTCACCAAGCGAAGGATGGCATGTAGCATCCTCAAGGGGGCGCTCTTAAATTCATCCTTACGGGCCGCGAAATATATCGGAACTCCTGCCTCTTCAAGTTTTTGCCCAACCAAATCAAGGAGCTTTTTCGTGCGGGCGAGAACGGCACAGATTACCCGTTCCCCCTTATTTCTCTGTGATATATCTCGCGCGATCCATCCGGCTTCCTCGTCTACGGAGTTGAAACGGAATACTCGCAGGACATCGCCACTTTCACCCTGTTTGACCGCTTGCAGTGGCTTTTTCCCGGCCGAGCGGTTCAGGTTCTTTTCAATCAGGGCGTTGGCCAGTTCGATGACCAATGGCGGGCAGCGGTAATTTTCCGGAAGTTGCAACTCGGAGACGCCGAAGTCGTCCCGCAACGCTTGTATCCTTTTGGGACTTGCGCCGTTCCATTGATAAATGATTTGATCGTCATCAGCTACGACAAACAGGGTAGAAGGGTCGGGCCGGGAGATAAGTGAGAGAATCTGATATTGGGAATGGTTGGTGTCCTGAAACTCATCGACGAGGACATGTTTGAAGACCTTGCGGATATGCTTGACCAAGAAGGGAAATTTGCCAAGAAGGTCGAGCGATTCGGCGATCAGGCTCGGAAAATCGAGGGAATTCGTTTCGCGCAGCGCTTTTCGGTAGGCGGTGTAGACATGGGCCAGTGGGACGGCGTTTTCCACGTTGGTTTGCTGGAGCAGAGTTTCCGCCTGATCTGGTGGAACGCATTGTTCAAGAAGCCGTGTGACCGCAGGCAGGAGTTGTGCGGCTTTGAAATGATCAGGAAGCGAGTAGGCTAGATTCTTACGAAGTTTTCCAAGAACATCGTCCAACAACGCTTCGCGGTCGGCATCGTTGGAGAGAATCTGAAAATCTGGGCGAAAATTAAGATGATTGCCATGCTGTTGAAGGAGTTCCGCGGCGTAAGAGTGAAAGGTCGTAAGCCGCACTCGGCCAAGTTCGCCGGGCACCAGTTCCTCAACTCTGCCACGCATCTCCGCTGCGGCCTTATTGGTAAAGGTCAACGCCAGAATCCTGAAATGCTGGCCCGCGGATTGCTCCAGGATACGGGCGATACGACTGGTCAGCACCCGTGTTTTTCCGGAACCAGGGCCAGCCAGTACAAGAAGAGGCCCATTGTCCCACAACACGGCTTCGCGCTGGTTTTCATTTAGCGAGGAGAAATCAAGCATTATTCAGCCTCCGGCCAGTTGTACAACGCGGGCAATGATGTCTTGGATTGTCTGGGGGATGGTTGCGGCTCCACGTTGCCGAACCTCCTGTATCAATGCCTGGGCAAATGCCGGTTTGCCGCCAGACTGCTTAATGGCGGCCTTGATCAGCAAATTCGCTCTCTTATCGGCGTCACCTGCTGCCTCTGTGTCAATCTGGCTTTTGCCGGCGGCTGTCACCATGTTTTCGATGAAACTTGCATAACCATTGTGCCAAAATTCGTGCTCAATATCGACGTGGGTCAACACACGCGCACGATCCACAAGGCTTTCGCCTGTCGCGAGGTGATTGTTTGCACGATTCACATAATCCTTTCCGGCTTGATCTCCATCGGCCATCAAGAACCATTGAATTCCTAGCGCCTTGGCGAACTTTATAAACGGTTCACCTTTGCCGATGACCTGGCTGAATTCCAGAACAGAGAAACTGACTTCATCCTGCGAGGATCCCATCACATCGAAAAGTAGTGGCATAAGATGATAATCCGATTCGCCTTCTACCAGCAGCCAACAGCGCGAAAACAGGTAGTGCCCCTTGGCGAGACGAATGCTGTAATCAATGGCCTGAAGGTCTCGGTCCGTGAACGCGCCGCTATTCACCCGCCCGACATGTGTCTCCCCATTATGTTTATAAAGTCTTCGCAACGCCATGACCGGAACCCGCGAAACCAGATCGCCAGAATGACTCGTAACGAGAAGTTGCCCGGCCATCGTTTCCAGAAATGCCCCCAGCGAACGAATGGCCGAAGGATGAAGATGTGCCTCCGGTTCTTCCAACGCCAAGAGTGGCGTTGACTCCGGGGCATAAGCTTCGGCCAGGTTGACGGCGGCAAAGGCCTGAAAGAGCATCAGTACGGCGAGGCTTTGGGTGCCTTCGCCGTGACGGTGCAGGGGGAGTTTCGCGCCGTAACTCGATTTCAAATGCACTTGGACTTTCCCAACCATGTCGAAGACACGGGTCGGAATCGCTTCTAAGGATACTGGCTCTGCGGAATCTAGCGGCACGAGGCGCCCGGCGTCGGCGAGCTTGCTCGTTACTTCGGTCAGTCCGGTATTCGCTCCAATCACCGATGTGTTGACCTCCCGGAGCATTTCCTCGATCTTTTCACGCTGGTCGTCGGGAAGTTGGATAGATTTCAGAAATCCACTCCAGAACTGGCCGCGTTGTCCAAATTCTTGAGATGCGTCCCGGAGGGCCGAAAGGAAAAAGAGCGGCACAAACCTGGAAATCAGATTGAGCGGTGTTGCGTTCTTGAGTAAGAGTTCCGCACCGCTTGCGTTCAAAAACGCCCACTTGGTTTCAAAAGATCCCGATTCTTCCTGGTAGCTCCCGTTCGCCTGTAACCAGATATGATTCAGGCCATCCGTACCCGGTTGAATCACTTCGTTCATCTGCTGAATGACAGGGTCGGGCCACTCATTCTCTTTCGTCTCAGAGAAATGCAGTTTGATCGAAATGGGATCGGCCGTTTGTGGAGTCGCTGTTGCATCTTTCAAATGGAAATCGTATTCAGTGAATCGAGCGTCTCGCCGGACGCCAAAACCGCGTGTCAGAATGAGTCGAATAGCCTCCAGCACCGTTGACTTGCCGGTGTTGTTTTCACCGATGAGTACCGTCAAGCCATCAAGGGGCAGACATAGCGAGCGGATGCCGCGAAAGTTTTCGATTGTTATCTCTTTTAACTTCATACCACCACATGATCCCCATTCATGAGATTGAACAGAAGAAGGTCGCGGGCTAGATTGAGCCGTCTGTTAGAAAAGCTGGGTGTCGTCAGCCATCTCATGGACCTCAAACACACGTTACCGAAGATTTTCTCTCCTACCCCTACGGTTTTCGACCGAATAAACGAAGGTGGACGACCCACTCCTTATGTAGAGCAGCCAGGTGGCCTGTTCCAGCAATTACCGTAATTACGTTTTACTTGCAAAAATACACTTTTTGTGTATATTTACGCATGTGAATAGCGAATTGCATCCTTCCTCTCTCTCCTCCTTCGTGGACCAGCTTCAGGAGGGGGGGCGGTATGTCTTCACCCTCAAAGAGGCCCGGAAGCTCGGGGGGCGCTCGGAGAGCGGCCTCAAGATCGCCTTGGGGCGCCTGAAAAAACAGGGGCGAATCGTGAGCCCCCGGCAGGGGTTCTTCGTCATCGTTCCCCTCGAATACCGCCGGGCCGGAGCCCCGCCGGCGAGCTGGTTCATTGACGACCTCATGCGCTACATGCGGCAGCCCTACTACGTGGGGCTCCTCTCGGCGGCGGCCATCCACGGCGCGGCGCACCAGCAGCCCATGGTCTTCCAGGTGGTCACGGACAGGCCCACGCGCGCATCGCGCGCCGCCCGTATCCGGATCGAATTCCACATGCACGGGCAAGTGAAATCCCTTCCCGTGGGGGAAGTGCAGACGGAAACGGGAACAATGCGAGTGGCGACGCCCGAGGTCACGGCGTTCGATCTCGTGCGCTACAGCGAGGCGGCCGGACACATGGGGAACGTGGTGACCATTCTGGCGGAGCTATCCGAAAAACTCGACCCGCGGGCCCTGGCCAAGGTCGCGCCCCACTACGCGACGCCGGACGTGCAGCGCCTGGGATACCTGCTCGAAGCCATCGGCCATCAAGACATCGCACTTCCGCTCAAGGAGTCGTTACCCAAGCGAAAGCCCCGTCCCGTCCCGCTCGTGACGGGCCGAAGCACCAAGGGACTCAAGGCCGATCCGGGCTGGAAGGTGCTTCCCAACCATGAACTGGAGTCCGACCTATGATCCCACGCGCCCACATCACCGCTTGGCGGGCACAGGCCCCCTGGCCCGACGACGCGCAGGTGGAACAGGACCTCATCCTCTCTCGCGCGCTCGTCGAGATTTTTGAGAGCAAGCTGCTCGCCAGGTCCCTCGTCTTTCGCGGTGGAACGGCCCTTCACAAGCTCTTCTTCGCCCCGCCGGGGCGCTATTCCGAAGACATCGATCTCGTGCAGATCGAAGCGGGGAAGATCGGCCCCGTGCTCGATGCACTTCGGGAAAGACTCGATCCGTGGCTCGGAGAGCCGACCCGCAAGCGCGGCGAAGGCCGCGTCACCCTTCTCTACCGGTTCGAGACGACGGGTCTGCCGGCCCAGACCATGCGCCTCAAGGTGGAGATCAACACGAGGGAGCATTTCAACGTGCTGGACCTTGCACCTCGAAGGTTCGAGGTGGAGAGCCCCTGGTTTTCGGGCGGGGCGGACCTCACCGTCTACGCGCTGGAAGAGCTTCTCGGAACCAAGCTGCGCGCCCTCTACCAGCGCAAGAAGGGACGGGATCTCTACGACCTCTGGCTCGCGCTCGGCTCGGAGGAAATCGTTCTCGACGCCGCGAAGATCGTGGAGTGCTTCGGGCGCTACCTGGAGCATGGGAATACGCCCGTCACCCGGGCCCAGTTCGAGGCCAACCTTGCGGGTAAGCTCGAAGACCCGGCCTTCACTGAGGACATCGTTCCGCTCCTTCAGACCGGGGCTGACTACGATGCAGGCGAAGCCGCTGCCCTCGTCCGGGAGCGCCTTCTCGCTCTCCTCCCCGGCGATCCCTGGAAGGGGAAGTGAAGGGTCCCCAAACAAAACCCCGCCGGAGGCCTTGCGGCTGGTTCCGGCGGGGGGCAGATGCAATCCGATAAGGCCCTCATGCGCCCTTTAAGATCTGAAGCCTAATTTATCCTTGCAAGATCGTGCGCAGGGTCGCCTTAATCCCGGGTTCTGCGTGAAGGCTCTCCACCTTCTCCACCAAATACTTGTGGAGCACGATCATGCCGAAGCGGTCGATGCCTTCGAGATCACCACGCGCGAGCGCTTCGAGGCCGCCCATCGAAGCGATTACCACGGGTTCCTCGCCCAGGCGACTAAATATCCAATCGATTAAAATGTTGACCGGCACTGCGGGAAGCTGCGTGGCGCCAAGGTAGAAGAACGACTGCGTTGAGAAGACGACTACCGGTTCACCCACGAGCAGATTGCGTACCCGGCAGCCCTCCGTCCAAATCTCCTGCTCGCCGTCCCGGTCGCCCCGAAGCGTGCGAAGGAACGTGTTAATCTTTCCAAAGCTGCTGCGGGCGATTATGAGGGCGTCGCCCTGCCAATCCGGCCATACCGACCCACCTACCCGCACCGTGCGAACGGACCTTGGTGCGCAACCTCGCTCGAACTGAACCGTCGCGTGTCCCCTCCGCCCATGGTCTCCGAAGAATGACCGAGTCATTTCTACGTCCCGCGTGAAGTCGCTCAAGCCAAGATTCGATTTCATCTCGTTCATCTCAACCTCCGGTCCCTCCCGGATCAGTAAATTATGAGCGGGGCGGCGGTCTTTGGCTAGGGATTACCCCTTTTTAGAGCCGCTGGACTGCCTCGACCGCCCTCCCGCCGCTGTCTTGCCACCGCCCGAGGCTGCTCTGCCAGAGATTCAACGCGGGCGCAGGGCAGGCCCAGGAAAGTCAGGCCGAGTGCTATCCGAGGGGGCCCCGGCGGGCGTGCCACGGGCGCGCCTTCGCGCCAGGCGGTTCTACCGGTCTTTCTGGTCCCAAAATGAGACAAAGCGGCCTGGGCCGCCCTTCGGAAAGCGCGGGTAACAATCCTCAGCACCTCCCCACCACGCCTGAAGCCGCATCAATCAGACTCCTATGAAATCACGCTGCTTTTCCGCTTTTCTAGGGTCCATCCGGCTGCTTTGGGGACGGAAAGCCCGCACCCTCTCGGCACCTCACCGGCACCCTCCCTGCACCCCCTCCGCACCCCACTAAAAAGTACAAGTACCTATTTTTCTTAAAGTACAGAAAAGAAAGAAAAGAGGGTGCGGGTGGATGCCGGAAAATGCACCACGATTCTTGGAAAGTTCGATGGGTGCGGCTCTCCCTGGCAGGATCAAAACGGGAAACGCCGTAACGTACGCGTGCAGCATGGCACGCGGAAAGGTGTGTTGATTTGAAGTGTTGGGAAGGTCAGGCTGCGAGCATCTCGCGGAGCAGGATGTCCTTGGGCTCCGGTTTCCAGAGCGGAATCGTCAGCAGGGTTCTATTGGCGTCACGCGCCGCCCGCCAATCATTTCGGTTTCAGATCAACTCCACGCACAATCAGCAGGGATGCCGGCGAATGCTGGGCGATGTATTCGGAGCGGAATCCGAAGGAGCGTTCCGGCAGTCCTCCTTCCGACCCAAGCCCCACCACGGCAAGGTCATAGCCGGTGGTGCATTCGTCGATGATCGCGCGGGCAGGGTCGGCGTGGGCGACGACCTTGAAGTGGACCCCGCCTTGCTGCGCCGCTGATTGGGGGAAAGTGAGATCGAGAAAATCCTGCGTTTCCCGCGAGGGGGCGTTTTGCCCCGGGGCGATGACGTGCAGGATGGTCACGGAGGCGGCCACGTTGCCGCGGAGGCGTTGCGCCAGACGCAAGGCCGCGCGGTCGTGGAGGCCGCCTCTGTAGGCG
>JBFLVN010000114.1:0-11610 GCA_040758475.1 Bdellovibrionota bacterium
GGGGGAGGTGGGCGAAGCCCGGAGGGGGTTTGCTTTTCAAGGCGGCCACAAGGCCTCGGAGTGAGGTGTGCTATCTTTTTCGCATGCCCTCTCGGTCTTCCCGCGCCAAACTCTTCGCGCTCCTAGCCACGGCGGCCGTGGGCGGAGCGATTACGGGGGCGTTCGTTTATTTCATTTCCCGTCCGAAGAGCATTTCTCCACCCAAGCCCGCTATCCCGGCGCCAGCGCCGGTGCTCGCCGTTCCCCCGGAGGCGTGGAGTTCCTCGTTCCAGGGGGACGACCTCGTGCTCCGGTGGTATTCCCAGGGAAAATCACCCGAAGCGGGCGAAGACATCGTTTTCGCCCGGTCGCTCCTGGACCGGGTGCCGGACCTTTCGGAGCGGGTGGGCCGCTTCCTCTCCGCCGCGAAAGAAGGCGATTGGGGCCGGGCAAATCAGCAACTCGAATCACTCGCCGAAGCGGCGGGTGGATGGGGGACGCCCCCTTTCGGAAGGCTCCGGGAACTCTCCCGCCGAGAGTGGGCCCTTCAACTTCTCGCGGAAAAGAACACCGCCCAGGCCGTTCTCGTTTTGCTCGACCTGGAAGCCCTCTCTCCCGAAGACCGGGCCTACGACCGGGAACTGGGGATCGCCTACCTGCGCCTCGGGGACAAGGAAAAAGCCTACGACAATCTTCTTTCCCATTACGAACGCACGGGTTCCTCCCGGGGATTCGCCTACGAGCTGGCCGAACTCGCCTATTACCGGCACGACCTTCCCCGGGCCCGGGAGCTTCTTTCCAAGGAGGAGCCCGGGAGGCGGGAAGGGGACGTCCGGCAACTCCGGGCGAAGCTCGAGCAGGAGTTTGGGATCGAATCGGAGTTCCGCGAAACGCTCGGAGACGAGGACGGGCATTTCCGCGTCCTCTTCGATGGGGCCCAGAACGCCCAGGCGGCCTACGGGGCCCGGACGATCCTGGAGCAAGCCCGGCGGGACGTGGGGCGGGCCTTGGATTTCTTGCCCCAGGACAAGATCGGCGTCGTCCTCTACACGAAGGTCCAGTACCGGAGCGCCTTGAACGCGCCCGATTGGGCCGGCGCGCTTTACGATGGGAAAATCCGGCTCCCGACGGGTGGCCTTGGCAGCACGGCCTATCCCTTGAAGGACACGATTTACCACGAATACGTCCACGCGGCCGTAAACCGTTTGGGAGGCGAGAACGTCCCGGCCTGGCTCCACGAAGGGCTCGCCCAGGCGCTCGAGCCCGCGGCGCGGGCGTACCGTTTCCAGGAGTACGACATCCAGGGGCGAGGGAGCTTCCCGATCTCACGTCTCGAACGGACTTTCTCCGGGCTTTCGGGACCGGCCGTGCCCATCGCTTACGGGACGTCCAAGTCGTTCGTGGGGTACCTCCTCCAGCAGCACGGCGGGATGAGAAAGATCAAGGCGCTCCTGGCGGAACTCTCGGAGGGAGCTACGCCTTCTTCGGCGCTCAGGAACGTCTATGGACTCGACGAGGACGTTCTCAACCAGCGGTGGCGGGAAGCGGTGGAGCGGTCGGCCAGGAAATGAAGCCCCCAGCAAACCGCCGGGCCGAGGCCCTTGTCCTCCGGCGCACGGCCTACGGCGATGCCGATTGGATCGTAACCCTCTTTTCCCGCGAGGAAGGGCTCGTGCGGGCCGTGGCGAAGAACGCCCGGGCCTCGCGCAAGCGTTTTGGCGGCGCGCTCGATCTTTTTTCCCGCGTGCGGATCGACACCAAGGCGCCCGTCCACGGGAGGAGCGAGGCCCTCTGGCGCCTCGAATCGGCTGAATTGCTGGACGCTCATCTTTCCCTTCGCAGCTCCCTTGAAGCCCTCGAAGCGGCGAGCCATGCCTGCCGGGCCGTGGGCGCGCTCCTTCACGAGCACGAGCCCTCGGCCGCGCTCTTCGAGAATCTCTGCCTCTTTCTTTCGGGCACCGGCCGGAGTGGGGAAGGGGAAGTGCCCGCCGAACTCGCCCGCCTCTGGGCGCTCCTCCGCGTGCTGGATGCCGCCGGATTCGCGCCGCTTTTGGGGGAGTGCGTGCGCTGCGGGCGTACTTTGGGTGAACACCGCTCAGCGGCTTTCAGCGCCGCCGAGGGCGGCCTCGTCTGCGGCGAGTGCCAGCACGGGGAAGGGGCCCAGGTCCTGCCGCCCGCGGGGGTTCGCGTTCTCCGGGAGATTGCGTCCGTCACCTTTGGAGAACTCCCGTCGGTGCGGATCACGCCGCGGGGACGGGCGCAGCTCCTTCGCCTCGTCTCCGATTTCCTCGACTACCGGGCGGGAAAATCCCTGCGCGGCCGCCGCCGTGCGTCAAACGTTTGAATCTGGCGGCCAAAGCCGCTAGGTTCCGTCTTACGGGCCGGGAATCCCGGATAGAACAATTGCGGGGATGGGGCCCTTCGCCGGATTCACGGTGAAGGGGAAGGACCGCTATCGAGCCGCATGTCCCAAGTCCAGTTCACCGTTATTTCCAAGGGCACCGGGAGGGAAAAATACCACCTGGTGATCAACGTGGGCGGACCCGCTCCCGAGTACTGCCTCGTTTTCGTCGTGGGGGCCCAGAACGGCCAGTCCGTCATCCAGGACGCCAAGCAAGCCCGCTTCGACGATGTAAAGAATTATCTCCTCGATATCTTCCGCCGCGATACCACGACCACGACGTTGAGCTGCGCCATGCCCCCTTCGGAACTCGTCACGGAGAAAGTCTCCCGGATTTTTCAGCTTCTCGCCGCCCGGACGCTTGGAGTTCCCCCCGATGCGCCCGTGGGGGGGCTCGATCGCGTCGCCAAGTACATGACCGGCGCCCAGGGGAAGACGGCCTGGGGGGAAGTTTTGCAGGAGGTCCGCGTGGACCGGGCCGTCAAGGCGACGGTCGATTCGAGCGGCCACCAGGAAGAGGCGAGCGTTTCGGACCTCATGGGCCGCACCCGGCCGCCCGACCTGGGCCCCAAGCCCACCGCCAAGCCGGCGCCCAAACCCGCCGCGCCGCGCCGCCCCCTTCCCGACGAGGACGAAGGGGCCTTCGATTCGCTCCTGGGGGACGGCCCCGCCGCTGCTCCCGCCGCGGCACCGGCCGAGCAGAAAGCCGCAGCCCTTCCCAAGCTTGAAAAGCTTTCGGGCGTCGAGGGGAAGCTTGTTTTCTTTACGGCCCGGTATTCGAAAATCCTCTCCGAGTTCGGGGAAGAAGCGCGCAAGACGGGACCGGTTCCGGAGAAACTCGGCGGACCCGCCGACAAGGCGGCCGATCTCCTAAAGAAACTTCTCAAGGACGTCACGGCGATCCCGCCCGAATTCCACACTTCCAAGAATTTCGCGAAAGTTCCCTCTCTCAACTCCCTCTACATCCGGGAACTCCACTTCAACCTCCCGGAGTTCAAGGAGAAGAGCAAGAGCGAGATCGTCCGGCTCCTTTCAATGGAGCTTACCCAGAGCACCAAGAAGGAGCCCGAATCCCTCTCGGTCCAGTTTCTCTACAAGGCCCGTTTCGACCTGCCCCCGGATCTGGGCGATCCCCTCCGCGACCTGCTCCGGTTTTCCTTCGGCAAGCCCGTGCAGCTCGAAGAGAACTTCCCTTACATCACGCGGAAAGTGGATCTGACCAAGCTCTATTACAAGTACACCCGTCCCGAGGGCGGGGCGCCCCTCGTAACTGATATCTTCTGTTTTAGGGAATTGGACGGCCGCGCGGGCCTCGTCTATCTGCCCTACGATTATTTGGGAACGGGCGTCATGAACCAGCTGGTCAAGGACTTCTTCGCCAGGCCTTGGACCCAGGCAACAAGATAAAGAACCCTCAGTTTCTTGGTGGAATCTAGTTCGCCGCTGCCCCGGCCGCTTTGGCTTCGGCGGCTTTTCTCTTTTGGAGGAGCTGTACGCCTTCGATGATGAATCCGACGAGGCGAGGGTCGGTGAAGATGTTCAAATTGGGCGCCAGGGCCTTGGCGTAGCGGTCGAAGTAGAGAAGCTGCTTGGTAATCAGGATGAATTCCCGGGGGAGGCGCATGCGGTGCTTGACCGAGACGCGCAGGACTTCCGGGAGAAGGTCGCGGATCTTGAAGTCGGCGTAGGATTTGGAGAGCCAAGGCGAGTAGCACCGCTTCAAATCTTCGGCGAAGGCTTCGATATCCACCTTGCCCGCGTCCACGGAGCCCATGTTCGCGAGAATCTGGGCGAGCTTTTTAAAGTTTCCGCCCTGGAAGGCCATGATGTACTCGGTGACCATGTGGCGTTGGGTGTCGTTGAAGCGGCCGATGATGCCGAAATCGAGAAAGCCCACGCGCCCGTCGGAAAGAAGCATGAGATTGCCGGCGTGGACGTCGCCGTGAAAGAAGCCTTCGAGGATGACGCTCTGGAACCAGCCGCGGAGGCCGTTTACGAGTTTTTCCTCGGCGTTGTAGGGGCTCGCCAGGATGGCCTTCGTGTCGTCCACCCGCCAGCCGCGGAACCGCTCCATGGTGAGGACGCGCTTGGTCGTGTAGTCCCACTGGACGAGGGGGGCGACGACCGCCGAATTACCGGCGAATTTCAGGATTTCGTTGAACTGGTCCATGTTCCGGCCTTCGAGCCGGAAGTCGAGTTCTTCGAAGATGGTGAGAGTGAAGTCCTCTACGACGCCCGTCGGGTTGGCGAGGTCCGCGTGGGGGATAATTTTCTCCACGAGGCGGGCGATGATCATCATGATCTTCGTATCCGCCCGGACGAGGGGTTCGATCGCGGGGCGCTGTACTTTTACGACCACTTCTTCGCCCGAGGGGAGGGTGGCGAAGTGGACCTGGGCGATGCTGGCGGCGGCGACGGGTTTGGGATCGAGCGTGGCGAAGACCTCCGTGTGGGGCCGGCCGAACTCTTCTTTCAGAATCTGCTGGACCTGCTCGAAGGGGAAGGGCGGAACCCGGTCCAGGCACTTGCGGAATTCTTCCGAATATTCTTTGGGAAAGAGCCCTTCGCTTGAAGCGATGATCTGGGCGAGCTTGATGAAGGTCGGCCCCAGGTCCTCGAATGCCAGGCGCATCCACACGGGCCGGGTGAGCTTCTGGTATTCAGCGCTCCGGCCCGCCAGCACGTACCACAAGCGCCGGAGGCCCAGGCGATCGGCCGCCCCGAGGAGCGCGTATTTAAGGAGCGTCCACTGGACGACCAGCCATCGCCAAAGGAGCCGCAGTACACCCACTTGGGAAAGCCTCTCTCTAGCGGTTCCCGGAAAGGCCGCTCGAAGCGATTGGAAAAACCAAAGGCGGCCCGAAGGTACCACCCGCGCTTCCCAAGGTAAAGAGATGTGAAGGGCTTTGGGAGGCTGCCGCTATTTTTCCTGCCAGCCGAGCGCCCGCGCCACGGTTCGCCAGTCTTCGGGCTGGGTCGTCCAGGCGGCATAGAACGCGAGCCCCTTGATCTGTTTTTTCTCGGGGCCAAGTCCCTCAAACGCCCGCAAAAACCCCCTCGCGCTAGCCGCCGCCGTCTCGGCCGCGGGATCGTGCCAGCCCGTGCGCTCCCGGTACGTGGGGGCGCCGATGAAGATTTCGCAGGAGGGGTTGGCCCGGTGGACGTGCCGGGCGAGAAGGCGCGTCTGTGTTTCGACGAAGTCCTCATACAAGGAAGCGTCTTTCGCGGCGGTGTCGTAGGTCATGAAGGCGATCTGATCGACCCGCCGCGCCACTTCGGCAAGATACTCGGAGCTCCAGAACCGCTCCCGGAGGCCCGCGACGCGGGAGAGTTCCTCGTCCACCATCGTTCCGGCGAAGGAGAGCATCTTGCCCCGGAGTTTCGGGCGTACTTTATCGAGCAGTTCGAGGACGCGAGGATCGCCTTCCAAGGTGGGTTCGATGTTGAAGTGGACGCCGTCGAAACTGGCGTCTTCCTGCGAGAGTCTCTCGCCTAGCCACGCCGCCGCCTCCAGGGCGCGAGGGTCCGAGAGATCGATTTTCCCCCGGTCCCAGCCTTTCCGGACGCCGCCCACCCAGGCGAGAATCCGGGGCGGCGGCCCGAAGCGGGCGAGTTCGTACCGGAGCCGCCGGATGGGAATCCATTCATCGCCCGCCTTTTCCCGCAGGCGGCCCAGCGGGCTTTCGGGCAGGAGAGGCCAGAGAGGGAGCCGCCCCATGTCCCCCATGGAACCCACGAAGACGAACACCGTGTCCACGCGGTTTTCGGCCAGTGTGCGGGCGAAATCGCGGAATTCTTCCGTCAACAAAGGGGGCGGGCGATCGCCGTAGGGCGAAGTGACCGGAGAAAAATGCGCCTTCGCCCCCGCGAACCAGGAGTACCCCGCCCAGACGGCATGGGAGAAACGGGAGGGCGTCTGAACCTTGGCCGGAGGGATGTCGAGGGCGTAGATGCTTTGCGCGCCGAGGGCGAGAAAGAAAGCGGCCAGTAGCGCCGTTGAATGAAACCGCTGGAGAGGTTTTTCCATTGGTGAACGGCTTAAACCCGCCGCCTTCGGTGCGGCTTGACCCTTCCGGCGGAGCAACGGTAGTCTCGCGGGCGAAGGGACTTCCACTTCCATGCCAGCGGATTGGAACCGGCTCGAAGCCAAAGTGGGCGAGCTTTTGGGGGCCGTCGCTTCCCTGCGAGCCGACGGCAAACGGCTCTCCTCCGAGAATGAAGACCTCCGCCGGCGGCTTGCCCGCTATGAAAGCGAGCGGGAGAGCCTTCGCGGCCAATTGGATGGTGTGCTCGCGGATCTCAAATCCCTGGAGGAGTCCTCTGGTGGCTAAGGCCGAAGCGCGGCGCGCTGGCGGTGATTCGAAGACCGTGAGCGTCCAGGTGGCGGGCCGGGAGTACCGCCTCAAGACGGGGGGCGATGAAACTCTCGCTTTGGAAGCCGCTCGCATGGTCAACCAGGAAATCGAGCGGGCGGCGGGCGCCAAGGGGGGCGGGGATTCCTTCGTGTTGGCCGCCCTGAACCTGGCTGGCGAAATCGTGCGCCTCCGGCAGGAAGCCCTCGAAACCGAGGAAGAGAGCCGCGCCAAACTCCAGGACATCCTTGCCCGGATCGACCGGGTGCTTTAGAGCCCTCCACGGCCTTCGACCCAGGTTCTCCCCTCATTCCCGGGAAACACCCGTGTGCTATACTCCTCCCCCAGGAGGTAAGGATTTCTGCGGCGCACGTGATTGGGCGACCGAAATTACTGAACCAATGGAAATCTGATCAGGGAGCTGTCCCTGCGGGGGGCGGCGGGAGCCTCCCAGCGGAAGCGCCTCCGGGCCTTTCGCTTGCGACTGGGGCACCCAAGGACCCCGCAAATGGCGCCCACCTACTTACGTAGGTTCAGAATTTCCCCGCCCACACGGCGCAGGTGGTGCCTTGCCCGCTTTTTATGAACGGCCGCCGCGCACAGGCGCTTATTAAGCCCTTGCCGCGAGCGGCCGTTCTTTATCCGTATCAGCGCGTTCTCCCTCCTTCAAACCTTGCTATTCCCCCGGGCGGTCTGTAAAATTTGCGCAGAGTTTGTCTCAGAGGCCGAACCAGCTGAACGGATTTCGCTGGGGTATTCGCCGAGACGAGCGAACACAAGGAAGCTAGCGCTTCCATGAGCTTTATGGTCTTTAGTGGATGGGTACTGATCGCGGCGCTCTTGACCCTGTTTGGGGCTGGGCGTTGGACTGCCAGCAGGCGCGTGCCGCTTTCCGCGGCAGGCGTATCTGGCGGAAATCCCAGGGTTTTTTCTTCCCGTGGGTTCCGCCTTTCGTTTCCCGCCGCCGGGAACCGCATTTTCCAGAAGCGGCTCGCGCCACCCGGGATTCGTAACTAAAGACCGTTCGTTCGCTCTTCGGAAAATTTCCCATTCCGTTCCGCTCCGGCCCACGGGACCTGGGGTTGTTCCCTTTTGATTTCGTCACTGGGGAGACAGCCGGGCACGAGAGCTTTGTGACGGGAATAGATGCAACCCGCCCCCTGAAGGAATCGGCGGACGCCGAGCTGGACCGGAAGGTTCGCAAGGCCGATCTGCGCCACCGGATGGACGGGCTTCGGCGCGCCGCTTCGCCCGGCCAGCGGGTAAAGTCTTCCGAGGCCGCTTGCGAACGCATGGCCAGGCATCCCCGCTTCCAATCGGCCCGCATCCTCGCTCTTTTTTCTTCCATCCGGGAGGAAGTGGAGACGGCGCCCCTCGCCCGGGAGACTCTCCGGCGCGGCGCGCGGCTCGTCTACCCGCGGGTGGAAGGGGAGCAGATCGTCTTCCGGGAAATCCGTGGAGAAGCGGACTTCGTACCGAGCCGTTTCGGCATGCTGGAGCCGGCGCCGTCTTGCCCGAAAGTGGAATGGGACGCGCTCGATTTCGTTCTCGTGCCGGGGCTCGCCTTCGATCCGCGGGGGAACCGGCTCGGTTATGGAAAAGGGTTTTACGACCGTGCGCTGGGGCGGCTTCGCCCCGAGGCGCTCACGGTTGGTTTTTGCCACGACTTTCAAATCTTGGACCGCGTGCCGGTGGGACCGGGGGACGTTCCTGTACAGGAAATCGTTTCGGGAGAGCGGCATTTGCGGTGCGAAAGGCAGGTTGAATCATGATTGGAATTATTTGGATTGTTGCCGGACTGGCCATCGGCGCCGGGGTGTTTTTCTTCCTCGACAAGACGCGCGGGAAACGCGCTTCGAAGGCCGCCGAGAAACTGACGGAAGAAACATTGGATCAGGCCCAGGAAAAGGCCCGGCGCATCGTCAAGAACGCCGAGAGCAAGGCGATCGAAATCCGGGAGGACGCCCGCAAGAGCGCCGAACTGGAGGCCCGTGACCGGCTCTCCGAGCTCCAGTCGAAGGAGCAGAGCTTCAAGTCGCGGCTTCAGAACATCGAGCAGCGGCAGCGGGAAGTGGACCAGCGCGGGAAAACCGTCGAGCGCCGCGACGCCGAGATCAAGAAGCGGGAAGAGGAAATCCAGAAAGAAGCTGAGCAGGTCCGGACCCGCCTGGCCGATCAGGAAAAGCGCTGGAACGACCTCATCCAGAACGCCCGCGAACAACTCGAACGGGCCGCCGGCATGTCGGCCGAAGAGGCGAAAATCTCCCTGATCAAGAACATCGAAGCCGAGGCCAAGCTCGAAGCGGCCAAACGGGTGAAGGACATCGAAGCGGAGGTCAAGGAGAACGCCAAGCGCGAGGCCCAGAAAATCATGGCCACGGCGATCCAGCGGTGGGCCGGCGACTTCACGGTCGAGCGCGCGGTGACGGTCCTTCCCATCCCTTCCGAGGACATCAAAGGCAAGATCATCGGCCGCGAAGGACGCAACATCCGCGCCCTCCAGGCCGCCACGGGAATGGACTTCATCATCGACGACACGCCCGAGACGGTCGTCATCAGCGGTTTTAACCCGATCCGCCGCGAGGTGGCCCGGCTTTCGCTCACGCGCCTCATCGAAGACGGCCGCATCCATCCGGCGCGCATCGAGGAAGTCGTGAAGAAAGCCGAAAAGGAAGTCCTGGACGACATCAAATCGGCCGGCGAACGGGCCGTCATGGACGTGGGCATCCAGGGCCTTCACCCCGAGATCACGAAGCTCGTGGGGACGCTCAAGTACCGCTACTCCTATTCCCAGAACAACCTCGTCCATTCGCTCGAATGCGCCTATTTCTGTGGGATCATGGCCCAGGAATTGGGGCTCGACATGATGGTGGGCCGCCGCTGCGGCCTCCTCCACGACATCGGCAAGGCCGTGGACCATGAAGTCGAAGGTCCGCACGCCTACATCGGCGGCGATCTGGCGCGCAAGTACGGCGAGAAGCCGGACGTGATCGTCGGAATCACGGGCCACCACGAGGACGATCCGCCCTCCATCTGGGCGGCTTTGACGCAAGCGGCCGACGCCCTTTCGGCGGCCCGGCCCGGTGCCCGGCGCGAAATGCTGGAAACGTACGTGAAGCGCCTCGAAGAACTCGAGCGCATCGCCACGTCGTTCCCCGGCGTCGAACGGGCGTTCGCCCTCCAGGCCGGCCGGGAAATCCGGATCATCGTTAATCACGAAAAACTAACGGACGACGCGGCCTACATGCTCTCGCGCGACATCGCCCGGAAGATCGAGGCCGACATGACCTATCCGGGGCAGATCAAAGTCACGGTCCTTCGCGAGACGCGGGCCGTTGAATTCGCGAGGTAGGCCGGGTTCCAGCGCCTTTTCGTTCGGGTATAGTGCAAGCGCCGCCGGCGGCCTTCGGCCGGAAGGCAGGGGTTTCTCATGAACGTCCTTTTTGTGGGTGACATCGTCGGCAAGCCCGGACGTCTCGCCTTCCGCGAGATGCTGCCGGGGCTCATCCGCGAGCATTCGATCGACTTGACGGTCGCCAATTGCGAGAACGCCTCAGGCGGCGCGGGCCTCACGAGGGATAATTACGAAGAACTCGTCCGCTCCGGCGCCGACGTGCTGACGAGCGGCAATCACATCTGGGACAAGCAGGAGATCTTCGACTACGTGGACCGGGCGGAACTTCTTCTCCGGCCCCTCAACTATCCCATCGCTCCCGGCCGGGGCACGGCGGTCGTTTCCGCCCCTTCGGGCGCCAAGCTCGGCGTCCTTAATTTGATGGGAACGGTGTTCATGGGCGGCTCGCTCGAATCCCCGTGGAAGATGGCGGACGAGGCCCTCGCGGAACTCCGCAAAGAGACGCCTTGCATTCTCGTCGATTTCCACGCCGAAGCGTCGAGCGAAAAGCAGGCCATGGGCTTTTTCTGCGACGGGCGGGCTTCCCTCGTCGTGGGGACCCACACCCACGTCCAGACGGCTGACGAGCGCATCTTCGCGGGCGGCACGGCCTACATCACGGACGCCGGGATGACCGGCCCCTACGATTCGGTCATCGGCATGAAAAAAGAGATCTCGCTCAAGCGCTTCACGACGGGTCTTCCCGCCAAGTACGAAAACGCCAAGGGCGATGTCCGCTTCTGCGGGGTCGTCGTTTCCATCGACGAGCAGACGGGCAAAGCCACCAAGATCATGCGCGTCAATCTGCCATTCCAGGGACAGAACGGAAGCGAGTAAATCCGATAACCTCCGCCTTCCGTAATCAGGGGCGGCAGCGTCTTTTATCAGCCAAACCGGGATTGGAGGGAGTTGTAATGAAACTTCACCACGGGGTGCTCGCAAGCGTGTGCCTGCTGGCTTTCGCGGCGGGCTGCGCGCGTTTTGGATGGATGGAGCGGGAGACGCCCATCGAACGGCCGGCCCTGGCGGCTTGGGCCAAGGGCGCCCAGCTCTTCGAAGGGCTCGGAACGCACCATCGCGAAGTGGATGCTTCTTCCCGCAATGCCCAGGCGTACTTCGATCAGGGCCTGCGGCTCCTCTACGGATTCAACCACGACGAAGCGGCGCGCTCGTTTGCCAAGGGCGGGGAGTTCGATCCCGAATGCGCCATGTGTTGGTGGGGCGCCGCGCTCGTTTTGGGGCCCAACTACAACATGCCCATGATGCCCGACCGCTTCCAGGCGGCGTGGGACGCCATGGAACTGGCTCGCAAACATTCGGCCGGATCGCCGCCCGTCGAAAGGGCCTTGATCGAAGCGCTTGGAAAGCGTTTCAAGGGCCCCGAGCCGCTCGATCCCTCGTCCATGCAGCCGCTTAGCGAAGCCTATGCCGCCGCCATGCGGGACGTTGCCAAGCGCTTTCCGGACGACCTGGACGTCCAGACG
>JBFLVN010000115.1:0-11591 GCA_040758475.1 Bdellovibrionota bacterium
CGCCCGGCCGGGAGGGAAGCTACTCGCGAAGGCTATTTCTGGGAATGCGGCATGATGTCGCAGGGGGTCAAGGCAAGAACGGATTCCCAATCACGAAGAAATCCAGATTTGTACCAGCATCACCTACTACCAAGTTCGATGCATTAGAAGAATAAATAACATATTGACCATTTTCAGCAATACAAGCACTACTGCCATTATTACCTTGCACGCCACTGGCATTTATCGATATTCGCATAATTGCCCCAGTCTGGAGGTCCTTCACAAAGCCATCGGCAGCATTATTGGTGTCTCCAGATACCAAATTCGATGCATCAGACATGAAACTCATATAACGCCCATCCAGCGTGGTGCACCCGCCAAGAGAGTCAGCAAATATTTGCCCTCCCGTTGCCGTAGTGCTCAATCGTACGATCGCATTTGTCTGCATATCTTTTCGAAAAATGTCATATTTACCATTGGTATCGCCCGTCACCAAATTCGATGCAATAGAAGAAAAAAAGACATATCGCCCATCCCGCGAATATCCAGCATTAGTCAAACCGTTTGACTGGGTACCTGTAGAACTAGTATTAACCCGCATCGTAGAAGCCAACATCGTATCGCGAATAAATAAATCACGGATAGCATTTGTATCACTTGATACTAAATTTGTAGCACTAGAATAAAATACAACATACCGGCCAGTCGAGGAAATGCTGGGCATAAAGCTATCTGCATTTCCACCAATTCCTGAAGTGCTAACGCTGACTTTTTCAATAGCACCAGTAGCTAAATTCTTTTTAAAAACATCGTAAGTGCTAATATCCGAAGCGACAAGATTCGATGCTGCCGAAGAAAAAGCGACATATCCTCCATCAGAAGATAGAGATGGATTTATACTAGTACTATTCCCAGGCGTTCCAGCAGATGAAGCGCTCGCCAAAACAATAGAACCGTCGTTTAAATTCTTTACAAAAATATCTCTCCAAACATTCATTGGACCAGCGACCAAGTTATTAGCATATGAAACAAAAGCGACATATCTCCCGTCACTGGAGATCGAGGGCTCCTCCGAACTTGAATTTCCCAAAATTCCAGCAGCAGAAGAACTTATGAGCGTTGTTATACCAGTATCTAAATTCTTTAAAAAAACATCGTTATTTCGGTTATCATCATTGGCAATAAGATCAATCATCTGAGATGAAAATACTATCAAACGACCATCAGCAGATGCGCTTAAGGATAAATTTTGCCCACCAGTAGGTCTTTCTCCAGCCGAATTGGTATTTTGAAGCACAGTCGTTCCCGCGGTAATATCTCGTAAAAAAACATCAATATTGGCTGTTGCGTCGATCGGCACAAGATTGCTTGCATAAGTACTGAAAGCCACTCGCTGTCCATCATTCGAGACATTCATCGATATTGCGTCGTAATCGGCTTCCACGCCCGAAGTCGACACATTAACACGCTGAATTACCCCACTTTGCAAATCTTTCCAAAACACATCATCCACCAAATTGGTATCACCGACCACTAAAGTGCTGGCCGACGAAAGGAATGCAACATATCTACCATCGCCCGAGATAGAAGCCCTTCGGCTATCACCCACGACTTGGGAACCAGATGCGGTCGTGCTGGCCCTTATGGTTACTCCGCTAAAGAGATCCTTGACGAAAACGTCCCACGTCCCATTAGTATCAGCGGGGACAAGATTCGTTGCTACGGATGAAAATGCAACATATCTACTATCTAATGAAATCGAATTGAAACTACTTGCTCCATTCGCTTGCCCACCGGCAGAATCGGTACTGACACGTACAACGCTCCCATCTTGAAGATTCTTCAAATAAGCGTCATTTTGCCCATTCGTATCTCCAGCGATCAACGCCATGCTGGTAGTAAAAATCGCGTACAAACCATCTTGGCTAAGGCCCGCCGAGGTATTTTGAACAATTAATTTCGTTTCCCCTGTTTGCATGTCTTTAAGGAAGCCATCCAATGCTCCATCGAAATCACCCGCAACCAAATTACTAGCTGAAGATGAAAAAACCACGTAGCGGCCATCCGCAGAGATCCCTCCAGCATTGCTACACGGGATTGATACTGGCAGGGGGCACCCCATTGCTTGCGCGCCGTTGCTATCCGTGCTGATCCTCAAAGTGGTTCCATTCTCCAAGTCCTTCCAAAAAACATCTGCCACACCATTCGTATCTCCTGAAACAAGATTAGTCGCAAAAGAATAGAATACGACGTATCTACCATTAGCTGAAATAATCGCGTCACGACTGTTTCCGCTACCTTCGTTCCCAAAGGAATCGGTACTCGCACGAATGAGAGAACCTGTCGAGATATTTTTTACAAAGATATCAATTGCACCATTATTATCATCGAGGACCAGACCACCGCCAGCCGATTCGAACGCGATCCAATTTCCGTCTCGGGATATGCTTGAAGCTTCACTATCCGCTCCAGATCCTTGGCGTCCGTTCGAATTCGTTGTTATCCAATAGGGAATCACCCCGACAGTTACTTGTGCCGTGACCGGGCCACCAAAGCCCTGGCAAGTCATCATATAAGTTCGGCGAAACAGTGTTGTGACAATTCGATTTCCACTCGCCAGCTCACCATTTCCCAAACTGCCGATACCTTGATTAATAGAGCAAGAAGTCGCGGCCTCTGTCGTCCACGAAATGATGCTGCTGGCGTCGAGATCAACGATTGAAGGTAGTGCGTTAAATGATAATATTTGCACAGGAGGATTAACGACAGTGATGGTTAATGTAGGAGGTGTTAAATCAAGCAATGATTCCGAATCGCTACATGCATAAACAACCCCGTAGATTCCTAACGAATTAAACGTGACTGCACCTGGGTCTTCCATTGCAGAGTTTGCGGCTCCACCACTAAAATCCCACAAATGCGTAAATGGCGTATTGTTATCGATGTCTATACACGTTGAATTGAAGTTCACTGATTGTCCGACATTAATCGTCACATTCCCCACCGGCGTATCAATCACTCCGTTCGGCGGATCGTTCACGCCGTTCACCGTGATGCTTACCGTCACGGGGGTGGAGACCGCGAATTCCGTGTCCGTCACCGTGAATTGGAAGGAATCGCTTCCGAAGTAGTTGGGGTCCGGGGTGTAAGTAACGCCCAGCGGGGCGAAGCCGCTCAGGGCGTCCAGGTCGCCGTTTAAGGGCGGAACGGTCACGTCCACGACAAGCGAGGTAACGGGGTCTTCGGCGTCGGTCCCCGTGAGGGTAATCCCCACAGAGCCATCTTCATTCACGCTCACCGGCCCCGGGTTCGTAGCCACGGGGGCGGCGTTCGGGACGAACATCAAGACGCTGGCTGGCGCCGCCGGCGTGAGCGCTCCGCTCGTAGCCCCTACGTTGATCACTCCGCCGGAGGAGTAGGTGATCCCGCTAAACACCGCTACGCCGCTGGCGGTGCTCTTGGTGATGGCGCCCGAGAAGCTTCCGGCCCCATCTTCCGTAATAGTGATGGCCCGGCCACTTTCCGTAGTAAGGACGTAGCCGTACTGGTCGCGCACCTGGACGGTGAAGGTGTTCCAGGGAACGCCCGGGGTTTGCGGGCTTGCGGGCGGGGTTCCGAAGATAAGCGAAGTCGCCACCGGCGTCGGGTTCACCGTCACCGTGACGGCCGCGGGGCTGGAGAGGCCCGGGCTCGTCGCGTTCACGTTGAAGGTGCCCGCGGTGTTGTAGGAGAGGTTGTTGAAAAGGACGCCGCCCGCGGAAGTATAGCGGACCGTGGTCCCGCCGAAACTTCCCGGGCCGTCCTCCGTGATCGTGATGGCCCGGCCGTTGTCCGTGGTGACGAGATTTCCCAGGCTATCCAGCACGTCCACCGTAAAAAGATTCCACGTGTAGCCCGCGTATTGGAACGGGTTCGGGGCCGAGCGGAACCGGAGCTGCGCCGGGGCGAGGGGATGATTCACGCTCACCGCCACGCTTTCCGCCGGAAGGAGATCGAGGCTCGTGGCGCCGACGAGGATACTTTCGATGTCCGGGTAGCTGATGTCGTTGAAAGTCGCGACGCCGCCAACCGTATTGCGGGTAATGGTCCCGGAAAAAGAAGAATCTCCCGTTTCCGTAAGAGCGATGGCTCTTCCGTTATCCCCCGCGACGAGGGCGCCCGTGCTGTCGCGCACCTCGACCGTGAAGGCGCCCCAGGGAAGGCCCGCTCCTTGGGGGCTTGAGGGCGGCGTCCCGAACGAAAGCGAGACGGCTACCGGCGGGCCGCCCACGACGATCACCTGGGTACCCACGATGCTCCCCACGCCCCCGGCGGTCACGTCGAAGGTGACGACCCCGGCCTGATTGTATGAGAGGTCGTCGAAGGTGGCGATCCCCTGGGCGGCCGTCCGCGTGAGCGTGCCCGAGAGCGTCCCGCCCCCGCCCGTCTGGACGATGCTGACCTGCGTGACGTTCGGGTCGTCGGGCACTTCGCCGAGTTTATTCAGGAGCTTGACCGTGAAGGCCGGCCAGGTCTGGCCCACGTTCACGGGGCTCGCGGGGGGCGTCCCGTAGACTAGGTTGGAAACCGTGTTGAGGCAGCCGAGCGAGAGGGAAAGGAACGCCGCCGCCAAGGCGAGGCGCCCGCCGCGAAGCATCCGCATGATGAAACCCCCAGGACCCCGCCGAAGACCCAGAACTAATCGGTCCAGGAAGTTTGACCGTTCGTTTTGGGACGGTCAACGGGGTTAACCAACCGGAAGCAGGGGGTTTTCCCGGAACCGGAGGGTTCCCCTATCCCGCCAGCAATTCGTCCATCCCCGCCTGGACCGCGCGGGAGACTTGTTCGTAGGAGGCGCGCAGGGCGGCTTCTTCGCTCCCCGCGGGAGGGGAAAAAGCTTCTCCAAATTTGACCCGGATTTTCGATGGGAAGAGCGGGAAGTAGGCCCCCGCCGGATTCCAGAGGGTGAAGTACGCCGCCAGGGCGGCGGCCCACGGGGGCGCCACGAGCGCGGTGGCAATCCCCGCTCCGGCGGCCAAAAGAAGCTGGCCGAGCGTGATGGGCATCCATTTTTCACCGAGGAACCGCACGCCGGAAATCCATCCAAGGAGCGGGCTTTGGACGAGCACCGGATTAATGAGGTGGCTCCCCGCGACCGACACCGGGACGAGGGGCGCCCCCGCCCGCCGGGCGATGCGGGCCCAGCCCAGGCGGCCGCCCAGGTCCGATTGCTTCCACCGCCAGAAGGGGCGCGAGGCCTCCCGCGAACCGCCGGGGAAAACGAGGAGCCCCGCTCCCTCCGAAAGCGCCTCCTCCGCCGCCTCGTGGGTCGCCGGAATGCACCCCAGGCGCGGAAGAACGGAGCGGAGCCCCGGCAGGCGGAACCAGATGTCCGCCGTGAGGAAATAGAGCCCGCGTTTCCCCTCGAAGCGCTCCTCCCAGGCCGAGACGATCGCGAGAAGCTCCCAGGGAACGGCGATGTTGTGGTTCGAAACGAGCACGCACGGCCCATCGGGCACGCGGGATACTCCCTCGTGCGCCGCGCGGAAATAGCGCGAGAGCATGGGACGGAAGATTTGAAGAACCCGGCGGACGAGCCGGGGGTCTCGGGAGATCATTTTTTTACATTATCACGGATCGAAACAGATTTACACCCACCCCGACCCGAGCAGGAATATCCCAAATCCGTGGGCCAGGGTGGAGGAGATGACGCCGTATTTGGTGCGAAGGAAGGCACAGAGAAGGCCTTCGTAAAGGGTGAAGATCACGAGGGGGGCGCCCACGTCCGTTACGGTGTAGGAGAGGAAAATGTGCCCGGCGCCGAAAAAGAGCCCCGAGAGAGCCATGGCCCGCTTTTCGCTCGTCTTGGTTTCGAGATACCCCTGGAGGAATCCCCGGAAGAGCATTTCCTCGTAGAAGTTCCCGAGGATCGTAAAGATGAAAATGACCGGGAGAAGCCCCGCGGGGACGGCGCCGCCCTTGAGGAAAAGCGGCGTGTCCCTTCCGAGAATCCAGCCCGGCAGCCCGACGGCGGCACCCGTGAGAAAGCCGAAGGCGATCACCTGAAGCCAGGGACCCTTCCTCCAAAGAACGTATTTTTTGAAATCCTTTTCGACGGCGAGCGTCCCGAAGACGAGGCCCACGCAAGAGGCGCCGAGGAGCAGGAGAAGGCCCGGGTCCTCGACAAACCGGAGCCAGACGAGGGCCTTCCCCGCCCGCTCAATCCGCCAGAGGCCAAGGGGCGTCATGGCGTCGCGGACCAGGATGAAGAGCAGGATGTAGAGGACGATCCGGAGTTCGGTGCGGTCCCGGGGAAGCACCCACAGGACGAGGGCGAAGAGGAGAAACCCCGGCGTGATCCGTTCGTTGTATTCGACGAGCAACGAAACGTTCATGGAACAATTCCTACAATTTTCCAGCCAGCATGAGGCCGCCGATGGCGATGAAGGCCACGGCCGCGATCTTTTCGAGAATTTCCCCCGGCACGATGCGCGTCAGGGCTTCGCCCCCCAGGGCGCCCAGGAGCGTCACGATGACGAGGGCCGCCGCGCCGCCCAAGAACACGGAGAAGGGCTTTCCCGTCCGCGAAACCCCCGCGATCACGGCGAGCTGGGTCTTGTCCCCCAGTTCCGCGAGAAAGATCGTCCCGAAGGTGGCCACCACTACTTTCCAATCCATTTTTTCCCTCCTGGAATTTTCAAACCGCCGCTTTGCGGAGCCGCAGGGCGTTCCCGATGACCGACACGGACGAAAAACTCATGGCCGCGGCGGCGAGCATGGGGTTAAGCAGCCATCCGAAGAACGGATAGAGAGCCCCCGCGGCGAGCGGCACACCGAGCGCGTTGTAGACGAAGGCGAAGAAGAGATTTTCGCGGATATTTTTAAGAGTCGCGCGACTAAGGGCCCGCGCCCGAGCGATGGCGCGAAGGTCGCCCTTCACGAGCGTCACCCCGGCGCTTTCCATGGCCACGTCCGTCCCCGTCCCCATGGCGATGCCGACCTGCGCCTGGGCGAGGGCCGGGGCGTCGTTGATGCCGTCCCCCGCCATGGCGACGAAGCGGCTTTTCTCCTGGAGTTCCCGGATGACCTTGGCCTTCTGATCGGGAAGCACTTCCGCGATCACTTCGTCGATCGAGAGTTTTTTCGCGACCGCCTCGGCGGTCTTCCGACTGTCCCCGGTGAGCATGACGATCCGGATGCCTTCGGCGTGGAGCTGGCGGATGGCTTCCGGCGTCGTGGCCTTGATGGGGTCGGCCACGCCCAGGATGCCGGCGAGTTTCCCGTCCAAGGCGAGAAAGACGACCGTCTGCCCCTCGGCCCGCAATTTTTCCGCTTTTTCTACGGCTGCTTGAACGCCGATTCCGAGGTCTTCCAACAAGCGGGTATTTCCCAGGGCGGCTTTTTTGCCGTTCACAACTCCCCGCACGCCCTTGCCCGTAACTGAGGAAAAATCCGAAGCCGCCTGGACGGCCAGGCCCTCGCCCCGTGCCCCCGCGAGGATGGCGGCGGCAAGCGGGTGCTCGCTCCCCGTTTCGAGGGCGGCGGCGGCGCCAAGGACTTCCGCGCGGGAGGGGCCAAGCGTTTCGACCGCTACGAGCTTGGGCTTTCCTTCGGTCAAAGTCCCCGTCTTGTCCACGACCAGGGTATCTACTTTCCGAAGGCTCTCGATGGCTTCGGCGCTTTTAAAAAGGACGCCCATAGTGGCCCCCTTGCCGCTCGCGACCAGGATGGACATGGGCGTCGCAAGGCCCAGGGCGCAGGGGCAGGCGATGATCAAAACCGCGATGGCGTTCAACACCGCGTGGGCGAACTTGGGTTCGGGACCGAAAAAGCCCCAGGCTACGAACGTCACGAAGGAAACGCCGATCACCGCTGGAACAAAATAGCCCGATACGGTGTCGGCCAGTTTCTGGATGGGAGCCCGGGAGCGCTGGGCCTCGGAAACCATCTTGACGATCTGGGCGAGGAGCGTTTCCGAACCCACCCGCTCGGCCCGGATCACGAGGGTGCCCGTGCCGTTTACGGTGGCGCCGCTCACCTTGGCGCCGGCCTCTTTCTCCACGGGCATGGGCTCCCCCGTGAGCATGGATTCGTCCACGGCGCTCGCGCCTTCGAGGACCACACCGTCCACGGGAATTTTTTCCCCGGGCCGCACCCGGAGGCGGTCGCCAGGGTGAACATCTGCCAGGGGCACGTCTATTTCAGTTCCATCGATGCCGATCCTTCGGGCCGTCTTGGGGGCAAGCCCCAAAAGCGCGCGGATGGCCGCGCCCGTGCGGCTTCGGGCGCGCAGCTCCAAGACCTGCCCCAGGAGAACGAGCGTCACGATCACGGCGGCGGCTTCGAAATAGAGTGCCACCTGCCCGCCATGCCCGAGGAAAGAAGCGGGGAAAATTCCAGGAAACAAAACGCCCGCCACGCTGTAGCCATAAGCCACGCCCGTCCCCAGGGCGATCAAGGTGAACATGTTAAGGCTCTTGTTTTTGACTGACAGCCAGCCCCTCTCGAAGAAGGGATAGCCGCCCCAGAGGACCACGGGCGTTGCGAGCACGAATTGGACCCACGAAAGCGCCCGGGAGGGATGGAGAAACTCCGCGAGCTTTCCAGGGAGCAAATCGCTCATGGCGATGAGGAAAAGGGGGAACGTAAAAACCGCGCTCGCCCAGAAGCGGCGGCGCATGTCCAGGTACTCAGGATCAGGTTTTTCTTCGGCCGAAATCTCCAGGGGCTCGAGCGCCATGCCGCACTTGGGGCAAGCGCCCGGATGATCCTGCACCACCTCCGGGTGCATGGGGCAGGTGTATTGGGTGGCACCGGGGGCGGCGGCCTGGACCGGAGGGTGGTCCAGATACGCCGCCGGGTTCGCCTGGAACTTCGCCACGCAATGGGCGCTGCAAAAGTAATGGATTTTTCCTCCATGTACCGTGCGGTGGGGTGTTTTCAGCGGATCGACGTCCATGCCACAGACGGGATCGCGGGCGCTTTGCGCCGCCACCGGCCCGGCGGGATGAGAAGAGCAACAGGAGTGGTCGTGGGATTCGTGGACGGCCATGACTCTTACCCCGTGAACTTCCCGATCACTTCGAGAAGCTCCTCGATTTTTTCTTCCCGGTCCTTGGCCGTGCCCGAGCGCGCGGCCCCGGCCACGCAGTGTTCGACGTGCTGGCGGAGGACTTGCTCCTCGACCTTCCGCAAGGCCGCCTGCACGGCCCGGAGCTGCGTCAGAATGTCGATGCAGTAGCGCTTTTCCTCGATCATCCGGGCGACGCCGGCGACCTGGCCCTTGATGCGCTCAAGGCGCCCGAGCTGGTCCTGGTGGGTGGCGGACTTCATGGTTACTACCATACCCCCCTATGGTATTATCGTCAAGAAGAAAAAAACGGCCGCCCCGGAAAATGGGGCAGCCGGGGGAATCTTCACCATCTCCAAGCCTTGTCAACGGGAAGGATGCGCCTGTCACCCCGAGCGTCCGCGAGGGGTCTCTTGAAGGTTCAAGAGATTCCTCGCTACGCTCGGAATGACAGGATAATTTTCAAGCTCCCTGTAGCTAATTCCCCGTCGGCGGCCTTAGATACTTCTCGATCTCTTCCACGTCGTCCTGCTCTTTGAGGATCTGGGAGCGGACGAGTTCTTCCAAGGCGATGTCATCCTTTGGAACGAGAGCGAGGAGCTTCGTGTACTCGGCCAGGGCCGTCTTCTCGGCCTCCAGGTTGATTTCGAGCATCTGCTGGACCGAGTGCTTTTCGGGCTCCCAGGTCGCCTCGATGCGGACCTGCGGATGGCCGCCCAAGGCCACGATCTTTTCTCCGAGAAGGGCCGCGTGGTCGAGCGCCTCGCTCGCCTTGCCCCGGAAGTACTTGACGATCGGGTCGCGGGAAAAACCGAACACCATGAAGGAGTGGTGCAGACAGCGGTTCGCCCCTTCGAGTTCGAGCTTGAGCAAGTGGTTTAATTGATCGGTAATCTTCTTGTAGGCCGGATCGTTCTTCTTGGCGCTCATGGTTTTCCCCCTTGGCGTCTCAATTGGCTTGCGGGCAGGTCCGCGTCAATTCTGATGATCCTCTATTTCCGGGGCGCCGGTGCTCCGCTCCATGGCCTCCCGGGTCAGGGCGATCACCTCAGATAATTCCCTGAACTGGGAGGGTGAGAGGTGGACCATCGCGTAACCGAATTGAAGGCAGATGCAGCCGTTGGGACAGACGCCCACGCCGATGCGCGAGGCGGGATGGCTGTGGCAGTGCATAAAGGTTCCTTTCCTAAAAAAAACCGGGCGGGCCGGGGAGAATGAGGAATGAATCAGTGCGGGAATCCCCCCGGCCCGTCCTGAAGATTTTTATCGTTCCATTTCTTTAAAATTGATTTTGAAAATCAATTTCATTTACAGAGAATACCAAGGCCGGGGTGCCCTGTCAAGCAAATTCCAACCGAGGGGAACGGCCCCCGCAAATACCCAGGGGAAGGCGCCCCTACGCGTGTTTCCTTTCAAACTCCAATTTCGGCAATTGCTCGCGGAAGCGCGGGGGGAAGTTCTCAAGCTCCTTGCGGATGGCCCCGGCCACCTCCGCCCGCTCCTCGGGGCGGCGCCCCAGGTCGAGCCAGAGGTAGACCTTCCCCTCTTCCAGGATGTTGTGGGAATCGAGGCGGCCCTTGACGCTTTCCACGTACTTGGCGATTCGTCCCAGAATCTCCTTGCGGGCCGGTTCCCGGGGCGCCTGCGCGAGGGCCTTGAGGGTCGTGACCGCCTCGGCCAGGGCCGCCATGAAAAGGTCGTGGTCCTTGCGCAGGGTGCTGAAAACGGCCTCCACTTCCTTGAGCGGCGGGGATGAGGAGACGGCCGCCTTCTCGTAAATCCTCGGGAAAAGGACGTGGTGTTCGGCCCGGATGTGGAGGGCGAGGCGGGCCCAGAAATAATCGAGGAGCGTCGCCGCCTCGGGGAGGTTCCCCTCCGCGAAAACCCGTTCGTACTCGCTTAGAATTCCTGAAAGGACTTCGTGGTCGTGGACCAGGTCTTCCGCCGCCGTGCCCGCCATCGCCGTCACCCCGCTGCTTTCCAATTATTAAACCGGCTTCCCATCCAACCGGGCATGATCCCGGTCACCTTTGGGGGCAGGAAGAGGCACCCCTCCCCTGGCGCTGGGAGGCGCCTGCTTGCCTCTTGCGTCAAGCCGGGGAATTGGACATATTTTTCCTGTTCCTTTGGTGAAGGAACCCGCGGAGGGGCGGGATCATGGGGGACTTGGAGCTTTCCCGGACGAGCGTTCCGTTCGTCCCATCCGGCGTCGACCTTCGTTCCCTTTCCCTGGGAGCGTCGGCGGGGTTTCTCCTCTCCCGCATCGACGGCTCCACGGACGTGCGCGGCATCTGCGCCATCTCGGGCCTTCCCGAAACCGAGGCGGAAAGAATCCTCCGGGAGCTGGCCGCCGCCGGCCTCATCGAATTCAAGGACAAATCCAAATCGCCCGCTCCGTCCGCCAAGGCTCCAACGGCACCCCCGGCCCCTCCCAAGGAACCATCCCGCCCGCCGCCGGGGATGACCGATTTGAAAGCGCTCGCCCGCACCTTCGCCGACGCGGGGGAAAAACAGCTCTACGAGAGCAAGTTCCCCTCGGCCCTCTCCTCCTTCCGGATGG
>JBFLVN010000116.1:0-11408 GCA_040758475.1 Bdellovibrionota bacterium
TGGGGACTCCCGTGAGCGCAGAAGTCCTTCCGGCGATCGTAAAGGGCGCCCAGGTTCCTTCCCTGATTGGTTCCAAGAATAAGGAAGTTTTCGCCTACGCCTGCCCCAAGGGCGCCCTCGTACCCATCCCCGTCCAGATCGACGATGTGAACGCCGAGGGGCGTATCCTTCCCGATTCAGGGCCGGGCGGCCTTGTGGCCGATGAGAGCCCCGGCGTGATGGACGCGACGGACGAGATCGTCGTGCGGGTAAAGGATCTGGCTCCGGCGTGTCCTCCGGCCGCCTTGGCGCAGTTGAACGGTAAAGTTTCCGAGGCCGCCATCGGGGCGTCGTATTTCAAGGAAAAACTTTTCGTCTACTTGATGGTGGGCGGAAAGGGCGCTTCCGCACCTACGGACCTCCGCTATGATCCGGCCCAGGATACGATCCACGCACCGGGCTATTCTTGGGGCTATTCCCTCAAGCAGCCCTGCCTCTACACAGTTATGAATTTTTTGGACCTCAAAGGCCGGGAGAAAGACGATCTTTCCGACCGCCTGCGGGTGCGGATGAAAGCGCGGGCTCTGGGAAGCCTCATCCGCCTGAAAATCGATGAGGACGAAGTTATTTGCACACTCCACGGCGTGCGGACGGGACCGCTTCGCGTGACGCGGGAACTGATGGCGGTCGTAAGTCCTCTCCCGGGCTTCACCGTGAACGCCGCTGTGAGTTTCATCCACTACGAGCGGTTCTTGCAGGCCTGGATTCGCGTGAAGATGCCGGCCCCAGCGGCCCTCTTCGTTTCTTCTCTCGATGTCGCCTTCGCTCACGATTTTACGGATTTGAAGGGTCTTCGCTTCTCAACGAGCGCCCTTCCGGGGGGCGCTGTGGTTGACGGCCGGATGATCGAATCCGAACGGCGCATCGACATCGGCCCCGAGCCCTGGTACTACCTCTCGGGCCAAGGGGTAAATCAAATTACGACCCTGGACATGGAAGCGGGTTTGAAGCTCCGGGCCGTGAACCAGTTCATCGACGACCCCGCCTATTTAGAACCTCCGGAGGAAATCCCCGGGTGTCTCCCGTGCCTCGGATACGAACTCCTCGGATGGGAGAACATGCAGGCCCGCTGGTATACCTTTGGCGCGGCCTTCGCCTTCCTCAAAGGCTTTCCCGAGGGCGGGGGGAGCGGCTATTACAAGACTCTACGCACGCCTTTCGAGATTCACTCCGCCGTGCGCGGCGAACCCGCCGCCCAGGCGGGCCAGGGGGGACCCGATGCGGCTGCCCGCGACGAAATCGAACGCCTCCGGCGGCGCATCCAGGAACTTGAACGCCAGCAGAAGCCCGCTGCCCAGTAAGGCTGCCGCATGACTCCCACCCCTGCGGGGCGCCCCGGTTTCTTCGCACGTTTTGGCAATCCCCTCGATTGGCCGCCGGTGAGCAAGTGCCTGCTCGTCGCTTTCATCAACCTGTCCGTTGTCGTTGCTTACCGGGTGCAAGTAAGCCGTTACTTGGAGAACCCGGACGAAGCCCAGTTCCTGAACGTCGAAAAGCTGGGTGAGATCGTAGGCCATGTGAATGGATTCCTGGCGGCTTGGACCGCCGTTCTGGTGATCGGATTCCCTTTGCGGAGGAAGTCGCCGGAGAGCGCGTGGTTTACCTACCTCACGGTGCTTCTCTGGAGCGCCGGCTCGGCCTACTTCCTCTATCTTTTCGGAAACCTCGCCAACTCCGTCGCCATTACGCTGCTAATTAGCGGCGTGATCGGTTTCCTTTTGTTCGACAAAGTGGTCGTGCTGGTGGGAATGGGAACTCTCACCGCCTCCGTCCTGGCGAGCACGTGGGCCGTGATGAACGAGAAGCTCCCCTATGCTCCCCTCATGGCGGCGCCGCCCTACGTGCTCCTGGCCCAGACGGGGCCCATCTTTCTGGGAGCGGTCGCGTTCGTCCTTTTCCTCTTCGTCTACGTGGTGACGCGCTGGCGGGACCGGGAAGAGAAGCTTGCCGCCGCCTACCAGGACTTGCGGGCTGCCCAGGAGCAACTCGTCCGGGCCGAGTCCCTGGCGGCCGTGGGCTCGCTTGTGACGGGCGCGGCCCACGAACTGCGCAACCCGCTTTCTTCGAGTGGCGCGCTCTTCCAGAGCCTTCGGGACGAGCTCGGAGAAATGCCCGGCCTTTCCGCCGAGCACCGTCAGGACGCCCTGGAAACCATCGACATGGGGCTCAAGGGCCAGCGCCGGGCGGGCGCTATCGTGGAGCGGCTCTACCGCCTCACGGACGACCTGGAGACGGGCAAGTCGAGCGCCCTTCTCGATGCTTTTTCCGAAATCCTGCAGAAGAAATACCCCAGCGTAAGGTTTGTGATTTCGCCCGATGCGAAAAGCCTTCGGGTTCGCCAATCGCTTCTCGAAACCGTCGTTCCGAACTTGATCGACAACGCTTTGGCGGCGGGTGGGAATGTTCCCCCCTCCGTTGAAATGCAGCTTGAAAACTCGGGGCCATCTTCCGTTCTTCAGATCCTCGTTGCGGACGAAGGCCGGGGGATTCCCAAGGCGATCCAGGGCGAAATCTTCAAGCCCTTCTTCACGGGTCAGAAAGCGGGTGAAGGGCACGGCGTGGGCCTGGGGCTCTACATCGTTCACGAACTCCTGGCCCGCATGGACGGCAGCATCCGCATCGAAAGCGAGGAAGGGAAGGGGACGAAGGCCGTCGTCCGGGTTCCAGTGAAGGATTAAACACAAATGTTGCAAATATTTGGATCAGACGCTTTTTCCCCGAAAGAAATCGCCCTCCGGATCGAAGAGGCGGGTGTCGCCAAGGTGCGCCTTCCGCTCCTTTCCATGGCGACTTTGGGTGTCCTGGCCGGTGGGTTCATCGGCTTTGGAGCGCTTTATTTCACTTTGGTGACGGCGGACAACGGCTTGGGGCTGGCCGCTTCGCGGGTTCTGGGTGGCGCCGTCTTTTCACTGGGCCTTATTCTCGTTGTGATCGCGGGGGCGGAACTCTTTACAGGCAACAACCTGGCCGTCATGGCCTGGGCGTCTGGAAGGATTTCGCCCTACGAACTTCTGCGCAACTGGGGGGTGGTTTACGGAGCCAACGCCGTGGGCGCGGTGGGCCTCGCATTTCTCGTCTATTTATCGGGCCACCCTGAGTCGAACGGCGGGGCCGTCGCCGCCCAAGCGGTCAAGATCGCTTCGGCCAAGGCCGCGCTCCCGTTCATGGAGGCGTTCTTCCGCGGAATCCTTTGCAACATTCTTGTATGCCTGGCTATTTGGATCGCTATGGCCGGACGTACGGTTTCCGATAAGATTTTGGCGATTTTACTTCCGATTTCGGCGTTCGTAGCTGCGGGTTTTGAACACGTGGTGGCGAATTTTTACTTTCTTGCGTTGGGGCTGCTTCTGAAAGGCCCAGCGGCTGTTCCCCTTGGCGGGGTCGCCAGCAACCTCGTGGCTTCGACCCTCGGTAATGTACTCGGTGGGGCCGGAATGGTGGCCTTGGTCTACTGGGTCATTTACCGCAGAGGCGAAAACAAACGGTAAGCCCGGTACAGGCGAAAACACGAGGTTCGGGGAAAACACTGGGAATCGTGGCCGTGAGCCCCGGCTTTTAGGCGAACGTGATCTTATCCACGCTCTCCACGTCCGTCACCGCCCAGTCCTCGAACTTGAGGATGTCGAGTTCCGGAGAGGCGAAACGCTCGCGAAGGCCGCCCGTGAGTAAGCCGATGCGCTTTAGGTTCGGGACGATCTTGCTGAAGAGCATTTTGCGGAATTCCTTCATCGCGGGGGACTTCATGTTGAGTTCCACGCATTCTTTCACGGGGAAACCCATGCGGGTGAAAACTTCCTCCCCCGAGAAGCGATCGCGCATGAGGATGGATGCCTCGTAACAGAAATCCTGCCGTTCCTTGAGTTCTTTTTCCGAGAGTTCCTTCATGAAGTCTTTGAGCGTAATTACGCCGAAGGCCACGTGCCGGGCCTCATCCAGCATCACGTACCGGGTGAGTTCCTTGATCAGGGGTTCCTTCGTGAAAGTATGGATGAACTGGAAGGCGGCAAGGGCCAAGCCCTCCACCATGATCTGCATCCCGAGATACTTCATGTCCCAGCGGGAATCCGTGAGGATGGAATCGAGAAGGCTCCGAAGGTGCCGGTTGATGGGGTATTCGAGTTCGAGCTTTTCCCGAAGGTATTTGTCATAAACTTCCACGTGCCGGGCTTCGTCCATGACCTGGGTCGAGGCATAGAACTTGGCGTCGGTGAGGGGTACGGCGTCCACGATCTGGGCCGTGGCGAGGAGCGCCCCCTGCTCGCCGTGGAGGAACTGGGAGAGGGTCCAGGCGAAGGACTCGTGCCGGAACTTGCGGATTTCCTCCGGCGTCATCTTCCGCCAGATGTCGCTCCCGTAGAGGCCGTTCTGACTGTCGGGGAGGTACTCGGCCTCCGGGTCCACGTCCTGGCCCCAGTCGAGCTGGGTCTGGGCGTTCCACTGGGCGCCCTTGGCCTTTTCGTAGAGCTTGCGGAGGTCTTGCTTCAAAACGTCGTAGTTCCACGAATAGCTCAGGGGAAACGTGGTATCGACGTAATCGACGAGCGGCTTTTTGTTATCGATCATGTTGTCGATCATGGAAACACCTCCGGCCGGGCGCCGCGAAAATCCCCCGAATTTTTTTGACGAACCCGTCAGGCACAAGGATAGGGGGTAGGAGAGGGCGCCGCAAGGAAGGCCGCCAGTTACGGCCGGATGGGCACTTTGAGCGCTTTGCGGTCCCGCATCTTCTGAAGGGCGGCGGGCAGGTCCGCCAGCGGGGCAGGGGCGGCGAGGAGTTTGGAGAGCTTTTCCCCCTCCGCCCCCGAAAGGATTTCAAGGGACTGCCGCACGTATTTGGGCGTGTTGTGAAAAACACCTTTTAAGGTGAGGGCGTCGTAATGGATGCGTTCGGTCGAGAAGGTGACCGTGGTATCCCGGGGACATCCGCCGAAGAGCAGTACCTTCCCCCCTGACCGGACGATCCGGGCCGCGTCTTCCCAGGCGGGAGGTTGGCCTACCGCCTCGACCACGATGTCGGGGCCGTACTCCCTGCCCGTCTCATCGCAGATCCAGGCGGCCGGGTCGCGGCCAGCGCGGCGGGAGAGGGTGCCCGCAGCGCCGAGGGTCTTCCCGAGGGTGAGCCGCTCTTCTGAACCCCCGATCAGGTAGGTCCTGGCCCCTCGGAGGTGGCAGGCGGTAATGAAATAAAGCCCGATGGCCCCGTCCCCAAGGACGACCACTGTGTCGTCCTTTCCGATGCCGATCTCGTCGGCGCCATGAAGGACGCAGGCGAAAGGTTCGGTCATAGCGGCAGTATCGAAAGAAAGGTTCTTTGGAATCGGGAGAAGATTCAGGCGGACAATGCGCTCGGGAATAACGACGTACTCGGCATAAGTTCCATTGAGGAAGAGTAAATCCTCGCACAGCGAGGGCATGTCTTTCTTGCAATAGAAGCAAGCGCCGCAGGGGGCCGAATTGTTCCAGACGACCCGGTCGCCTTCCTTGAAATTCTTGACCCCGGCCCCGAATCCTGCGATCTCGCCCGCCCCCTCGTGGCCGAAGCGGGCCGGGAGACGGATCATCTTGGCGTGGCTGCCCCGGAGGAAGACTTTGAGGTCCGTGCCGCAAGTTGTCGCCGTTCGAACGCGGACAAGTACTTCGCCCGGCCCCGGCTGGGGGCGGTCCAGGTCTTCGATCCGGACGTCTTCTTTTCCGTGGATTCGGGCGGCGAGCATGATCGTTTCAGGCGGCGGAGCGGCTTTCGCGGGCCCTTACTCCAAGCCGAAGAATCCTCCCGAAACTCGCCCGGCGGTTTTCCACGCTTCTTCGGCTTTGTCCAGGGGGACGAATTGCCAGGTCCTAGTGGGGCCGCTCCAGCACTGGAGGTCCGTCGGGGCGCTCTCGGCCAGAGGATACCAGATGCAGGCCATGCACGTTCCGGGCTCAAAGCAGGGGGATTGTTCGAGCACCTCGTTGCAGAGGCGGAGGGCTTCATAGGTGCTCACGCTTTCCAGGATTTTGGAGGCGCCCAGGCGGTGTTTGCCCACTTCGGACCGGGCGGCGTCCGCTAGGACGTCGCTCGTAAGGCTCTGCGACCCGTCGCTCAGGTAGCAATAGTAATCCCGCTTGGGCGCACTCTTCTTGATCCATTCGAGTTCCCGGCGGACGCGGCCCAGTTGCTCCTGGGCGAGCGCCCGGGATTTCTGTTCTTCTTGCAGGAGGGCTTCGAGTTGCTTGATCCGTTCTTCGAAGGCGGCCCGGCCGGCCTCCGCTTTTTCGGCTTCGCCCTTTGTTCCCCGCAGGTTCTTGGCCATCCGGGCGCCTTGGGTTTCGAGTTCTTTGATTCTGTTCTGCAGAGTTTCGATCTGACCTTTGAGCGCTTCGGTCTGCTGGATATAGCGCTCGAGTTCATCGCCCAGGCGTTCGGATTCCTGCGCGAGGCGTAGCGCCTGGCCCTGCATCTCCGCCGTGCGGCGGTCCATTTGGGCCCCTTGGCGCAAACGGGCGACGACCGCCGCCACGGCGATCGCTAGCGCGAGGCCCACGAGCAAGAGCGAATATTTCTTTTTGGATTCCATGGGTTCCCCTCCCTCGTTACGGCGCGATGAGAATTTTGTAGGTTTCCGGGTCCGGATGGACCGCGAGCTGGATGGCTTTTGAGAGTTCCGAAAGCGGGAAACGGTGGCTCACGAGCGGCTCCGTCTTCACCCTTCCCGAGAATACCAGGTCGGCCGCTAATTGCTGGAGTTTGTACGAGGAGGAATAACTCCCGATCAGGTCGATCTCCCGGCCGTAAATCAGGTTCGGATCGAAGGAGAGTTTCGTCTCCGGTGCGAACTCGGCGAAGAGGAGCACTCTTCCGCCCTTGCGGGTCAAATCAAAGGCGGCGTGGACGGCGGGAAGGGCCGGGACGCAGACCATCGTGGCATCCACGCCGTAGCCCTGGGTCACGTCTTTGACCTTTGTGGCGAGTTTTGCGTCGTCGGCTCGGAAGGCGTGGGCGGCACCCAAGGTTTTTGCCCGTTCCAAGCGGCTGTCGATTAAATCCGTCACGATGGCGAAAGCTCCGAAGGCCGCGACCGCTTGGATAAAGAGAAGGCCCATGGGGCCCGCGCCTTGGACGAGCACCCATTCGCCCGCCTGGATGCGGGCCTTGTCCAGGGCTTTGACGACGCAGTTCAAAGGCTCAACGAAACTTGCCGCCTCAAAGGCAACGGAATCGGGCAGGGGGATGACCCCGTGTTTGGCGATGTGGGGAGGGACGAGGACGTATTCGGCAAAACCCCCGCCCGCCGGCTCGAAGCCGGCGGTGGTCGTCACATTTTTGTAAGTCGGGCACATGGAGTACGCCCCGGCGAGGCAGTACCGGCAGGCGAGGCAAGGGACATGGTGGTGGAAAACGACGCGTTGCCCCGCTTTCAGGTGGGAGATGCCCTTGCCCACTTCGGCCACTTCACCCGTCGTCTCGTGACCGAAAATGCGCGGCGGGGCTTGCAGGCCGTAGTGGATTTTCTTGATGTCCGATTGGCAGAGGCCGCAGACGCGTACGCGCACGAGGACTTCGCCGGGGCCCGCTTCGGGCCGGGGGACATCCTCGTACCGGATTTCGTCTTTTCCGCGGTAAACCGCCGCTTTCATGGAGCCCATGTGCGAAAGGAAGTGCGCGCCCTCACCCCTTAGCATTCCAATCTACTTCCAAGGGGTTGTCCCCGCAACTTGCGGATTTGGGGTTTTGGATCACGTGGGATATGTGATCCCGCGCACGAACTTAAAGAGCAACAGGGGCTTTATGCCGCGCCGCGGCTTTGACGGGGGGCGGGGCGTGGTATAATGCGTTTGAAACGGCTGATGGGGGTGAGTGGCCTAGTCCGAACGTCGACAGCGAGGTGGCGGCCATGACCAGTCTGAAAATTCCCGAGGTCATCCCGATTTTCCCGTTGCCCGAGACCGTACTGCTTCCGAGCGAAGTCCTTCCCCTTCACATTTTCGAGCCCCGGTACCGCCAGATGGTTCGCGACGCTTTGCACGGGCCGCGGATCATCGGCATGACGCTCCTCCATCCCGGATACGAGAAGGACTACGAGGGCGCCCCCGGCGTGAACCCCGTGGGGTGCACGGGGGTGATCGCCCAACACCAGGAACTCCCCGACGGGCGCTTTCTCATCGTTCTTGTGGGGGCCCAGAAATTCGAAATCCGGGAGGAACTCCCCACGCCGACCCTCTACCGGCAGGTCCGCGTCCAGCACCTTCCCGACCACACGACGGCCGAAGAGCGGGCGGGCGTCCAGAGCCTTCGCATGGAACTCATCACGAACCTTCCGGTCGTCTTGCAGCAGATGCAGGGGGCGGAAGTGGCCCCGGCCGAGCTGGCGAAGCTCGACGATTCCCAGCTCATCGCCGTGGCGACGAAGATCTTGCAGCTATCGACGGAAGAGAAGCAGAGGATTCTCGAATCCGAAAAATTGGCCGACCGTTACGTCCTTTTGCACGAATCCATGGGGCTTTTGGGCGTCATGATGCAGAGCGCCAAGAAGGACCCCACGGAGGTCAATTAGGTCTCGGGAAAAACCTGCCGGAAGGGAAGAACTTCAACGGATTCGAAGATTCCCTGTGTTACGTAGGGGTCTTCATCGGCGATCTTCTTTGCTTCTTCGAGCGAATCCGCCCTGGTGAGAATGAGGCTCCCAGCGCCGTTGGTAAACGGCCCGGCGATCACGATTTTCCCCTGATTGGTTAATTTCTTGAGCCGCTCCAGGTGGGCGGGCCGGTGGACTTTTCGGAGTTCCTGCCCCCGCGGCCCGTCGCGGCCGATGATGACGAAGAGTTCCATCAGTTCAGGTTGCTTTGATCCTGGCGCGCACCGTCGAGCGGGCGCCGGCCGGAAAATCCTTCGTTGGTGCCGTGGAAGTGGCGGATTTCCCGCTCACCGTACTGCCAGCAGAGGAGAATGTCCTGGGTGCCCCGGCGGGAGTAGAAATCCACGAGCCCCATTTCGATTCCTTTGACGAGGCCTCCCGTCTCGTGGATTTTCCCGATTTCGGCGTTGATCAGGTCTACGAGCTCGCGCATCCGGTCCCGCGCTTCCGCCAGATGGGAGGGGAGGCGGAGCTTTTCGGAGAGGAGAGCCTGCTGGTCCGGAAAACCTTCCTTGGAGAGCTTTTGATAAAGTTCGTCGAATTCCGCCTTGTGGAGGTGGATGCGCCCGAAAGCCGCTTCCAGGGACGGAATGAGGGCGTTGGCTTCGGAGAGGGTGAAGTACTTTTTCCCGTTGCGGAAAATCATCGCTTTTTTAAGGCCCGATAGGCCTTGACGGCGCGACGTTAGCAAAGTGCCTCCGGGAAGGCGAGAAGGGGGAGTGGAGGGCCGTTGACAGCCTCTGGCGCCCGGCTACCCTGCCGAATCCATTCGGCCCTCGGCGGCATCCAACAGGATGCCCGCCTGCCGGGAAACGGGTCCACCCCCACCATGAGCAACAAGGTTGAAAAGCTGATCATCCTCGGAACGGGCCCGGCAGGCCTGACGGCGGCCATCTACGCGGCGAGGGCCAATCTAAATCCCCTCGTGATCGAAGGCCTCCAGCCCGGCGGCCAGCTCACCATCACGACCGACGTGGAGAACTATCCGGGTTACCCCGGCGGCATCCAGGGCCCCGAGATGATGGAGCAGTTCCGCAAACAGGCCGAACGGTTCGGCACGCGCTTCATCCAGGGGGATTGCACGAAAGTGGACCTCACCAAGCGCCCCTTCCGGCTGTGGGTGGGGGAGCAGATCCTCTCGTGCCACGCCCTCGTCATTTCGACGGGCGCTTCGGCCAAGCTCCTGGGGATCCCCTCGGAAAAGAAACTCATGGGCTACGGCGTCTCGGCCTGCGCCACGTGCGACGGCTTTTTCTTCAAGAACCAGGAAGTGGCCCTCGTGGGCGGCGGCGATACGGCCATGGAAGAGGCGCTCTATCTCACCAAGATGTGCGGCAAGGTCTACGTGATCCACCGCCGGGACAAGCTCCGGGCTTCCAAGATCATGCAGGAGCGGGCGCTCAAGAACGAGAAGATCCGCTTCGTGTGGGATTCGGAAGTGGACGAAGTCCTGGGAGAGCCCGGTCACGGTGGGGGCGTCAAAGGCGTGCGGGTCAAGAATTTGAAGACCGGCGAGAAGACCACGCTCAAAGTGACGGGCCTCTTCGTCGCCATCGGCCACCAGCCCAACACGAGCCTTTTTGAGGGCCAGCTCAATACGAACGAAGCGGGTTACCTGTGGGTAAAGCCCGGCAGCACGTATACGAACGTGGAAGGCGTCTTCGCCGCGGGCGACGTAGCCGACCCCCACTACCGGCAGGCCGTCACGGCGGCCGGGACAGGATGCATGGCGGCCATCGACGCCGAACGCTGGCTCGCGGCTCAGGGCGTTGAATAAGCCCTGGCGGGGCACCCCTTGAAGCTCTCCGGCCGAATCTCAATACTTAGAGGACAGGACTGAAAGGAAACGAAATGGAAGCCACACCCCAGATCAACCACGCCCATGCTCACGAAGGTCCCATCGTGCAACTTACCGACAAGGCGGCCGAGCAGGTAAAGCGGCTTCTCGAAACGGAAAAAATCGCGGGAACCCATTTCCTGCGCGTGAAAGTTGTGGGCGGCGGCTGCTCGGGCCTCTCCTACCAGCTCGCATTCGACGACAAGCGGGTGGAAGGAGACGTGGAATATTCCTATCCACAGGGCTTTAAGGTCGTTGTGGACCCGGCCGCCCGCCAGTATCTCCACGGGACGGTGCTCGACTACGTGGACGCCTTCGGCGGCGGAGGATTTACCTTCCGCAACCCCATGGCTAAGAGCACCTGCGGCTGCGGCAGTTCCTTTAGCGCCTGAAGCGTTCCGAATTGACGCCGCGATTGCAGTTCCACCAATTAAAGGGCGTGTTTTGTCCCAAATCCAGTTCGCTCGGTAGACTCGTTTTTTTAGCCAAAGTCCTGCCTTTGCTTTTCTTGGCCTGCGGCTGCGGAGCCAAAATCAATATTCAAGCCTCTCTTCCCGGCCCTCTCGTAGTAGAGAAAATGCCGGTGGAAGCCGTCGCTATCATTCCCCCTGACCTCGCAACAAAAGTCTATCTGGGGCGAGACATGGGCTTTGGGATATTTCCTATTGTTACTTGGGAAATTCCAATAGGAGAAGAAATCGCCCGATCGACTCCAAAAATTTTGGAGCAATTCTTCCCGTCAATATCAGTGGTCGAGAAATTTCCCCAAGGCGGGGCGGCGAACTCTCTGTTCGTGGAGCCCAAACTAAGTGAATTTCGGGTGGATATGTCCCGCTTTTCCACGGCTGTTACGTTGTCTTATTTGATTTCGACGAATGAACGGATTCAAGTCTATAAAGCCGGTGCGATGTGTTTTT
>JBFLVN010000117.1:0-11406 GCA_040758475.1 Bdellovibrionota bacterium
TCCCGCCGCCGCTCATCCCCCGCCCGCGTCCCCGGCGGCCGAGTCCGTCACCGTCCGCTACGACCAAGAGCCCGACACGGGGCCGCCCATCGATGAGAGCCAGGTAAGCAAGATCGCCCTGGCCGAGACGGTCGAGTTCGCCCCCGACGAGATCACGTTGCCACAGGACGCTACAGGACTTCTCGACAAACTCGCAATGCTCCTCTCCCGGGATTCCACCATCGTGCGCCTCGAGATCGGCGGCCACGCCCATCCCGGCGGCAAGGGGGAACTCGAACAACGCAACAGCCTGCGCCGCGCCACCTACGTGAAGAACTATCTCGTGGAAAAGGGAATCGAAGCACCACGCCTTCGGATCGAAGGGTATGGAAGTTCCAAGCCCCTCTCGAAGGGAACGGGCGCCGAAGACCGCCGCAAAAACGACCGGGTCGAATTCGTCCTGTGGCGGCAGAAGAAGTAAAGCCGCTCTCTATTCCACCTTCTCCGCTTTATCCATCTTCTCGGCCAGGAGGCCGAGTTGGCGGAGGCGCTTCCGGAGCGTGTTGCGGTTGATGCCAAGAATCTGGGCCGTCTTGAGCTGGTTGCCCCCCGTGCGGTCGAGCAGGAGCCGAAGGAGCGGCCGCTCGACGGCGGCGAGCGCGATCTCGTGGAGGTTGCGGGTGTGGGAGAGGTCGAGGCGGTCCACAAGGGTCGCGATCCGCTCGGCGATCACGTCTTCGAATCCTTGATCCGCCAGATCCTCCGCCGCGCCGCCGCCCCCGAGGAGCGGCCGCACGTCGTCGGCCAGGATGAGGGCGCCGGGTGAGGTAAGCAGGGCACGCTTGGCGATGTTTTCGAGTTCCCGGACGTTCCCCGGAAAGGAATAGCCCTGGAGGAGTTCCATCGCTTCGGGCGAAATTTCCTTCTTCACCTCGAAGGCGGTTCCGTGAACTCTCAGGAAATGCTTGACGAGGAGCGCGATGTCTTCGCGCCGCGACCGGAGCGGCGGGACGTGGAGCGGGATCACGTTCAGCCGGTAGTAGAGGTCTTCCCGGAATTTCCCGGCCTTGACGAGTGATGAGAGATCGGCGTTGGTCGCCGCGATGAGACGCACGTCCACCAGCGTCGCCTTCTCGGCGCCTACGGAGTTCACTTCCTTTTCCTGGAGGGCCCGCAGGAGCTTGCTCTGGACTTCGAGGGGCATTTCCCCGATCTCATCCAGGAAGAGCGTCCCTCCGGTGGCAATCTCGAATTTGCCCCGGCGGCGCTCGGTCGCCCCCGTGAAGGCGCCCTTCACGTGGCCGAAGAGTTCGCTCTCGAGAAGCTCCTTGGGAATGGCCGCCATGTTCACGGCGACGAAGGGGTTCTCGGCACGCCGGGAGTGCTCGTGAACGGTGCGGGCGATGAGTTCCTTCCCGGTCCCCGATTCGCCCGTGATGAGAACGGCCGCGTCCGAAGCGGCGACCTTTCCGACCAGCTTGTAGATTTCCTGCATGGGAGCCGAACGGCCCACGATCCGCTCGGCCGGGGCGACGTCCTCGTCCCCCTCCAGGGCACCCAGGCCCTTGCGCCTCGCCTCGATCGCCCGCCGGGCCAGGGCTTCGGCCGCTCCGAGGTCGAAGGGCTTGGTCAAATAATCGAAGGCCCCCCGCTTCATGGCCTCGACGGCGTTCGCCATGGTGCTCTGAGCCGTCATGATGACGATGGCCGGGGCGTCGGGCCTTTCCCGGACGCGCGAGAGGATTTCAAGGCCGCTCGCACCGGGCATCTTGATGTCGAGGAAAGCGAGGTCGAAGGGGGCGCCGGAGAGTTCCTTCAAAGCGGCGTCGCCGTCGCTGGCGAGCACGACCTCGTGGCCCTGTTGTTCGAGGGCCTTTCCCAAAACAAGCCGCAAATTTTGTTCGTCGTCGGCAATCAAGACACGGGCTGCTGGTTCCATCAATCACCTCTTGGCAAGTGGACGAAGAACCGGGAGCCCCGGCCCCTCACGGATTCCACCGTGAGGAAGCCGCCGTGTTCCTTGACGATTTGATGGGAGAGGACGAGCCCCAGGCCCGTTCCCCGCTCCTTGGTCGTGAAGAAGGGCGTAAAGAGCCGCGCCAGGTGCTCCGGCTCGATCCCCTGCCCTTCGTCCCGCACGCACACCTGGAGGAAACCCCGGGCCGGGCCCAGGGGCGCGCCGCGAAGCGCCAGGTCGCCCACGAACCGGGTCGTCACCTCGACGAGCCCGCCGGGGGAACTGGCTTCCGCCGCGTTCTGCACCAGGTTGAGGAATACCTGCTTCAAAGCCGCTCCCGAGCCGCGCACGGGGGGGAGGCTCGGATCGTAGAGTTTCTCGAAGCGCTTGCCCTCCCCCGCGGGAGAGAGGGCGGCGAGCTGGACGACTTCATTCAAGACGACGTGCAGGTTCACCGATTCTCCCGCCGTGGGCTGATGGCGCGCGAAGCGGAGGAGATTTTCAAGGATGGCGTTCACCCGCTCCGTCTCCTTGAGGACCACCTGGGAGAGTTCCTTGGAAGAGGAATCGGCGGCGGAGCGTTCCAGGAGCTGAGCCGCACCTTTGATCGCTCCCAGGGGGTTCTTGATCTCGTGGGCGAGGCCCGCCGCTACCGTGCCCAGGGAGGCAAGGCGGTCGGAGCGCAGGAGGTCGCGCTCGAGTTCCTGGAGGCGTGTCCTGTCCGAAAGGAGAACGAGAGCCCCCAGGAGTTCCCCCTTGGCGCTCATCCACGGCGTCACGGTGGCCGTCACGGGGACTTCCCCTCCCCGGCCGCTGAAGTCGGGCCCGTACCGCAGGACGGCCTGGCGGTCCGTATGGGGAGCGGACGTCTCCACCGTCCGCTGGAGGAGACGCACTAACCAGGCGTTGTCCTCGAATACTTCCGCGAAGGGATGCCCCAGGACCAGATTGCGGGAGAAGGCCGTGAACTTCTCCGCCTCGCCGTTGAAATGGAGGATGTTGTTGGCGGCGTCGACGAGGATCGAAGCATCGGCCAGCGAGTCGAGAAGGCTCGCCACCTCGGGAACGGGGACCGCGAGGCGTTGAAGGCGCCGGAGCTTGGGAGTGCCGCTCATGGGTTTACGCGGCTGGGAAAGCCGCCGGCCCGAATTCCTTCGCCGCGAAGGCGTCCGGGGACTTGGGAAGAAGGAACGCGGCTAGGGCCTGCGCCACTTCCCGCTCCGAGCAGAGGGAGAAAATCCGGTGGCGCATTTCCGCCGCCCGGGGAAGGCCCTTCAAGTAACCGGAAAGATGGGTCCGGAACATCTTGACGGCCCGCTCTTCGCCGTAGAACGCCGACATCTCCCGAAGGTGCCCTACGATGGTGGAATACCGCTCTTCGGGGGCGGGCGGGCCGGGATCGGGGCGGCCTTCCAGGAGGGCAAGCGCCCGGGAGAAGATCCAGGGATTTCCCGTGGCCCCCCGCGCAAAATAGCAACCGTCGGCCCCCGTGCGGGCCATCATGGCCGGCCCTGCCTCGGGCGATAGGAGATCGCCACTTCCAAATACCGCGGTGCGGGGAAGGAGCGCCTTGAGTTTTCCGATGAGCGACCAGTCGGCTTCGCCCGAATACCCCTGGGCCCGGGTACGGGGATGCAAAGTAATCGCGTCCAGGCCGCACCCATCGGCCATGCGGGCGATCTCGTCAACGACGAGGGAGTTCGCGTCCCATCCGGAACGCACTTTGACGCTGAAGTTCTGCCCGGACAGGGCTTTTCGCATCGCTTCCCAAATGCGGGCGACGAGGGGGAGGTCTTTCAAAAGCCCCGAGCCCGCCTCGTGACAGGCCACTTTCTTGACCGGGCAGCCCATGTTGAGGTCAATCCACTCGGCACCCCATTCGCCGCAGATGCGGCGGGCCGCTTCCGCCAGGAACTCGGGGCGGCCGCCGAAAATCTGGACGCCCAGCACCCGGTCCCCCGGATCGGTGGCAAGAAGCTCTTCGGTCTTCTCCGAACCCTGGAGCAGACCGTCGGCGCTGATCATCTGGGTAAAGCAAAGGGCCGCGCCGTGACGGCGGGCGAGGCGCCGCATGGGCAGGTCCGTCACGCCGCACATGGGCGCGAGGGCCAGGGGATTTTCGAGTTCAAAGCGTCCGGCGCGCATGGTGAATTCCCCGCCAACGCGAGGGAAAGGAAACCAATAGTGGCATGCCGTGGCGCGTCATGAAAGCCTCGGAGAGAAGCGAAAAACCTTGTCTTGGGCGCCCGGCTTTAGTATTTTGAAGGCACGCAACTTGAGGCTCAAAGGAGCGCCGCACATGGCTGGACGAGGCGACTTCTGGGGTGATCCGCCGGGACGTTTCGGGCGCACGGCGCCGGAGACCGAGCAATCGCAGGCCGGCGAAAGCCAGGGCGAAGGCTTCATGAACCGCCTCCAGGGCCTGCCGCTCTGGAAAGCGGCCGTCCTCGGGGGAATCGCCTTCGGCGCCGCCGGAACGGCCCTCTTCGCTCTGCTCCTGGCGGCGGGCGCCCTCTTCGTCCTCCTCCTCCTGTTCGGCTCCCTCTTCGGGAAATCCGCCGCCCAGACCGCGCCCCCTCCGGCCGAAGAACCCACGCCCACGTATCACTAAGGCGGTGGCCGCTCCGATTCCTGGCGATCCCGCGCTCGGGCTTCCCGAGCTTTTCTCGCTCTATCCGTTTCCTCTAAAAGACCCAGCTGCGTTTCTCGAACTCTCGTTCGGCGCCGTGCTGGTCATGCGGGAGCTTCTCGAAAAAACCCCGCAGGCCCGGCTCGTGTGCCTCGTTCCCGACGAACGGCGGGAGAAATGGGCGCGAGGGAAATTGGAATCCCTCTCCTCGCGCGCGCGCTTCGTGCGCGCCGATCCGGCGGAGGGGGGATGGAGCGGCGCCCTTCCAGAAGGTTTCCACTTCATCGCGGTCTCGTGGGGGATCGAGGAAGTGGCGCCTGGCAAGCGGATGGATCTCGTGCGGCGCCTGGCCGAAAAGCTAAGGCCCGGCGGCATGCTCGCCGTCCTGGCGGCCGTCGAAACGCCAAAACTCCTCACGGATCAGTACCGCCTTCTCCTCAAAGAGGACGCACCCCTCCCTCCCCTTCCGGCCGAAGGCTCCCAGCCCGACACGGAAGGAAGGCTCAAGTTCCTCCTCGAAGCGGCAAACCTGCGCCCCGCCGATCTCTTTTGGAAAAAAGGCCCCTACGCTCTCGTGTTCGGGATGAAGGCTGTGTGAAGGTTAGCTCGCCAGCTTCCCCACGAACTCATCCGCCATTTCCTTCCAACCGGCGGGAGCGAGGTCCGGGTGGAGCTGGGCGAGCTTGCGGCAGCAGAGGCTCGAATCCGAAGGGCGCGGGGCTTTGAGGGGAAATCGCGAGGACGGAACGGGTTTTACCTCCTTCACGGCCAACGGGATGCCGCGTTTTTTCGCGGCGGCGATAAGGAACGAACCGAATTCAAAGCGCGAAGCGCGCCCCTCTCCCGCGAAATGGAGAAGCCCCCGCTGCCCCCGGAGGGCGAGTTCCCAAAGGGTCCGGGCGAGCGGCGCCGCGTAGGTGGGGGAGCCGAACTGGTCTTCCACCAGCTCCACGGCTTCCTTCGATTTTGCCCAAGAAAGAACTTTGTGGGGAAAGGAATTTCCCCCATCGCCATAAAGCCAGGACGTGCGGACGATGAGGTGGTTCTTGGCCGCCGCGCGGCGGACTCTTTCTTCCCCCTCCAGCTTGCTCTGGGCGTAGACACTTAAGGGATTAACGGCGGCTTCTTCCGGATAGGGCCCGCCCCGGGCGCCGTCGAACACGTAGTCCGTCGAGACGTGTACAAAGAGCGCTCCCTGGGAAGCACAGACCTTGGCGAGGACTTCGGCCCCCAGGGCGTTCGACCGGAAGGCCTCGCCCGGCCGCTCCTCGGCACCGTCCACGTCCGTGTAGGCGGCGGCGTTCACGACGCAGGAGATTTTCCGCTCGTGGACGATCCGGGCCACCGCTTTCTCGTCAGCCACGTCGAGTTCCTGCCGGGAAAGCGCGAGGCACTCGACGCGCTCGGGCGCCTGGGCGGCGAGAGCCTTGCCGAGGGCGCCGCCGGCGCCGGTCACGAGAGCGCGCATCAGCCGTCCTTGCGGGACCAGTCGTAGGGGATCAAATCGTTCTTGTGCGGGTCGAGCCGGTACTCGTCGGGGCTCTCGTAGTGATAAGGCTCGCTCGGAACGTTGACCACGTAGGAGAGTTCCGTACCGATGTTCTTCCACCCGTGGTAGCACCCCGGGGGGATGTGGACGAGCTGGCGGTTCTGGTCGCCGATGAAGAATTCGTTGAGTTTGCCGCGGGTGGGCGAGCCTTCCCGCGAGTCGAAGACCACGAGCTTGATCATGCCGCTCACGCACACGAAGGCGTCCCACTGCTGCTTGTGGAAGTGCCAGGCTTTGACGACCCCCGGGTAGGTGCAGGAGAGATACGTCTGGCCGAAACCCTTGAAGTCCGGGTCGTCGCGCCGGAGCATCTCCATGAGAAAACCCCGGTCGTCGGGGATGAGGCGCAGGTTCTTGACGCGGACGCCCTCGATGAGCTGGATCGCCATGGGGTCTCCTGGAAAGGTGTTCCTCCCAATCGTTGCCGCGCCCCGCGTGGAAGTCCACGGGGAAAAGAAGCGTTCTAGAGGCGTTCGTCGATGGCGCGGTTGGCCAGAGTGTCGGCGTCGCCGTTGTATTCCCGGCGGACGTGCTCGATGGTGAACCGGGAAAACCCCCCGGCCAGGGCCTTGGCCTTCTCGAAAAGAGGCTTCAAACCCGGGTGTTTGACCTTGTACTGGCCGTTCATCTGGCGGACCATCAGTTCCGAATCGCAGCGCACGAGCACTTGCCGGGCTCCCGCCCCCCCAGCCGCTTCGAGGGCAAGGATGAGAGCCGTGTACTCGGCCTCGTTGTTGGTCTTGCGCCCCAGGTACTTGGAGACGTGCCCCACCACGCCCCCTTCCGGCGTCCGCAGGATGGCCCCCGCCCCGGCTTCGCCGGGATTCCCGCGGGAGGCACCGTCGCAGTGGATGACGAGGCTCTCGGCTTTCGGAGTTGACTGTTTCATCGGACGCTCCTAATTCTTTCCGGTACGATGCCCAAGGTTGGGAAAACGCTCTTGCTCGCGGCGGCGGGAATCGCCTGCTTCCTAGGCGCCCTGTATTTTGGCGAGCGCCTCAAATGCCTTCCCTATACTCCTGGTTCTATGCGGCTGGATCAATACAATTTCGCCAGGCCGGACCTCGACACTTCGCCCGAAGGTTGTTACTCGATCGCCCTCTCCCATCAGTACCGCACCTACCGGCTTCCCAAGGCGGAAACCCTCCGGAAAATCACCTTGGGTTACAGCAAAATGATCGCCGACCTGATGTTCGTTCATACCATGGGAAATCTTTCGTGGTCCGAAAAAGGAGAGAGCTTCGTCACCTGGGCCTACAACATGGGCCTGTCGATCGCCGCCCTGCACCCCAAATATCCTTTCCCTTACTATAGCATCGGCACCTATCTTTCCTTCCAGAAACCCTTCATCCGGTATTCAAACGACATTCTCGAAATCGGCTCCCGCGAATTGCCCCATGATTTCAACATGCCCTTCTACATCGCCTACAACTATTATTGGGAAATGGGTGATAGAATCGCTGCTGCTCCCTATTTCGCCGAGGCGTGCAGCCGGCCAAATGCGCCGCCCCAGATGTGTACCCTGGCCGGAAAGCTCCTTCTCCAGGCCGAAACGGACCCCATCGCGGTGGCCAACATGATGGCCGTTGGTTACTGCGTCAATGCCGAAGAATTCCGGGCACAGATCATCCTGAGCGATTTCGAAAAACGGGTCCTCCCGCTTATCAAGGACGAAAGCGAACGCAAACATCTGACGGAATGGTTTCACAAAAAAATCGAGTACTGCCGGGAGAAGCAAGAAGAAAAAAAATGAGCACCGCGGAAACCGTCATCCAATGTGAAAACCTCTTGAAGTACTACCGCTTGGGGTTCTTCCTCCGCAAGCGGCAAGTGCTGCACGGCGTCTCCTTCGAGGTACGGCGGGGCGAGATATTCGGGTTTCTGGGCCCCAACGGCGCGGGAAAGACGACGACGATCAAAGTGCTTCTGGGTCTTGCCCGCCTCGATGGGGGAAAATTCTCCCTCTTTGGCCATCCGGCGGGGTCCACGGCCGCCCGCCGCAAGGTAGGATTTCTGGCCGACAATCCCTATTTCTACGACGGCCTCTCGGCTCTCCAGACGCTCCACCTCGCCGGCCGCATGCTCGATCTCTCGGGTTCCCAGATCGCCAGCCGCTCGGAGGCCCTCCTCGAAAAAGTGGGCCTCGACCCTACCGCCTGGAAAATGCCCATCCGCCGCTATTCGCGCGGCATGCTCCAGCGCCTAGGCCTTGCCCAAGCCCTCATCGGCGAGCCCGAACTCCTCATCTGCGACGAACCCATGGAAGGGCTGGACCCCATCGCCCGGAGGGAAGTGCGCGACCTCCTGCTCGAGCTCCGTGCCGAGGGGAAAACGATCTTGATCTGCACCCACATTCTTCCGGACGTGGAGTTCATGTGTGACCGCATCGCCATCATCCTGAAAGGGAAAGTCGAACGTCTGGGAACACTTTCCGAGCTTCTCACGCCCGGCACCAAAGCCGTCGAAGTTTCAGTGAAAGGGCTGCCGCCGCCCGCCATGGAGCGGATTCGCACCCAGGCCGAGTGGGTCCGGGAAGAGGGAGGGGGCCTGGTCTATACGCGCCTCCGCACGGAAGCAGAAGCGCAGGCGTTGATAAAAGAAACCCAAGCAGCCGGTGGCTCCGTACTCGCCGTCACCCCCATCCGGGAACGCCTGGAAGATTATTTCTACAAGCTGGTCCAGGAAGGAGCACCCCGTGCGTAAGATTTTCTGGCTGGGCTACCATACCGCCATCGAAATCCTCCGCCAGCGGATCCTCTACACGGCTATTCTCTTTGGCCTTCTCCTGATCGCCGTGGGGAGCGCGCTGGATACGGCGGCGCCGGGACAAAGCGGGATGGTCGTCCTGGACGTAGGCCTGGGGGCCATCAACCTTTTCGGGGTTCTGATCGCCATCGTCATGGGAGTGAATCTCCTGTTCCAGGAACTCGACCGGAAAACCGTCTACACGCTGCTCGCTAAACCCATCAGCCGGACCCAGTTCGTCTTCGGAAAATACCTGGGCCTTTTCGGCGCGATCTTGGCGGTGCTCGGCGCCATGCTGTTTTTCTTTTATCTGGCTATTCTCTGGGCCGAGGCGATCTTCCCCTCTCTCGCCTGGATGGCTCTCTGGACGATCGTGCTCGAACTCGCCCTCGTGAGCGCCATCGCCATGGTTTTTTCCGCCTTCTCGACACCCTATTTAAGCGGCCTCTTCACACTCGGCATCTGGGCCGTGGGGTGCCTTTCGAATGAAATCCGCAACTACCAGGCCATCAAGAAGATCCAGGCCTACGAAGGTTTCATCGAGGTTCTCTTCTACTTCATCCCCAACTTCAGCAGCCTGAACCTCAAGGACCGGGTTCCCTACAACCTCCCCCCGCCCCCCGAGTTTCTCTGGCAGGCCACCCTCTATGCCGCCCTTTATTCGGCCGCCCTCCTCATGCTCGCGGTCTTCGTTTTCCAGCGGCGCGATTTCAAATAGCCCCGGCACCCGTCTGGACGGGCGCGTCCGTTTCTCCTAGGTTTACTCTCCGTGGCCAACCGGGGAGGAAGGGCCTTTCCCTTTCGCTCCAGAAAGGCGCCTATGAAATTCCTGGCCGTTCATCCAAGCCCGCTCATGTACACGAAAATCTACCTCCGGCTCGAACCCCTGGGGCTCGAACTCGTAGCCGAGGCCGCCCGGAGGGCGGGCCACGAGGTGCGCCTCCTGGACCTCCAGGCCGATACTCAGAAGGAGTACTTCAAACTCCTCTCCGAATTCCGGCCCGATGCCATCGCCTTTTCGTGCAACTACATGGCGAACGTCCCCGAAATCATCGACCTGGCGAAAAAAACGAAGGAAGTCCTCCCTGGCTGCTACTTCTTCGTAGGCGGCCACAGCGCTTCCTTCACGGCGGAGGAATTCCTCGAACACGGCCAGGGCGCCATCGACTGCATCCTGAAAGGGGAAGGCGAAGCCTCCATCGCCCTCATCCTCGAAGCGATCCAGAACGACCGCAAAGCCGTCCATCAGGTTCCAGGCGCCGTCACGGTGGACGGCGAAGGACCGCCGCCCCGGTTCCTCGAATCCCTGGATACGTACCACCCAGCCCGCGATCTTCTCAGAAACCGGAAAAAATACTTCATCGGCGTGCTCGACCCCTGCGCTTCGATCGAATTCGCCCGGGGCTGCCCGTGGGACTGCTCCTTTTGCAGCGCCTGGACTTTCTATGGGAGAAGCTACCGGGTCGTAAGCCCCGAACGGGCCGTCGAAGACCTCTCCCGCGTCCAGGAACCGGGCGTCTTTCTCGTCGACGACGTGGCCTTCGTCCAGGAAAAGCACGGCCTGGAGATCGGCGAGGCCATCGCCCGCAAGGGGATCAAGAAAAAATTCTATCTTGAAACCCGGGGCGACGTGCTCCTTCGCAACAAGCCCGTCTTCGAGTTCTGGAAGAAGCTGGGGCTCGAATACATGTTCCTGGGGATCGAGGCGATCGACGCCGAAGGATTAAAGAAATTCCGGAAGCGCGTGACCCTGAGCAAGAACTTCGAAGCCCTCGAATACGCCCGCTCGCTCGGCATCACGGTCGCCATCAACCTGATCGCCGATCCCGACTGGGACGAGAAGCGCTTCGAGGTCATCCGCCAGTTCTGCCTCGAAATCCCCGAGATCGTGAACGTCAGCGTGAACACGCCCTACCCCGGCACCGAAACGTGGCACACGGAATCGCGGCGCCTGACGACCCGCGATTACCGCCTCTTCGACATCCAGCACGCGGTCCTGCCGACGAAGATGCCCCTGCCCCAATTCTACGGCGAACTGGTGAAGACCCAGGAAGTCCTCAACAAGAAACACCTGGGGTGGGCGGCCCTCAAAAGCACGGCGAAGATCGCCGCGGGGCACCTTCTTCGCGGTCAGACCAACTTCGTCAAAATGCTCTGGAAATTTTCGAGCGTCTACAACCCGGAGCTTCAGATCTCCGATCACAAGATGCCGGTCCAGTACGAAATGCGCCTGCCGCCGCCTCCCAAGGAGAAAGTGGATCCCAAGAGCCTCTACATCCACGAAGGCCTGGGGCGCGCGGGCCGCGCCATCGACGACGCCACGGAAAACTTCGTGGATCAGGGCCGGATGAACGTGGAAGCGTAGAAATCCGCGCGGCCACTATCTTTCAGGCGCCGTCCTTCCCATCCCCCGCCGTGAGGACGAGCTCGCTCACGAGCGGAAGGTGGTCGGAAGCCTGCCGGGCGACGGGAATCGCCGCCCGGTGGGAGTGAACCACCCGCAGGTCTCCCCGCACGAAAATCCCATCCAGCGGGCGGACCGGGAGG